>CAINGT010000096.1 GCA_903848655.1 uncultured Sphingomonadales bacterium
CACATGACAGCCATTCTGGAAGACCTGGGCGATCGGGGCGCGATCAGCGGGTGGTGCGCGCCTGAATTTTCCGACGTGCTCGCCGCCTTTCGCGCCAATTTCGTTCTGCGCGGCGAAGTGGGTGCCAGCGTCTGCCTGATGCGCGGGGATGATGTGCTGGTCGATCTGTGGGGCGGATTTGCGCGCCGGGGCACGGACGACAGCGCGCCCACGCCATGGCAGCGCGATACCATCGGGGTGGTCTATTCCTGCACAAAAGCCGCAACCGCGCTATGCCTGCACCGCCTGATCGAACAAGGCGCAATTGCCTATGATCGGCCGGTTGCAGATATCTGGCCCGATTTCGCCGCTGGTGGCAAACAGGCCACCACTGTTGCGATGATGCTGTGCCACACATCCCCGGTGCCCCATCTGCGCGCGCCGATCCGCGCCGGCGGGTTGGTCGATTGGGACTACATGGTTGATCGCGTTGCGGCTGAGGACGCGTTTTGGGAACCGGGCACGCGCCAGGGTTATCATGCCCTGACATATGCCTGGACGGTCGGCAATCTGGTGCGCATCCTTGCCGCCAAGCCGCTCGGTCAGTATTTCGCTGATGAAATCGCCACCCCGCTCGGGCTGGATTTCCATATCGGCTTGCCCGAAGCGGAAGAGGCGCGGGTTGCGCCGATGATCGCAGCCGACCGCAGCGAGGTGAACCTGAACTCGCGCTTTTTCAAACAGGCAACCAGCGTACCTGAAAGCCTGCCCAATCTGTTCCTGTTCAATCAGGGCGGAGCCAATTTCAATTCGCGCGAAGTGCACGCCGCCGACATTGGCAGCGCCAACGGCATAACCCATGCGAGAGGCTTGGCTGGACTTTTTGCCCCGCTCGCCACAAGCGGCAAAGGCCTTGTGCAGCCCGACACCATCGCCCGCATGAGCCGGGTCTGCGCTGCGACGCTTGATGATGCTGTGCTGTTGCAACCGATGCGGTTTGCCATGGGCTTTATGGCGAGCACCGACAATCGCGCCAATGGCAATGACAGCCTGCTGCTGGGCGAAAATGCCTTTGGCCATGTCGGCATGGGCGGCAGCATCGGGTTTGCCGACCCGGTCGCGGGCATCAGTTTTGGCTATACGATGAACCGCATGGGTCCGGGTATTCTTTTGAACCCGCGCGGACAATCGCTGGTAGATGCAGCATACAGCGCGCTGGGGTGGTCATCCAACCGCAGCGGAGCCTGGCGTCCGTAATTCGCGGTCACGCGTGACAGCGCAGTTTTTTCAACGACGACGATAGAGCGGAATGCGATTAGATTGAATCGCATTCCGCTCTAAAGCCTTTGTTTTCGCGTGATTTATTGCAAAAAACCGGTTCCCACTTTTTTGCATCACGCTCTAGGTCGTGGTGACAATTTAACGTCGAGGGGATTCCTTACGGGATAGACTTGAGATTCAAGGCTGATTTTTGGAGCTCGGTCATGGATCATTTGGTTGACGAACTGAGCGACGAGCAGTGGGAACTGCTGAAGCCATTGGTTCCTGGTGGAGGCAAGGGCAAG
>CAINGT010000097.1 GCA_903848655.1 uncultured Sphingomonadales bacterium
AGCCCCCACCCCCAACCCCCTCCCCTAAAGAGGAGGGGGCTTATGCGCGTTGATTTATTTGACTTTATTCTTCCACCAGACCGTATCGCGCTACGCCCAGCGCGCCCGCGCGATGCCGCGCGGCTGCTGCATGTGGGCGGGTCGGGCGCGTTTGGCGATCACACCATGCGCGATCTGCCCGGCTTGTTGCGCAGCGGCGATGTGCTGGTGTTCAACGACACCCGCGTCATCCCCGCCCGGCTCGAAGGGCGGCGCGGCGATGCGCGGATCGGCGCGACACTCCACAAACGCCTGGATCTTCGCCGCTGGCAGGCCTTTGTGCAAAATGGCCGCCGCTTGCGCACGGGCGATGTGATCGCGTTTGCCAACGATGTCAGCGCTCTGGCCGAAACGCGCCACGACGATGGCAGTTGGACACTGGCGTTCACCGGCGATGAACCGGTCGAAGCGCTGCTCGATCGCGCCGGGGTCATGCCGCTGCCCCCCTATATCGCCGCGCGCCGCCCGACTGACGCAGACGACCGCGCCGATTACCAAACGATGTTTGCCGCCCGCGACGGCGCAGTGGCCGCCCCCACCGCCGCGCTCCACTTCACCCCCGAACTGATGGCCGCATTGACGGCTGCGGGCATTGGCCACGAAACGCTGACGCTGCACGTTGGCGCAGGCACATTCCTGCCGGTCAAAGCCGACGACACGCAAACCCACACGATGCATTCCGAATGGGGCCACATCACCCCCGCCACCGCCGACCGGCTGAACGCGGCGCGCGCAAACGGTGGCCGCGTGATCGCCGTCGGCACCACCAGCTTGCGCCTGCTCGAAAGCGCCACCGGCCCCGACCGCACCATCCGCCCCTTCACCGGCGACACCGCGATCTTCATCACCCCCGGCTACACCTTCCACGCCATCGACGGCCTGCTCACCAACTTCCACCTGCCGCGATCAACGCTGTTCATGCTGGTCAGCGCGCTGATGGGATTGGACCGAATGCAAGCCGCCTATGCCCACGCCATCGCGGCGCAGTACCGCTTTTACAGTTATGGCGATGCCAGTTTGTTGCTGCCGGGCGGATAGCAGCTTTGCGGTTGACAAAATACGCAATTAGCGTACCCAATTTGCCGTGGAGATCGTCCGCACCACCGCCTACGCATCGGCGTTAAAGCGGCTGAATAAGCTGGGAACATCCACCGGCGATATTGCCGCGATGGAGCCGACAAATCCGCCTTGTCATCCGACGAAAAGAGGCTGTTCAGCGCATTGATTGAGGACTCGACCCATGACTGAGCGAACCGAACTCGGCTTGCAGATCGAAACCGGGCTGCGCGAAGCGATTGCGTATCGCAAAGGAAATCTCGCGCTGGAAAGCCGTCATGTCGAAGCGATGCCGGCGGCGCGCGTGCGGGAAATCCGTCGCGCGCTGGCCAAGAGCACCAAGGATTTTGAACGCCGGTTTGGCATTCCGGCACGAACGGTCGAAGGCTGGGAACAAGGCCGCAAGATCGATGCAGCCCATCGCGTGCTGCTCACCGTAATCGCCAGATCGCCCGAAGTGGTTGAGGCAGCGGTGGCTGCGGCGGGCTAACAGGATCGACACCTTGCCCGTGCGCTCGGAACCGAGCGGGGCGGATCGATGGTGGATTTGGCTTGCGCAATCGCTTTGGACCGCGATACGCTGGCCCGATGGTTGACACCGTAAGACCCAACAAACGCTGGACCGAGGACGAGACGACGCTCGCTCTCTATCTTTATTTCCAGCTTCCATTTGGCAAGCTGCATTCGAATAATCCGGAAATCCAGCTTCTAGCGCAAGGGCTTGATCGATCCGCAAGTTCGGTGGCGATGAAGCTGGTCAACTTTGCCAGCCTTGATCCAAAGATTACAGGCGGTGCGTAGCGTGTTTGAACGCGGGGATAGTCCCGAATGGATCGGGCCAGCCGATTCAGGCGTCGGGCTGGTGCGTGAGGCGGGGGTGATGCGCGAATGGCCTTCGCTCTATGGCGCGCCGGGGCCGGTGGGGGTGGCGTATTATGATTTTGGTGGGGCACCGGCACCGGCGGCGTTTGTGGTGTTTGATCTGCCGCCGGGGACGGGGGAAGGGGGGCATAGCCATCGTGATGGGGATGCGCCGCCGGGGCCGTTTGATGAATACTATTATGTCATCAGCGGTGCGGGCGAGATGGTGGTGGAGGGGCAAGCCGTGGCCTTGCAGCCGGGGGATATGCTGCGCGTTCCACCCGGTATTGCCCACGGTTTGCGCAATAGCGGCACTGCTGCATCGCTGCGGGTGTTGCTGTGCTTTATCAGCCGGGCCGTGCCTGACCCAGTGCCGGCATGATCGGCTATCCCGCGGTTTCGCGGATCGCCGCCGCATAGAGCGCGATGGCGGCGGCGGTCGAAACATTCAGGCTTTCAATCGCGCCCGATATCGGCAGGCGGGCAACGGCGTCGCAATGGTGCAGCACATTCTGGCGAATCCCGTCGCCTTCGGCACCCAGGACCAGCGCAACCGGCCCGGCGGGCAGTGCCGTGGCAAAGCTGGTCTTGCCCGCGCCGTCGAGCGCGATCCGCCAATAGCCCGCTTGCGCAATCAGTTCGAGCGCGCGCGCCAAATTGACCACGCGCACCCACGGCACCATTTCCAGCGCGCCAGAGGCGGATTTGGCCAGTGTGCCCGATTCGGGCGGGGCGTGGCGGTCTTGCGTGATTAGCGCGGCCACATCGAACGCGGCGCAACTGCGCAAGATCGCGCCGACATTGTGCGGATCGGTCACCTGATCGAGCACGATCAGCGTGCGTCCGCCTGCGGCTTCCAGCGCTTCATCGAGCGTGATATCTTCGAGCGGGGCGCAATCGAGCACCAGCCCTTGGTGCGGCGCATCGCGTGCGACCAACCGTCCCAGATCAGCCGCTTGGGCATAATCGACCGGCAGTGACGCGGGCAGATCGGCATCATGATCGTTGAGCAGCGCGGCAATCGCTTCGCGCGTGCCCCACAGCTTTTTGGCGACGCGTTCGGGGTTGGTCAGCGCCGCTTCGACCGCGTGGCGGCCCCACAGCCGCACCGCCCCGGTACTGCCCCGGCCCGATCCACGCCCGCCGTGCATCCGCCCTTCACGCCCGCGCAACGAGCTTTTTACGCGCCCGGCGTCGTTGACACCTTCGCGTGCGGTGCGGGTGCGATCATCGTTCGGTCGGCGCGGCGGAGCCATGGCGGGGTGCTTTCATTACGGGGCAGAACGGTCAAAATTCGTGTGCCCTGTGCCAGCCCCCCCATTGACAGGCAAGTACCACTTCGCCAAAGCGACCGCTCACTCGGCCGGGTAAGGCTGTTTCGCTTTTCGCGGGATGGTATTTGCCAGGTTTTAGCACAAACCCGGCACCGGCAGTTCTGGTGTGGACAGGTGGCCGAGTGGTTAATGGCAGCAGACTGTAAATCTGCCCGCGAGAGCGTACGGTGGTTCGAATCCACCCCTGTCCACCACCCCTTTGCTTCGAGCCAGCCCTGTTGGCAATCATTGCGCTCTGGCCAGCAAATTGGCTGCGGCGCGGAGGCGTGGGCCGTTTGCGATGCGGGAAACTGCCCAAAGCAAGCGCGGTTTCCGACTCGGACCCGAAAAGGGCCTCCGATATTCACCATAAATCGTCAGAACTGATGAGTATTTTTAGAGCGGAATGCGATTAGATTGAATCGCATTCCGCTCTAGAGTCCTTGTTTTCGCGTGATATATTGCAAAAAACCGGTTCCCACTTTTTTGCATCACGCTTTAATCCATATTGCCCAATCCATTGCGGTCAGACAATCAAGAACAGCGTTAAATTTTCGGCTATGAAAATTTTAGAAGTGAGTGCCAATTTTTACTGCCAAACGCAATGTTTTCAGTTGTGTGTTCAGCCCGCTTACAGACGAATCTCCGCCCATGATGCCGCCACCGATCTCACCGCCGATGTAAAATTTCTTGGCCACACTCACGTCGACGCCGGTCGCAATATCGAGCCCGCCGATCTGCGATGTGCTAACAATCGGTGGTCCAAAAACTACCGGAACAAGATTGTTGTTGAACCCAATATTTGGAACCGTGGTAACAACTTTCCAATTTTGGTAGCCAGCTTTAAGATAAATATTGGCGGTTTTGCGGCCGAAACCAACTTTTGCACCGAATGCAAAGTTGTTTTTCGTTTCATAGGTAATGTTTCCATTTTGATTGGACCCACTGCCAAAGTCATAACGCCCATAAACACCAATGGTCGCGCTGGAGGAAAGGGGCGCATCATAGCCGATTTCCCCACCCACCGAAGTCTGGCTCGAAAGTTTTTTGCTGGGATATGAAACACACTTATTGCTGCCAACATATGCATAACAGTAGCCAGCATCATAATTATTTGCAAGCAATTGGGACCAGGTTCCACGTACTTCAATCCGAGGACCAACAAATTGGTCCCGAGCGAAAGCCGTATCCTGAATCGCTAGAACTCCGCTTGCGCAAAGCAGCGTTGCTATCGTCTTTTTTAGTGTATTACGGTTGATAAGCATTTTTACCCCCTAAAATAAACAACACTGTATTGCTAACGCTCCACCCTGCGGTGTCAAGTCCGATTTTTGAGCGACTGACCGACGTTCGGGGGTAGTCGCTGAGGCTCGTGCGCGACCTGTCACGTCGCTTACCTGGCACTGTGCTATCGACAAATTTTGCAAATGCTGCTTAAATCTGATTCCTCCGTCATCGCTACTACCGCTGCCGGATATTGATGGTTTACGCTATAATTCTGTTTGAATTTCAAAAAATTCTGATTTTTGGACGTTGGACGACCACAAGTTTTGAAAAAATCACTGGAGAGAACTGCCATGACTGTCAATTCCGCGCTTCTCCCGATTCTCGAAGCCATGGCTCCGCTGGCTGGCCTTGATTGGAAATCGCTGCCGCCCGGATCTGCGCGCGCGATGATGGATACGCCGATGGTGGCCGGTGAACCTTTGGCGATGGCGCGGGTTGAAGATCTGGTCTTGCCGCTGGAGGGGCGCGCGATTCCGGCGCGGTTGTATGTGCCGGTCGGCGGCGGTGCGCATTGCCCGCTTACGCTGTACTTCCATGGCGGCGGTTGGGTCATCGGCACGCTTGATACGCATGATGCCACGTGCCGAGATCTGGCCGCGGGCAGTGGTTCTGCCGTGCTGTCGATCGGGTATCGCCTGGCACCCGAAGCACCTTATCCGGCACCGTTGGACGATTGTTTCGATGCGCTGGTCTGGGCGGCAGCGAACGGCGCAGCGTTGGGCGTCGATGCGGCGCGGATTGCCGTGGCCGGGGACAGCGCGGGGGGCAACCTGGCGGCGGCAGTGGCGATCATGGCGCGCGATCGTGGCGGGCCAGCGCTGTGCCACCAGTTGCTGATCTATCCGGTAACCGATGCCGATTTTGCAACCGCATCATATCAGGCGAACGGGGGCGGGGAATTCTTTCTCAGCACATCGGCCATGCGCATGTTCTGGCACCATTATCTGGGCGCAACGCCGGTCGAGCAAGCCCCGCTCGCCGCCGTTTTGCGCGTGCCAGACTTGGCTGGACTGGCGCCTGCCACAGTCATTACGGCTGAATTTGATCCCTTGCGCGATGAAGGCGATGCTTATGCCGCGCGGCTGTCTGCCGCCGGTGTCGTGGTCGATCACGCCCAAGCGCCCGGCATGATCCACGGCTTTTTCAGCATGGCGGCCATGGTGCCCGATGCACGCGTGTGGGTGGATCGCGCTGCCGGCAATCTGGCGACAGCGCTGGCGTAAGCTGCTGCTTCGAAAGTCGCCTGGCGGCGACTTTGCGCCACCCACCGCCCCGCACCCCCGGCCCA
>CAINGT010000098.1 GCA_903848655.1 uncultured Sphingomonadales bacterium
ATTCGAACGCGGACCACGCTTGCCCTTGCCTCCACCAGGAACCAATGGCTTCAGCAGTTCCCACTGCTCGTCGCTCAGTTCGTCAACCAAATGATCCATGACCGATCTCCAAAAATCAGTCTTGAATCACAAATCTATCCCTTAAGGAATCCCCTCGACGTTAAATTGTCACCACGACCTAGAGCGGAATGCGATTCAATCTAACCGCATCCCGCTCTAATCCCCGCCGACGCGCTCGACATCCGCCCCGATCAGCGCAAGCTTTTCTTCCAGCCGTTCATAGCCGCGATCAAGGTGATAGACGCGGTGGACGCGCGTTTCGTCGGCGGCGGCCAGTCCCGCGATCACCAGCCCCATCGATGCGCGCAAATCGGTGGCCATCACATCGGCGCCGATCAGCCGGTCAACCCCGTGAACGATGGCGGTGCGGCCATGCGTTTCGATGCGCGCGCCCATGCGGTTCATTTCGGGCACATGCATATAGCGGTTTTCAAAGATCGTTTCGGTCAGCACTGATGACCCTTGCGCCAGGCACAGCATTGCCATCAGTTGTGCCTGCATATCGGTGGCAAACCCCGGAAAGGGTGCGGTTGCCAGCGTAACTGGGCGCAAGGGGCCGTCGGTGGCAATATGCAACCCGTCGCGCACCGCCGCCACGTGCACCCCGGCATCGGTCAGCGCCTGCACCGTTGCCGCCATGTCGGCCTGGCGTACCCCGGTCAGCGTGACTTCACCCCCGGTGATTGCGGCGGCGCAAGCATAAGAACCCGCCTCGATCCGGTCGGGCATGACCATATAAGTCGCGCCGTGCAGCCGCGCGACGCCGGTAATCGTCAGATCAGACGTGCCGATCCCTTCGATCTGTGCGCCCATTGCCACCAGCAACTGGCACAGATCGACAATTTCCGGTTCGCGCGCGGCATTGTGCAGCCGCGATGTGCCACGCGCCAGCACTGCCGCCATCAGCGCATTCTCGGTCGCGCCAACCGAGACCACCGGAAAGGTATATTCGCCGCCCGGCAATCCGCCATCGGGTGCATAAGCGCGGACATAGCCCGCCGCCAGTTCGATCCGCGCGCCAAAGGCTTCGAGCGCTTTCAGGTGCAGATCGATCGGGCGATTGCCAATCGCGCAACCGCCAGGCAGCGATACCGTGGCCTCTCCGGCGCGCGCGAGCATCGGCCCGAGCACGAGGATCGAAGCGCGCATTTTGCGCACCAGATCATACGGCGCGACAGTTGAAGTCAGCCGCGTGGCCTGCAAGGTCATCACCCGGCCAAAATCCTCGGGCCGCGCGCCGGCAATCGCGGTCGAAACGCCGAACTGGTTGAGCAAGTGTTGAAAGCTGTCGATATCGGCCAGCCGGGGCAGATTGCGCAAGGTCACCGCCTCATCCGTCAGCAGCGCGCAAGGCAGCAGCGTCAGCGCGGAATTCTTTGCACCCGAAACCGGCAGGGTGCCCGAGAGGCGGCGTCCGCCGCGAATGATGATCGTGTCCATCGCGGTGATTTACCGGGATTTGGCCGGGGCGCAATATCGCTGGCCGCTTTGTTGTATCGGCACAGGCCGCTGGGGATATAAATCAGCGTTTGCTTCCGCACTTGCGCACAGGATAAGGCGAAGGCGATTCTTGTTGGCGGTTGAGGCAATGGGCATGACAGACACGACTATCCGCCCGCCGATCCGCAAGGCTGTATTCCCGGTGGCCGGGCTGGGCACGCGGTTTTTGCCCGCGACCAAGGCGATCCCCAAAGAAATGCTGCCGATCATCGACCGGCCCTTGATCCAGTATGCAGTCGATGAAGCGCGCGAAGCGGGGATCGAACAGCTTATTTTCGTCACCGGGCGCGGCAAGACCGCGATTGTCGAACATTTCGACACCGCGTTCGAACTGGAAGCGACGATGGCCGGGCGCGGCAAAGCGCTCGACGTGCTGGACCCGACGCGGATTCAGCCGGGCAATCTGGTCACTGTGCGCCAGCAAGTGCCGCTCGGGCTGGGCCATGCGATCTGGTGCGCGCGCGCGATTGTCGGCGATGAACCGTTCGCGATTTTCCTGCCTGATGAACTGATGATCGGCAGCCCCGGCTGCATGAAACAGATGGTCGAAGCCTATCAGCAGGTCGGCGGCAATCTGATCTCGGTGCTCGAAGTGCCGCACGAAGACGTATCGAGCTATGGCGTAATCAAACCCGGCGCGCAGATCGCGCCGCACCTGACCGAAGTGACCGGGCTGGTCGAAAAGCCGCGCGCCGCCGATGCGCCATCGAACCTGATTATTTCAGGCCGCTATATCCTGCAACCCGAAGTGATGCGCACGCTGGAACATCAGGGCAAAGGCGCGGGCGGCGAAATCCAGTTGACCGACGCTATGGCGCACATGATCGGCCACCAGCCGTTCCACGCGGTCACTTTCGCCGGGCGGCGCTATGATTGCGGCAGCAAGACCGGCTTTGTCGAAGCCACGCTCGAACTCGCGCTCGCCCGGCCCGACATGGCCGACGACATCACCGCGCTGATCCGGCGACTGGCCGCGCAGATTGGTTAGAGCATGATGCGAGCCGCAGGCCACCGAAGGTAAAAAGTGGGCACCGGTTTTTACCTTCGGCGGCCTGCGGATCGCAAAAAATCATGCGAAAACAAAGACTCCTAGAGGATGATGCGATTCTTTCTTATCGCATCATGCTCTAGCGACCTGCCGCCGCGCGGTATTCGTCGCGCAAGTGGCGTTTGAACAGTTTGCCGGTGGGTTCGCGCGGCAGTTCGGCGCGGAAGTCGATCTGGCGGGGGAGTTTGATGCGGCTGAGCTGCGGGGTCAGCCAGGCCAGCAAGTCGGCGGCGAGCGCGGGGCCTGCGGCGGCGATATCGACTGGTTGCACCACAGCCACGACGCGTTCGCCCAGATCGGCATCGGGCACACCGATTACCGCGACATCGGCGACGGCGGGATGGGTGATAAGCAGGTTTTCGATTTCCTGCGGATAGATATTCACTCCGCCCGCGATAATCATGAAACTCTTGCGGTCGGTGAGATAGAGATAACCGGCATCATCCAGCCAGCCGACATCACCCAGGCTGGTCCAGCCGTGGCGGTTGGTGGCGGCGCGGGTCTTGTCCGGATCGTTGTGATAGCGAAACGTGCTGGCGCCGGCAAAGAACACCTGGCCTTCGCTGCCAGGGGGCAGGTCTTCGCCCGCATCATCGCAAATATGTACCACGCCGGACAAGGCGCGCCCGACCGAGCCGGGGCGTTGCAGCCATTCCTCGCTGGTGATGAAGGTAAACCCGTTGCTTTCGGTTCCAGCGTAATATTCGCGCAAGACCGGCCCCCACCAGTCGATCATCGCACGTTTGACCGGGACCGGGCAGGGTGCGGCGGCGTGGATCGCGCAGACCATGCTCGACCGGTCGTGGCGATCACGCGTGGCGGGGTCAAGCTTGAGCAGGCGCACGAAATGCGTGGGCACCCATTGGCTGACCGTGACGCGATGGCGCGCGATCAGCGCCAGCGCCGCTTCGGGGTCGAACCGTTCCATGCACACGACCGTCCCGCCCAGCCGATGCACCGCCAGCGACCAGCGCAAAGGCGCAGCATGGTAGAGCGGGGCAGGCGACAAATAGACGCTGTCAGCGTTGATCCCGAATGCGCCGCGCGCGATTTCCATCAGTCCGGTGGGCGCGCCGATGGCCGGGTCTTCGGGCAGCGGCACGCGTACGCCCTTCGGCTGCCCGGTCGTGCCCGACGAATAGAGCATGTCGATCCCGCCGCGTTCATCGCCAATCGGCGTGGTCGGCATCGCCGCCAGCGCGGCGGCAAGATCGCGCGCACCCGCTTCGCCCAGCCGCAATTGTGGCAAATCAGCGACTTGCTGCGCCACCGCATCGAGCACATCGGCGAACACGCTATTGCCGAACAGCAGCTTTGCCCCGCTGTCATGGGCGATATAAGCGGCTTCGCGCGCGGTCAGTCGGCACGAGATCGCGACATAAATCAGCCCGGCGCGCTGCGCCCCCCATACCAAGGCAAAGAACAGCGGGTGGTTGTCGAAAAACAGCGCGACCGTATCGCCGATCTGGCAGCCGCGCGCGCGCAACAGGTGCGCAACCTGGTTGCTGCGTGCATCGAGCTCGCGATACGTCATCACGTCGCCGCTTGCGCCCATGATCACCGCCGCCTTGTCGGGCGAAGTCAGCGCATGGATGGCAGGATGGTAATGCATGGACGCCCTCTTCCGGTTTTATCGCCACAACCGTCATGTGACGCTGCGGGCCTGACTCTGCGTCAGCGATTGGGTGCATTCTGCCGCAATCGCCGGTGCTGTGCAAAGCGAATTGGCTTTGCATTTGCAAACCGCTCACTCACGGCTATAGCGCAATGCGATTAGATTGAATCGCACTCCGCTATAGAGTCTTTGTTTTCGCGTGATTTATTGCGAGCCGCAGACCACCGAAGGTAAAAACCGGTTCCCACTTTTTACCTTCGGTGGCCTGCGGCTCGCGTCACGCTCTAAAGCTTTGGCCAAGCGCGCAATCGGAACTTCCACCTATGTCTGATCCTACCCCGCCAGCACCACGGTTGGTCGATCTGGCGCGCCTCACCGGGCTGTCGGTGGCGACAATATCCCGGTCGCTGTCCGACCATCCCGGCATCAGCGCCGCGACCAAGCTGGTGGTCAGACAGGCGGCAGAGGCGCATGGCTATCCTTTGCGGGATCGTCCGGCATCGACCGCGCGGACAGCGAAAGACCGCAACCGCATCTGCGTGGTCATGCCCGCCGCATTGTCCCCCGGCAATCCGCTGGCCAATCCGTTTGAACTGAGCCTGCTTGGCGGGATCGGTGCGGCGCTGCGCGACCGGCACCTCGACTTTTCGGTGGCATGGCAAGCGCCGCACGACGACAAATCGTTGCTGAAATTCATGGCAAAAAGCAAATACCACGGCTTTATCTTTCTGGGGCAGTCGCAATATCACCCCGCGCTGAACAAGCTCGCCGAAAGCGGGCGGCGGTTTGTGGTGTGGGGGATAGAGGCCGATGACCAGCGCTATTGTTCGATCGGCAGCGACAATTTTCAGGGCGGTTTTCGCGCCACCAGCCATCTGATCCGGCTGGGGCGGCGGCGGATCGTGTTTCTCGGTCAGTCGCCGCCCGTCGCGACGGCGCACACGGCGCTGTCGCAATCGATGGTGCGGCTGGCCGGATGTCAGGCGGCGCTGCGCGCGGCGGGCTTGCCCGTCGATCCTGCCATGGTCCATGCCGCGCCCGGCACCAGCGAAGGCGGGGCCGATGCGGTCGACAATCTGCTGGAACGCACCATCGCATTCGATGCGATAGTCGCGGTGTCAGACGTAATCGCCATCGGCGCGGTGCGCGCCTTGCAACAGCGCGGGCGCGCAGTGCCACGCGATGTGGCAGTGATCGGCTATGATGACAGCGATATCGCCAGCTATGCGCAACCTCGGCTGACCACGGTGCGGCAGGACACGCTAAAGGCGGGCAACTTGCTGGTGTCAAAGCTGCTGCGGCTGATGGATGGTCATGCCGTGACCTCCGAACGGCTGCTGACCGAAATCGTTATCCGCGATTCGTGCGGCGCGTAAAACGCGTCGGTTCAGTCCGCGCGAACACGCCAATCACCGCATAAGCCAGCATCGGCACCACGAACGCTTGTGCAATGCCAACCCGGTCGGCCAGTTCACCCACCAGAATTGATACCAGCGCGCCGCCCGCAATGGCGGTGCACAGCAGACCCGATACCGCTGCGGCGGGGGCGGCGCTACGGTTAAGCGTCAACGAAAAGATCGTCGGAAACATGATCGCATTGCACACGCCGATCGCCAGCGCGGCATAGCCCGCCAGCGCCCCGGTCATCGTTGCGGCCACCACGCAGAGTGCGGCCGCGCCACACGCCGCCAGCCATAGCAGCCGCGCGGGCGTGATCCGGGTCAAGAGCCAGCTTCCGGCAAACCGCCCGGCCAATGCGCCGCCCCAATAGAGGTTGGCAAGCGCGCGCCCGGCATCCGCAAGGTTGAGCCCAAGCACCGATGGCTGGTGCAAAAACGCGATCATGACACTGCCAATCGCGCCTTCGGCACCGACATAAAGCGCCAGCGCGACCGCACCACCCCACGCCCAGCGCGAGGTCAGCGCCTGCCCGATGGCGACAGGATGCGCGGCATCACCGCCCGGGATCAGCCGTCGCCGGTTGATCGCAAACAGCCCGAGCGCCAGCGCCGCCATGCCGCCATTGACCAGATAGGCGCGCCCCGCCCCTGTCGTGATCGCAGCGGCACCGGCACCATGGCCGAAGATCATCGCGGCGGCGAGATTGACGCCAATCAGCACGCCCAGCGCGTTGAAGGCCTGCGCCACCGCCAAATGGACATGGCCTTGCCCGGGCGAGCCGATGGATGCGGCCAGCGGATTGCCCGCCACTTGCACCGCCGCCGAACCAAGCGCGATGGCCGCCACCGCCACCAGCACCAGCGCAAACGGGGCCACCCCGACCGCCAGCCCCAACGCGCCGCACCCTGCCGCCATCAACGCCAGCGCAGCGCACAGCGTGCCCACCGGTCCGATCCGGCGCATGACCACCAGCACCGGCAGCGCCACGCCGCCGCCCACCACCAGCATCAGCCATTGCGCCATCATCGCGGTACGAAAATCGATTCCATAGATAACCTGCAGCGCCGGAACCAGCGCGCCAATCATCGACCCCACCAGCCCCAGCGTGCCGAACGCCAGACACACCAGCGCCAGCCGCATGGCGGGCATGGCTGGGTCCGGATCGGGCAAAGTCTGCGTCATGCCGGGCGCGTAGCAGTCTATGCAAAATTCACCAAGCAGGTTGCATAAATAGCAAAATTGCACGTGCAAACTGCGTAAATTATCTTTGCAAACGATTTAAGCTGCATTAAGTCCAGCGCAAGAGCCACTGCCAAGCCGTGGCCGCAACGGTTCATCAAAGGGGGATGCTGATATGACAAGGCGCACACACCACAACTTTGCCTGCTCAACCGCGCTGGTTGCGCTGCTCGCCGCCATGCCTGCCGGGGCGCAGACCGCGCCGGACAAGCCTGCCGATGCGGCGGCACCCGCAGCAGCGGCGGACAAAACCGCTGAAATCATCGTCACCGGGTTTCGCGGCGGGTTGCAGCGCGCCGAAACAGCCAAGAAAAACGCGTTTTCCGTGGTCGAAGCGCTTGCCGCCGAAGACATTGGCAAGCTGCCGCAATCGAGCGTCGCCGATTCGCTCGGCCGCCTTGCGGGCCTTGCCGGGGAACGGCGTTCGGGCCGGGTCAGCGGAATTTCGGTACGCGGTTTCCGCGAAGATTTCGTCGGCACGACCATGAACGGGCGCGAACTGATCGGCATTGGCGACAACCGGGGGGTCGAATACGATCTCTATCCGTCGGAAATCATCGACAGCGCGACCGTTTACAAGACCCCCAACGCTGACCTGAGCGCGATGGGCGTGGGCGGCACGGTCGATCTGCGCACCGTCCATCCGATCGAACACAAGCGCTCACTGGTGGCGAATGGCTCGTTTGAAAAGAACGACTCGAAATCGAAAAACCCCGATTTCAAGGATTCGGGCTATCGCTTTGCGCTGTCGTTCAGCGACAAATTCGCCGATGACAAAATCGGCATCGCACTGACCGCGGCGACCACGTCATCACCCACACAAGACGAATTTTTCAGCGTGTGGGGTTATGACAGTGGCGCGATCAGTTCAGGCGCGAACAAGGGCAAATATGCGCCGGCGGGTATCGACATTTCGTCGCGGTCGCGCGTGTTGAAGCGCGATACGCTGGCCGGGGTGCTGGAATTCAAGCCTTCGGATAAATTTACCGCGACCTTCGATGCGCTTTACATCAATTTTTCGGACAAAGGCATTTCGCGCGGCTTTATCGAGGCGCTGCCGATTGCTGCCGATGGCTCCACGGTGGTCAGCGCGAATGCCACCGCGATCACGTCGGCCCGCACCACCGGCTTCAATTCGGTGCTGCGGACCGACCCGCTCGACAAACGCGGCAAGCTCAAGACGTATGGCGGCAACTTCAAGGTCGAAGCCGCCGATGATCTGCATGTCGTGCTCGATCTGTCGCATGCCGAAAGCAACAAGAGCGATACGCGCGCCGAAAGCTATGCGGGGCTGGGTCGCGCCGGGCTGACCACGCAAGGGGCGGACAATCTGCGGACTTATGCTTATTCGGGCAATGGCCTGGCATTTTCCAACAATTCGCAAACCTTTGACAACTACAGCAAAGTCAAGCTGGCCGGGCCGCAATCGTGGGGCGGCAGCCTGTCACCGATCAGCGCGCTGAACCAGACGGCGGTGCTGGGCAAAAGCGGCATGCCGATCGGCTTTGCCCAAGCGCAAGACGGGTTCGTCAACACCGGGGTATTTGATGAAAACCTCAATGCGTTGCGGTTCGAAGTGCAGAAGGACTTCGACGGGTCGTTCATCAACCATGTCAATCTGGGCGTGCGCTATTCGGACCACAGGAAATCAAAGGTCAACCAAGGTTTTTTCCTGACCGCACAGACCTATCCGCTCGATGGCGCGGTTCCGGAAACCGCGCGGCGCGGTGTGGCCGATGTCAACTGGGCGGGGCTGGGCAATGTCGTGGCGTATGACGCGCTCAGCTTGATAAACAGCGGATTTTACACAAAGTACGATGCCGGCAGTCTGGAGCCCGACCGGCTGGGCGATACTTATACGATCCGCGAAAAAGTGTGGCAGCCGTTCATCAAGGCCGAATTCGAACACGATCTGAACGGCGTGCGTCTGTTCGGCAATCTGGGCGTGCAAGGCGTGTTTACCGACCAGCAAGGGGCCGGGTTCAACTCGGTGATCGGGGCGAACCAGCTCGATATCGCCACCCCGATCACGGACGGGGCCAGCTATCACCGGGTGTTGCCCAGCCTGAACGTCAATTTCGACTTTGGCGGTGGACATACCTTGCGTCTGGCTGCTTCGAAAGTCATCAGCCGTCCGCGCATCGACTTCCTCAACCCCGGATCGTCGGTCAAATTCCGCAACAATGTCGCCAATGTCACCAACACCGATCCGGGGCTGGGGCCGTGGGTTTCGACATCGGGCAATGCGCGGCTGCGCCCTTATGAAGCCAATCAGGTCGATGCGTCGTACGAATACTATTTCGCGCCCGACGGGTTCATCTCCATCGCCGGTTTCTACAAAGATCTGGTCAACTGGAACGTAGCCGCCACGACTGTGCGCGATTTCACCGCGTTCTATATCCCCGGCTACCATCAGGCGGTCAGCAGCGACGGCAAAACGATCTATACCCCCGCGACCTTCAAGGGGCTGAACACCGCTTATTCTGATGGGCTCAAAGGCTCGGTCAAAGGCGTCGAATTGCAGGCCAGCCTGCCGTTCGGCCGGTTGACTCATGCGCTTGACGGGTTCGGGCTGGTTGGTGGTGCGGCCTTTACCGACGGCGCGCTCGACAATGGCAGCGCGGTTCCGGGTCTGTCGAAACAAGTCTATCAGGTAACCGGCTTTTTCGAAAAGAGTGGGTTCTCGGCGCGCGCCTCGCTTAACAAGCGTTCGGATTTCCTGTCCGAAGACCGGGGTGGCAGCAATACGATTGCGCCGGTTAACCGCGCCGGTGAAACGCTGGTCGATGCGCAAATCGGGTTCGATTTCAAGAACACCGGGATCGCCGGGCTCAAAGGGCTGCGCCTGTCGATCCAGGGCCAGAACCTGACCAACCAGAAAGACGTCTATACCGACAGCGCCAGCGGCCAAGTAACCCGGGTCGAAACGTTCGGGCGCAATGTGCTGTTGAACCTGACGTACACGTTCTTCTGATCGCCTGCGCTCGGGACAGCCCTGCCGGTTATATCTGGCAGGGCTGTCCTCGTGCAGGGGTTGCAAGCGGAGGCTGGCATGACGGGTATGGTCAAGCGGGTGGTCGTGGTCGGCGGGGGCACCGCCGGATGGATGGCGGCTGCGCTGATTGCCAAAGTGCTGGGCCGCCGGGTCAGCGTCGATCTGGTCGAATCCGAACAGATCGGCATTATCGGCGTGGGTGAGGCGACGATTCCGCCGATCCAGACGGTCAACGCGGTGCTCGGCATTGCCGAAGCCGATTTTCTGCGCGAAACCAAAGCCACGGTCAAATTGGCGATCCGGTTCGAAAACTGGGGCGCAGCCGGACAAAGCTATTACCACACATTTGGCGCGGCGGGCCGCAATCTGGCGTTTTGCAGCTTTCACCATTTCTGGACGCGCGTGCGCAGTCTGGGGATCGCGGTTGACTATTGGGATTGCGATCTCAACTATCTGGCCGCTTGCGCGGGCAAATTCGCACCCACCACGGGCAATGATCCGATCTGGGACATGCCATACGCCTATCACTTTGATTCCGCGCTCTATGGCCAATTCTTGCGCCGCCATTGCGAAGCCAATGGGGTCCGGCGCACCGAGGGGCGCATCGCCGATGTCACGCGCTGCGCGCTGACCGGCGATATTGGCGCGGTCGTGCTCGAAGACGGGCGCACTATCGCGGGCGATCTGTTTATCGACTGTTCGGGCAGTCGCGGGCTGTTGATCCAGCAGGCGCTGCGCACGGGGTACGAAGACTGGGATCACTGGCTGCCCTGCGACCGGGCGATGGCGGTACCGTCCGAACGGTTTGCCACGACCGCGCTTTATACCCGTTCGATCGCGCAGTGCGCGGGCTGGCAATGGCGCATCCCCTTGCAGCACCGCAACGGCAATGGTCTGGTCTATTCGAGCCGTCACCTCAGCGATGATCGGGCGGCAGACGTGTTGCTGGGCAATCTCGATTCACCGGCGCTCGATGATCCGCGCGTGATCGCGTTCCGTACCGGGCGTGCGCGCCGTCAGTGGCACCGCAATGTCGTTGCCGTGGGTTTGTCGAGCGGGTTTCTCGAACCGCTGGAATCGACCAGCATCTATCTGATCCAGTCCGCCGTGGTGCGCCTGCTGCATCTGTTTCCGCACGGGCCGGACATGGCGGCGTTGCGCGATGACTACAACCGCCAGTCGCAATGCGAATACGAACTGATCCGCGATTTCATCATTCTGCATTACCACGCCAACCGGCGCGATGAGCCGTTTTGGCGCGATCTGGCCGCGATGCCGGTGCCCGACCGGCTGGCGCAGAAAATCGCGCTGTTCCGCGCCAGTGGCGCACTCATGCCCGACCAGCTTGATATCTTTATGGAATCGTCGAGGGTGCAAGTGCTGCTCGGCCAAAGTGTCGAGCCACGTGCGTGGCACCCGCTCGCCGACGCGCCGGGTGAGGACGAATTGCGCCACCAATTCGCGCAAATGGCCGCGCTCAAGGCACAGCCGCTGGCGCATTTGCCGCGGCATGACGACTGGCTGGCGGCCACGATGGGCGCGGCGCGATCATGACGCCGGACCAGCGGCTGGTGATCGTGGGCGGCGGCACGGCAGGCTGGATGGCAGCCAACTTGCTTGCGCACCGCTGGCCGGATATGCCGATCACGCTGATCGAAACCTCGCACATCGGCACAATCGGCGTGGGCGAAGGTTCGACTCCGTCGCTCAAACGCTTTTTCGAGCGGATCGGCATTGCCGAAGCAGACTGGATGCCGCGCTGCAACGCGACGTGGAAAACCAATATCCGCTTTGCCGGATGGAGCCCGGATGCACCCGTACCCGATTACAGCCATCCGTTTCTGAGCCAGATCGATCTCCACACCACTGATGCCTTCATCAACAATTGCCGCAACCGCCGCCTTGGCCATGCGGTGCCCACCGCACCGGCGGAATTCCTGCTGAACGGGGTGCTGGCGTCCCAAGCCAAAGCTCCGCTGGCTCCGCCGCATTTTCCGTTTCGCATGGAATATGGCTATCATTTCGATGCCGGTCTGCTGGGCGAATTCTTGCGCGAAACCGCTATGGCGCGCGGCGTCGTCCACCGCGACGCGCGCATTGTCGATGCGGTCATGACCGAAACCGGCGATATTGCCGCCGTGCTGACCGATCACGGGCAGGCGTTTGCGGGCGATATGTTTTTCGACTGCAGCGGGTTTGCCGCCTTGCTGATCGGGGCCAAGCTGGGGGTGGGTTTTACCAGCTTTCGCGACAATCTGTTCAACGATGCCGCCGTCGTGCTGCCCACGCCGATGATCGGCACGCCGCCGGTCGAAACGCTCGCCACCGCGTTGTCGAGTGGGTGGTGCTGGTCGATCCCGCTGACCAACCGGTTTGGCAATGGCTATGTCTATAGCAGCGATCACCTTTCGGCGGATGCGGCAGAGGCCGAACTGCGCAAGCATCTGGGCTGGTGCGATGCCAGCCAGCCCGCGCGCCACTTGCGCTTTGCGGTCGGGCAGCGCAACCGGCACTGGGCGGGCAATGTGTTGGCAGTCGGGCTGGCGCAAGGGTTCATCGAACCGCTGGAAGCGACCGCGCTGCATCTGGCGCTCGGCACGCTCGACATGTTCATGACCGCGTATGAACGCGGAGGATTTACGCGCCAATACGCCGATGATGTCAACGCGCGGATCAGCGACCGGATCGAGCGTGTGCGCGATTACATCGTCGCGCATTACACGCTCAACACCCGCACCGACAGCGCCTATTGGGGCGACAACCGCGCGCATGGCCAGTTGTCCGCGCCGCTGCGCCATATTCTCGATGTGTGGTACCGGCGCGGCGATCTGGGCGAAGAACTGGCGCGGCAACGCAACCTCAGTCATTTTGGCAACGAATCATGGCATTGCCTGCTGGCAGGCTATGGCGCGTTTCCCGCCGCCACTGCCCCGCGCGACGATGCGGTTGATTTTCACGCCGCGCGCGGCATTGGCGCATTCCTGCATGGGTGCAGCCTGAATTTTCCCACGCACGCCGCCGCACTGGCGCAAGCATAAGCACAAAGGGTCAGTCGCTATGGAAAAAACGGTTCTGCGGTTCGCGCTCGCGCTGGCGGGCGCACTGCTGCTGCCCGCAGCGGGCATGGCCAAGCCCGCCGCGCCCGCGCCGTGGTGGGCCCATGCGGTGATTTACGAGATCTATCCGCGCAGCTTTCAAGACAGCAATGGCGATGGCGTGGGTGATCTCAATGGGGTGACGGCGCGGCTCGACTATCTCAAAAGTCTGGGGGTCGATGCGATCTGGCTAACCCCGTTTTACCCGTCGCCCAATGCCGATTTCGGCTATGATGTCGCCGATTATACCAATGTCGCGCCGGAATATGGCACGCTTGCTGATTGGGACCGGCTGGTGACCGCCGCGCGCCAGCGCGGCATCCGTGTGCTGGTCGATTTCGTGCTCAACCATTCGTCGTCCGAACACCCGTGGTTCAAGGCGGCGCGATCATCGCGCACCGATCCCAAGCGCGACTGGTATGTCTGGCGCGACCCCGCGCCTGATGGCGGGCCGCCAACCAACTGGCAGTCGATCTTTGGCGGATCGGCGTGGACGTTGGACCCGACGAGCGGGCAATACTACTATCATGTCTTCCTGCCCCAGCAGCCCGATCTCAACTGGCGCAACCCGCACGTGGTGCGCGCGATGCACGATGTCATGCGGTTCTGGCTGCGGCGCGGTGCCAGCGGGTTCCGGCTCGATGCCACACCGTATCTGTTCGAGGATCCGGCCTGGCCGCAGGACCCAGACCCTGCAACGGGCGCGCCAGTCGGGCTGAAACCTTACAATTCCGGGCTACCGGACAACCATCGCATAATGCGCGGGCTGCGCACCATCGTCGATCAGTGCCCCGATGGCTGCACACTGCTGGGCGAAAACGCGATTTCGACCATTCAGGATCTCGCCAAAGTCTATGGCGCGCGCCACGACGAGATCAATCTGCCGATGAATTTCCTCTACAGCGGGGTCAAAACGCTGGATGCGCAAACGTTCAAGGCGCGGATTGATGATGCCCACACCCGGCTGAACGGTGCCCCGCCAGTACTGTTCTTCAGCAACCACGACACATCGCGTCAGGCAACGCGGCTGGGTGATGGTGTCCACACCGATCCGATTGCGCGGCTGCTGGCGGCAATGACGCTGACATTGCGCGGCACCGCGCTGGTCTATTACGGCGAAGAACTGGGCATGACCGACTTGCCCAAGGATTTGCTGGCGGCAACGCCGCTCAGCCCCACGCGCAAGGTGGCGGACAACCGCGATCCCGAACGCAGCCCGATGCAATGGACCGCCGCGCCGAACGCCGGGTTTACCAGCGGCGCGCCGTGGTTGCCGGTGCACCCGGCGGCGGCGGGCAGCAATGTGGCGCTGCAACAGGCCGATCCCGGATCGCTCTGGCACTGGTACCGGTCGCTGATCGCCTTGCGCCATGACAATGCGGCGGTGCGCGATGGCGCATATGTCCCGCTGGACTCGGGTAATCCCACAGTGCTGGCTTATGCGCGCCAGGATGCCAGCGGACACGGCGTGTTGGTGGTGCTGAATATGAGCGATGCGCCGCAGGCGGCCCGGATCAGCGGCTGGGTCGGCGCTGCGCCGGTGCCCGCGCACGTGATGCTGGCCAGTCCCCTGCAACCGGCACCAAACATTGCCGATCCTGTGCTCGCGCCGTTTGCGGTGCAGATCACCGCGTTCAACCCGAGGCTGGACGGATCGCTCAACCCGCGCTAACCGGGCCGTCTCATCAACGAAAGTCTTGCACCCATGAATACCGCCGAACTCGCCGAAGCCGTTGCCGCCAGCGAAAACCTGACCAAAGCCGAAGCCAAAAAGCTGATTGACGCGGTGTTCGCCGCGATTGCCGGCGCTGCCGCGCGCGACGAAGAAGTGTCGCTCAGCGCATTTGGCAAGTTCAAGGTCAAGCACAGCCCCGCGCGCGAAGGCCGCAACCCTTCGACCGGTGCGACGATCCAGATCGCCGCATCGCGCAAGCTGACTTTCGCTCCGGCCAAGTCGGTCAAAGACAAGCTGAACGGCTGACACTCCAAGCGTGCGGCCATGATCGCGGCCCAGTGCGTGATCTGGTGCCCGATCTGGCCCACGCTTGCCTGCCCCGATTGTATATTGATGCTTGCCTTATCCGCCAATCGCGCCTAGGCGATTGTTTGCAAGGACGGCGGCACCCCGGGTGACGCAGGCCCGGGCTGCGTGAGATCCGCCAGAAATAGTGGCATGGATCCGCCCCGGCTGAGCGACTTTGCACCTCGCTGCTTCCCTTTCACGCGTGGGTCGCCCTTCGACTGCGTATTCCCGCCGTCGCCCGATCATGGGCGCTCGGCTGGCGCACACCCTTGCGAAAGAACCGTACCAATCATGTCGTATTTTTCCGATCTCGGCCTTGCCGAGCCGATCTTGCGCGCGCTTGCCGCCAAAGGTTATACTGATCCCACGCCCATCCAGCGGCAGGCCATTCCGGCGCTGATGCAGGGGCGCGATCTTTTGGGCATTGCCCAGACCGGCACGGGCAAGACCGCCGCGTTTGCGCTGCCTTCGCTCCACCGGCTGGCCGCTGATGCCAAGCCGAACAAGCCTGCTTCGTGCCGGATGCTCGTGCTGTCCCCGACACGCGAACTGGCGGCGCAGATTGCCGACAATATGCGCGGCTATGCCCGCCATCTCAACCTTCAGGTCGATTGCGTGTTCGGCGGGGTGCCGATCTCCAAACAGGCGCGGCGGCTGGTGGGAGGTACCGATGTGCTGGTGGCAACGCCGGGCCGTCTGCTCGATCTGATCGACAACCGCGCGCTGACGCTCGGCCGGGTGGAAATTTTCGTACTCGATGAAGCCGATCAGATGATGGATCTGGGCTTTATCCATGCGCTCAAGCGCGTGGCGGCGATGCTGCCGGCCAAGCGCCAAAGCCTGTTTTTTTCCGCCACGATGCCGCGCGCGATCGAAGATCTGGGCCGCCAGTTCATCAACGATCCGGTCAAAGTCGAAGTCGCACCGCAAGCCACCACGTCCGAACGCGTGGTGCAATATGTCCATTTCCTCAATCAGGCGGAAAAGCAGGCGCTGCTTTCGCTGCGCATCCGCGCGCTGATCGCGGACAAGGCGCTTGATCGCAGTCTGGTGTTCACGCGTACCAAGCACGGTGCGGACCGCGTGGCGCGGCATCTTGAAGCGGCGGGAATTCCGGCGCGCGCGATCCATGGCAACAAAAGCCAGGCGCAGCGCACTGCCGCGCTCGAAGCGTTCCGCCAAGGGGCCTGCCCGGTGCTGGTTGCCACCGATATCGCTGCGCGCGGGATCGATGTTGCCGGGGTCAGCCACGTGTTCAATTTTGAACTGCCCAATGTTGCCGAACAATATGTCCACCGCATTGGCCGCACCGCGCGCGCCGGGGCGGATGGCATTGCGATCAGCTTGTGCGCGCCCGATGAAAAGCCCTATTTGCGCGATATCGAAAAGCTGACCGGGGTAAAGCTCGCGCCGCAATCGCTGCCGGCCGATTTCCTCGCTGAAGCTGCGCGCCTGCCGCAGCCCGCGCGCCGCGCACATGGTGAAGACGATGATCGCGGTCCGTCGCGCCAACCGCGCGGCGGGCGCGGCCAGCCCCCGCGCGGGGATCGCAGCAGCGAACGCCCCGCCGATGGCCAGCCCAAGCGCCGGTTTCACCCGCGCGGCGGGCCGAGCGTCGGCCAGCACCGCAACAAAGTCAGCCGGGTAAGCTGAGATAACCCGAATTGCCGCTGGGCAGCCGGGGCCAGCCTTGGCATAAGGCGCGCCATGATGACGATGATCCTGTCTGCGCTGGCGATGACCGTTATCGTCGCGATCCGGTACCTTGCGGTCAGCGGGCTGTTTGCATGGGCGACTGCGCGGGTGCGGCCCGGCCATTACGCCGGGCTGGGCCGCCAGATCCGCATGGAATTGGGCTGGAGTCTGGTGTCGTGCGTGATCTATGGTGTTCCCGCCGGGATCATTGCGTGGGGCTGGCAACGGCATGGCTGGACGCAGATATATGCCGATCCCGGTGCGCATCCGCTGTGGTGGATGCCGGCCTCGCTGGTGGTCTATCTGGTGGCGCATGATAGCTGGTTTTACTGGACCCATCGCTGGATGCACCGCCCGGCGGTGTTTCGCGCGATCCATGCGGTGCATCATGCCAGCCGCCCGCCAACCGCCTGGGCGGCGATGAATTTTCACCCGGTCGAAGCCGCAATCGTCGGGCTGTTCATCCCCGCGCTGGTATTCGTTGTGCCGATCCACGCCGGGGTGCTGGTGGCGGTGCTGGTGATTATGACGGTAATGGGCGTGACCAACCATATGGGTTGGGAATTGTTCCCGCGCGGGCTGGTAACGTCGCGCGTCGGCCACTGGCTGATAACCGCCAGCCATCATCAGCGCCATCACGAACAGTACCGCTGCAATTACGGCCTCTATTTCCGCCTGTGGGATCATCTCGCCGGAACCGACCGTGGAGTTTCAAGACCATGACCCGACGCCTTATGCTGATGCTGGCGGTGCTGGCCATGCCGGTGACGCTCCATGCCGAACCCACCGGGGGGGCCACGGTGACGGTTGAGATAAAGGGCTTGCGCTCCACCGCTGGAACCCTGCGCGCGTGTCTGACCGCCAAAGTCGATACATTTCCCGAATGCGAAAAAGACCCGGCGGCGCTGCGGCTGACCGTGCCCGCGCACGATGGGCCGGTGCTGGTGTTCCGCCATGTCGCGCCGGGTGCTTATGGTGTGTCGCTGTTCCACGACGCCAACAACAATGGGCGGCTGGACAAGACACTGGGCATTCCCAACGAAGGCTTTGGTTTTTCGCGCGATGCGCCGGTGCATATGGCACCGCCCAAATTTGATGCCGCGCGCATCGTGGTGGGCACGGCGGACATGACCACGGCGATCACGGTGCGCTATATCCTGTGACATCCCGCGCGGCTGAACCCCGCGCGGTGGCCGGGCCGCTTGCCCCGTTCGGCTATCCGATGTTCGGCGCGATCTGGGCGGCGAACCTGGTATCGAACCTTGGTTCGGTGATGCAGATGGTCGCAGCCGCGTGGCTGATGACCGAATTGACCAGCCGTCATGTGCTGGTCGCATTGGTGCAAGCATCGAACACCATCCCGATCCTGCTGCTGGGAATGGTGGCGGGGGCTATTGCCGATGCGCATGACCGGCGGCTGGTCATGCTGTGGGCGCAAGGCTTTATGCTGGTGGTATCGGCGGTGCTGGCGATCCTGGGCTATGCCGGGGTGATTACTCCGTGGGGGCTGCTGGCGCTGACCACGCTGGTGGGCATGGGCACCGCGCTCCATGGCCCGGCGTGGCAGGCATCGGTGCGATTGCTGGTTGATCGCGCGGTGCTGCCGCAAGCCATCGCGATCAACGCCATTGCGTTCAATCTGGCGCGCAGCCTTGGCCCGGCGCTGGGCGGGCTGGTGATCGCGCTGTGGAGCGTCAATCTGGCGTTTGCGCTCAATGCCGTCAGCTATCTGGCGATGATCGTGGTCTTGGCGCGCTGGCACCCGGTCATGCCGCCGCCGCCGCTGCGCCTGCCGATTGGCGGGGCGATCATCACGGGAATCCGGTTTTGCTTTGCATCAAGCCCGATTTCGCGCGTGTTGGTGCGCGGGGCCGCGTTTGGGTTTGGCGCGATGGGGTTGCAAGCGCTGCTGCCCGTGGTGGTGCGGCTGCAACTGCATGGCGATCAAGCGGGGTTCGGGCTGGTGCTGGGCGCATTTGGTTCGGGATCGGTGCTGGGCGCGCTGGTGGTGAGCAAAGTGCGCCGCCGGTTTGGCAGCGAAGCCGTGGTCACGGGCGGCACGCTGGCCTTTATCGCGGCGCTGGCGCTGCTTTCGGCAACGCAGTCGCTCAGCCTCGCGATTGTGGCCGCGCTGATCGGCGGCGTGGGCTGGATTGCGACGATGACCAGCCTGAATGTCGCGATGCAATTGCGCGCGCCCGAAGCGATGCTGGCGCGGTGCCTGTCGATCTATCAGGCGATCACGTTCGGCGGCATGGCGCTGGGGGCGTGGGCATGGGGCACGCTGGCTGATTACTATGGCTTGGTCGCGGCGCTGCGGCTGGCGGCAGGCTGGTTGGCGCTGACGCTGGTGCTGCGGCGGTTTGCGCCGATGCCCGCGCGCGGCGAAGGACGAATCGAACCGAGGGAGGCCACGCATGAACCCGCCTGAACCGATGCTGTTGCGTTCGGTGCTCTACATGCCCGCATCGAACCCGCGCGCGCTGGCGAAGGCGCGCACGCTCGATTGCGATGCAGTCGCGCTTGATCTGGAAGATGCTGTCGCGCCCGAGGCAAAGCCCGCCGCACGCGCCGCGCTGGCGGCAGACGTGCGCGCCGGGGGTTTTGGCCATCGCCGGGTGATCGCGCGGATCAACGCGCTGGCAACGCCATGGGGCCACGCTGATCTCGCCGCGCTGGCGCAAGTCCCGATTACCGCGCTGCTCGTGCCCAAAGTTGCTGACGCGCCTGATATTGTCGCGCTGTCAGCGGCGATGGATGCCGCCGGTTATCCCGCGCACGTCGCGCTGTGGGTGATGATCGAAACCCCGCGCGCGGTGCTCGCCATCGAACGCATTGCCGCCGCAGCGGCCACCACCCGGCTGACCGCGCTGGTGCTGGGGCTGAACGATCTGGCCAAAGATACCGGCATTGTTCAGGCCCCGGGCCGCGCGCCGTTCGTGCCGGTGCTGGTCAACACCGTGTTGGCGGCGCGCAGCCATGGCCTGATCGCGCTCGACGGCGTGTGCAATGCGATTGACGATTTCGCGCGGATCGAGGCCGAATGCGCTCAGGCGCGCGATTTCGGCTTTGATGGCAAGACGCTGATCCACCCGGCGCAAATTGCCAGCGCGAACCGCTTGTTCGCCCCCTCACCCGCCGATCTGGCCAGCGCGCAGGCGATTGTCGCCGCGTTTGCCGATCCGGCCAATGCGGGCAAAGGCGCTTTGAAAGTCGCCGGGCAATTGGTCGAAGTGCTCCACCGCGACAGCGCCGCGCGCCTGATCGCCACCGCCGCCGCGATTGCCGCGCGCGAAGGATGATGCCCGCTATCTGATCGGGGCGGATTGGGGTATGGACCGGGGAGACTCCTGCCCGAACGGAACAACCGATGGAAAGCGCGCTTTCGTTTCTTTTTCTGGTGATCGTGCTGCTGGTGCTGGGTACCGCGATCAGCAGCTTTTTCACCGTGCAGACCGCCGAAGTCGCGATCATCACGCGCTTTGGCCAGTTCTTGCGCGCCGCTCAGCCCGGGCTGGGGTGGAAAGTGCCGTTTATCGACATGGTTGCGGGCAGGGTCAGCTTGCGCGTCAACCAGATCGCACTGGTGATGGAAACGAAAACGCGCGACAACGTGTTCGTCAAGATCCCGATTTCGGTGCAGACGCGGGTGCGGCCCGAAAAAGTCTTTGAGGCTTATTACAGCCTGTCAGACCCGGCTGCGCAGATTCAGGCTTATGTCGAACAAGTGGTGCTGGGCCATGTGCCGGGCATGACGCTCGATGAAGTGTTTGCCAGCCAGTCGAGCATCGCCGCCACCGTCAAACGCGAACTCGATGTCGATATGGCCGCGTTCGGGTTTGAAATCGTCAACGTGCTGGTCACCGACATCGTGCCCGATGCCAAAGTCAAATCGGCGATGAACGATATCAACGCGGCGCAGCGCGAACAAGTCGCCGCCAATGCGCGCGGGGAAGCCGAAAAGATCCTCGTGGTCAAAAAAGCCGAAGCCGAAGCCGAAAGCAAAGCGCTGCAAGGTCAGGGTATCGCCAACCAGCGCCGCGCGATTATCGAAGGCCTTTCGGGGTCGATCGAAGGCTTTCAAAAAGCGCTGGGCGAAGCAACCGCGCGCGATGTGATGCAGCTGGTGCTGGTGACGCAATACTTCGACACGCTGAAATCCATCGGCGAAAGCGACCGGACGAATACGCTGTTCCTGTCGCATACCCCCGGTGCGGTCAGCTCGATTTCCGAACAGATCATGCAATCGCTGGCCGCGACGGATCACCTGAAATAGTGTGTGCAGCGGAAAAAGCGGGTACGCACTTTCGTGCGCGATGCTTTAAAACAGCACCGTCGCACACGCCAATGCGATCAAAAAGCTGGCAACCGTGGCCGACAGCACCGGGACAGCCGCGCGCCAGCCCATTTGCAACAGCAAGTCCATGCGCGATCGCATTGCCGTCGCGGTTACCGCCATCAGCAGCAGCACTTTTGATCCGGTCAACGCCGCGTGGCTGGCGGGCAGGGGGAGCGTGATCGCACTGTTCAACGCCAGCACCACCAGAAACCCGGTGATGAACCAAGGCAGCGCCAAACGCCGCCAGATTGCCGGCGCGGCACCGCTGCCCTGAACATCGTCCATCCCGAATGCCACGCTGGCCAATGCCACCAGCGGGGCAAGCAGCGCAACGCGGGCCAGCTTGATGATCGTGGCATAGCTGCCGGCGGCGTCGGAAAAGGCATAGCCGCCGCCAATCGCCTGCGCCACGTCATGGATCGACGCCCCGATCAGGAACCCGGCCTGGCGATCCGTCAGATGCAGTTCGGTTGCGAGCATGGGATAGACCGACATCGCCAGCGCGCTCGCGAGCGAAATGCCCACCAGCGTCAGCGCGAATTGCGCCTGATTCAACCGCTCTTTGCCGATCACGCCATAGAGCGCCAGCGCGGCGCTGGCTCCGCAGATCGCCGTCGCCCCCCCCGCCAGAATGCTGGCATAGCGCGATTGCCCGGCGATCCTTCCGCCTGCGATGGCGGCAAGGAACGCCGCCAGCATGACCCCCAGCAGCGCCACAAACGGCAGTGCGCCCAGCGCGCCGATTTGCGCCAGCGTGACTTGCAACCCCAGCAGCACGATGCCCAGCCGCAGACAGGTGCGCGAGGCAAAGTCGAGCCCGCGATGGGTGCGCGGATCTTGCGCGATGAAATTGAGCGACAGCCCGATCAACAGCCCCAGCAGGATGATCGGAAAGTGGTAATGGTCCGCCAGCCAGGCCGCCGCGGCCGCGCCGACGCTGCACACTGCAAGGCCCGGAAACAGTGGCGCGGGTGCGGCCTTGCCAGGTGCGGGCGCCGTTTCGGCCAAGTGGATTTCGCCATAGAGATCACCGCCATGGGGCCATGCATCCCAATCGATCGCTTTGCCCTTTGTCATCCTGCCGTGCCCCTAGCGGAATCTGGCGCATGATACGATCAGAAGGAATCGCATCAGCTTTATGTCCCCCGGTGTCATAAGCCTTTCCTTATCCCGGTGACGCGTTACTGTGCAAGGCAGAAGCGCGCGGGCGTCCGAATTCATGCCGGGAGATTGTGATGGGTGGAGGCGGGAATGGCAGCGGCAATGCCGTTGAAACGGCGGCAGACCGCGCCAGTCGGCGGCTGATGATCGCGCTGGTGGCGTTGCTGTTCGTTGGCAACGCGCTCAACTATGTCGATCGGCAAGTGCTCGCGCTGCTGAAACCCACGCTCGAAGCCGAATTCCACTGGACCGATGCCGATTATGCGCACCTGGGATCATCGTTCCAGATTGCGGCGGCGGCGGCGCTGTTGTTCGTCGGCTGGTTCGTTGATCGGCTGGGAGTGCGGATCGCCTATGGCGTGGCGGTTGCCACGTGGAGCATGGCGGGTATGGCACATGCGCTGGCCTCGACAATGCGCCAATTCGTGGCCGCGCGCATCGTGCTGGCAGTCGGCGAATCGGTCAGCACTCCGGCCGGGCTAAAGGCCGCTACGCTTTATTTGCCGGCGCGCCAGCGCAATATCGCCATCGGACTGGTCAACACCGCTCCCAATATCGGCGCGATCATGACACCCTTGCTGATCCCGCCGTTTGCGCTGGCATTCGGCTGGAAGGCGGCATTTGTCGTGACCGGCAGCTTGGGTTTTGCTTGGCTGATCGGCTGGCTGGCGGCCACGCGCAAGCTGAAACCTGTGGGCAACATGCCTGAACGCGCCAAAGTCGAATGGGGCGTGCTGCTGGGTGACCGCCGTACTTGGGCGGTGATCGGGGCCAAGGCGCTGACCGATTGCGTCTGGTGGTTCGTGCTGTTCTGGATGCCCGATTTCTTCAACCGCCAGTTCGCGATGAGCCAGGGCGCGATTGGCTGGCCGATTGCGATCATCTTTTCGCTGGCAGCGCTCGGCGCGTTGACCTCGGGCGCGATCTATCCGCTGCTGCTGTCGCGCGGATGGACGGTCAATGCCGCGCGCAAGTCATCGATGCTGCTTTACGCACTCGTAGTCATGGCCATGCCGCTGGCGCTGGCGGTCAACAGCCCGTGGATCGCCGCGATGCTGATCGGGATGGGCCTGTTTGCGCATCAGGGATTTTCGACCAATATCCTTGGCATGACCACCGATATCGTGCCCGGCGTGCGCGTGGCCAGCGTGATCGCGCTGGGCGCGGTGGCGGGCAACCTGTCGGGCACCGCGATTATCGAACTGGCCGGCTGGTCACTCGGCAACGGCCACGGCTATATCCCGATGTTCGCCATCTGCGGCACCGCATATCTGGCCGCACTCGGCTTTATCCAGCTGGTCCTGCCCCGGCTTGAGCTTGCCAACGCGTGACGGCCTTGTCGGTTAACCGAATGACCAAAACCAGCGCCCACTTTTTTCATCATGATATGGTGAAGCAGATTTCCGTGCGTTCTGATGACTGCGCACCGTACGGCGTTAAAGAAAAGCCTTGGTTTCGCTATTGTATGTAGCTACATACTATCGGCATGGCGATTGAGTTTGATCCGGAAAAGGATGCAGCAAACATTGCCAAGCATGGCTTTTCGCTGGCCGACGCCGGAATGCTCGACCTCCCTAACTCGGCGGTGATGATCGATGGGCGAAGTGACTATGGCGAAGTGCGGTATCGCGCGTTCGGCCGGATTGAAGGCGAAGGCTATTGCCTGGCCTTCGCATTGCGGGGAACGGTGCTTCGGCCGATCAGCTTTCGCCGCGCGCATGACAAGGAGATGAAGCGGTATGGCAAATAATCCCGTCGTCTTTGATGACGACAACCCTGAATGGACAGCAGAGGATTTCGCCAGGGCGCAAGCCGGAAGCGACGTGCTGCCGCCTGAATTCCTCAAAGCGTTCAAGCGCGCGCCCGGCCGACCAAAGGGCTCTACCACTTCCAACAAGTCGCTGGTGTCGTTGCGTCTTGACAATGACGTGCTGGAAAAATTCAGGGCGATGGGGCCGGGGTGGCAGTCCCGAATGAATGATGCGTTGCGCAAGGCGGTCGGCTAGCATTCCCTCGTCCGCGAACGATCCCGATCACACCTCCAGCGGGCCGTGGGCGATGTGCGGCAGGACGTGGCGGGCGAACAAGTCGGCTTCTTGCGCGTGGGGGTATCCGGACAGGATGAACGCTTCGATCCCTTCGGCCTGATAGGCGCGCAGTTTCGCCAGCACCTGATCGGGGGTGCCGACAATCGCCGCGCCGCAGCCCGACCGCGCGCGCCCGATGCCGGTCCACAAGTTGGCTTCGACAAAGCCGTCGCCATCGGCGGCCCCGCGCAATTCGGCCTGACGCCGCACGCCATAATTCATCGCATCGAGCGATTGTTCGCGGATCGCCTTGCCCGCCGCATCATCGAGTTTTGACAGCAGCCGGTCGGCATAGAGCCGCGCTTCGTCCTCGGTTTCGCGCACGATCACGTGGGCGCGATAGCCGAATTTCAGCGTGCGCCCGAACCGGGCGGCGCGCGCTGTCATGTCGGCGATGATCGCGCGCATATTGTCCATCGTATCGGGCCACATCAGATAGACATCGGCGCCTTGGGCGGCACATTCGCGCGCATCGTGGCTCAATCCGCCAAAATAGAACGCGGGGCACTGACCCGAAATGGTGGTGATGCGCGGCGGATCGAGTTTAAGCCGGTAAAACTCGCCCTGATGATCCAGCGCTTCGCCGTTGAGCAAGGCGCGCACGATCATCATCACTTCAGTCGCGCGGGCATAGCGTGCGGGCGATGTGATGGTTTCGCCCGGCATGTCGGATGAAATGATATTGACGTTAAGCCGCCCCGCCGTGCCCGCCGCATTCGGCCCCAGAATGCGGTCGAGCGTGGCAATGCGCCGCGCCAGTTGCGGGGGCCAGTCTTCGCCGATCCGCGTTGCCCACAACAGCTTGATCCGGCGCACCAGCGGCGCGACCGCTGCGGCAAAGGCGGTGGTATCAAGGCCCAGGCTATAGCCCGATGGCAGCAGGATATTGTCGAATCCGCCTTCTTCGGCGCGCAACACGATATTGCGGCAATGTTCCCAGCTTGATCGCAGCGCCGGGTCGGGGACGCCGAGAAATTCATAATCATCATCGCACAGCGCCGAAAACCAGGCGATCTCGCATGACTGTGCTGCGTCGTTGTCGGTCATGGCAGTTTCTCCCCCCGCGCGGCGACGAACACCGCGTACCATTGCGTGCGCGACCATGGCACCGCCATCGCCGCCACCGCTTCGGTGATGCGCGCCGGATTTTGCGAACCGATGATCGGGATAATGCCCGCCGGATGCGCCATCAGCCAGCTATAGGCGGCCACCGTGCGGCTGATCCCGAGCGGGCCGGCCACGGCATCGAGCGCCGCCGCGACCGCGATCTCGCGCGGCGACACTGGCGCGGCAATCCGCCCGCCACCCAGCGGCGACCATGCCAGCGGGGTCAGGCCCAGCAGCATCGCCTGATCGAGTTCGCCATTTTCGCAACAGGCGATTCGCAACGCGCTGATTTCGGGCTGGGTGGTCGCCAGCTTGTGCCCCAGAAAATGGTCGAGCGCGGCAGTCTGATGCACGGTAAAGTTCGACACGCCCAGCGCGCGGATCTTGCCCGCAACAACCGCATCATCCAGCACACGCGCCACTTCGTGCGGGTGCGCCAGAATATCGGGGCGATGGATCTGCCACAGATCGATGCAATCCACCCCCAACCGGCGCAGCGAGGCATCGATCGCGCGGTGCAGATAATCGGCGCTTTGATCGTAAGGCAGCGGCGGCAGAATTCCGCCTTTGGTGGCCAGCACAAAGCGCTGGCGCAAGGTGGGCTCGGCGCGTAGCACATCGCCCAGCAGCGTTTCGGCATCGCCAAACCCGGTTGTGCCGTCAAACCCGTAAATATCCGCCGTGTCGAGCAAGCTGATGCCGGCATCGAGTGCGGTGTGCACCAGATGCGCCGCTTCGCGCGCGGTGCGCCCGTCTTCGGCCAGCCGCCACATCCCCCAGGCAAGCGGCGATACGGTCAGCGCAGAGCGCCCAAGCGGGCGACTGGCAGGGGGCAAGGGCAGCAAACTCATCGTGTCATCCTGTATGGGGGCGCAACCGAGGCGCGTTCGATCAACACATGCGGCAGGCGGCGATGCGCAATATCGCCGCCCTGAATAAGAATTTCGGTCGCGGTGCGCGCCAGTTCGGCCATCGGCTGATGGATCGTGGTCAAAGCGGGCCAGACCGTGCGCGCCAGCGTGGTGTCATCAAACCCTGCCACCGACAATTGATCGGGCAGCGTCAGCCCGCGTCCATGCGCCACCGCCAGCACCCCGGCCGCCATTTCATCGTTGGCGGCAAAGATTGCGCTGGGCGGATCGTCCAGATCGAGCAGCCGGTTGCCGGCCGCCATGCCGCTTTCCAGATCGAACGCGCCGGCCATGACCAGATGCGGTTCAAACGCGATCCCCGCCCGATCAAGCGCGCGGCGATAGCCGAACAGCCGATCATCGCTGGCCATGTGGCTGGGATGACCCTTGATAAACCCGATGCGCCGATGGCCAAGATTGATAAGGTGCGTGGTCATGTCATCGGCGGCTTGCGCATCGTCCATGAACACCGACGATGTCAGCGCATGGTTGGTGCCGGGCGAAATCCGCACGAACGGAATATCGAGCGCATCGAGCGCGCGCAGCACCGCCGCACAATCGGTGACCGGCGATGACAGCACGATGCCATCGACATGCGTTTCGCTGACCAGCCCGCGCACTTGTTCGCCGACATCGGGATCGGCCACATCGACCGGCTGCGCGATCAGGCGAATGCCCAGCGCCTTGCAACAATCCCAGCATCCGGACTGGATCTGGAACATGTAATAAGGGCTGTGGTTGTCATAAATCAGCGCGATCTGGTTCGATTTCGATCCCGACAGAATGCGCGCGGCCACGCTGGGATGATATTCCAGATCGTGCATCGCGCGTTCGACTTTTTCGCGCATTGGCGCGCTGACATAAGGATGGCCGTTGAGCACGCGGCTAACGGTCTTGACAGCGACGCCCGCGCGCGCGGCGACATCGCGGATATTGGCGCGTTCGCTCATTGCGCGATTGTTTCGGGCAAGCGGGCAAACAGGTCGGCAAAGGCGCTGTCCGGGCGATAGAACACCGGCGGCTGGCCGATTGGCGCGGCGATGGCGTGGGTGCCGGGCGGATAATCGCGCCCGGTCCACACGTGCCGCCACTCGGCATCACCGGGCAGGATCACCACGCGTTCGACCGCGCCTTCGTCGATCACCGGCGCGACCAGCAGATCGGCACCGTACAAGAATTGGTCCTGCACCGCATAGAGCGCGCGGTCAGCGGGATAATGCAGAAACAGCGCGCGTTGCGCGGGCAGGCCATCGGCCACCGCCTCTGCGCACACGTGGCGGGTATAGGGCGCGAGATGGGCATGAACCCGGCTCCACCGGGCAAAAGCGGCAAGCAATTCGGGGGTGCTGTCATATTGCAGATTGTCGTCGGGCCGGTTGCCTTCATGGCTGCGCATGACCGGGGCAAACGCGGCGAGTTCGCACCAGCGCTGCAGCAATTCGGCGCTGCGCACATTGCCATGCAGCGAGGTATAGCCACCACAATCGGAATGGCTGAAACTGTTGCCGACCAGCCCTGCCGACAGCGCGGCGGTGATGACCGTGCCGATGCCGTCATGGCGGGTAAAATCGACCGACTGATCGCCCGCCCACAGCAGCGGGCAATAGCGCGAAACGCCCGAAAATCCGGCGCGCATGAAAAACAGCGCATCACCCTGCCGCCCCCGCAGCGCCAGCGCGCGGTCGTTGACGTGCGCCCACAGCACGGGCCAGCGATTGTGCGCCTCCATCGCGTCAATCCCGCTGGCCAGCCGCACATCGGTAGGCAGATATTCGCCGAAATCGGCCATCCAGCCATCGATGCCGATATCGATCATTTCCTGCACGAGGATCCGAGCCGCAAACCATTCGCACGTTTCCTCGCGCGTGAAATCGACCACTCCGCAGTCAAATTCGCCGAAATCCACGCGATAGACGGCATCGCTGTCCTGCCGCAGACACAAATGATTGCCCGCCAGCGCTTCGGCATAGAGTGCGCCGTCAACTGCGAGATAGGGGTTGGCATAAGCCAGAAACCGGATGCCGCGCGCATGGAGCGCGCGGATACGATCGGGCAGGCCGGGGTAGCGCGCGGGGCTGTAGCGCCAATCCCAGAACAATCGGCGGCCAAAGCTGGTTTCGCGAATCCCGGCCCAGTCTTCGCACCACAGCGCCGATACTGCGGCCCCGGCGGCGATGAATTGGTCAAGCCGGGCAAAACTGGCCTCGCCTTGCTTCAACCCGATGATCGCGCCGCCGATGGCCCAATCGGGCAAGGCGCGCGGGCGGCCGAAATTTGCGGACAACTGCCCCACCAGTTCGCGCGGCCCGGCTGCGGCAAACACGTCAAAACCGGCGCTGCCCGCCCAGACTTCGCAAACATGGTGCGCCGGATCGGTAAAATCGAGCACACTGTAACACGTCGTGCGGCAATGGATGGCCAGCCAGCGCGATGTCAGGAATGTCGGCTGCGGGTAATTGGTGGTCCAGTAATCGCCCCCGGCCATGCCGGTTTCGTCCATGATCTGCGTCAGCGCGGTCGATTTGTCGCGCCCCACGCCCGGCTCGCTGGTCCACATCGGAAATCTGCGGCCATTGAGCGCAAAATAGCTCATCTGTTCGCCGCCGCCCCACACCGTTTCACCCGGATCGGCATGGAACCGCAGCCACACCCGGTCACACGCCGGATTTAGCGCGGTGACTTCGAAACCAGCGTCATTCCATGCGATCGCCGCGACCGCTGCGCCCCCTTCGGTAAAGACCACCCGATCCTGTTCGCGATACCACTGCCGGGGGGTGACCAGCGAATGCGGGGCATCGTCGATGCGGAAATTGCCGCGCAGCATGGTCACATCGCTGCGGCCTTGGCCGATGGTCAGCACCGGATGCGACGGGCTGTGGCGCAGCACCGTTTGCCCCGCGATGGTCAGCGCGAATCCTGCCTCGACGACTGAAAACCCGACTTTCATCCTGCATCCCGTGGCGTTGCGGTTTATGACGGCAACAGGCACCGGGTGCGCCCGGCAACGTGCCATTCCAGCTTATGACACCGATTGACATATCGGGCGTCCTGCGGCAGATCAAGGCGCAATTGCAAACTTGGAGTTGATCCGGGAAGCAATACCTGACAGGCGCCACCATGCGACCTGCAGATGGGGAGGATTGTCATGAAATCAACACACTACGCACTTTTGTCGCTGCCGTTGCTGGCTCTGGCCAGCGCTTCCGCATGGGCCGCAGATGCGCCGCCCGCAGATTCGCAGGCCCCCGCCGAAATCATCGTGACCGCGCAAAAACGGTCCGAGCCGCTGCAAAAAGTGCCCGTGTCCATCACTGTGGTGTCGGGCGATGCGATGGCGCGGCTGTCAACCAACAATATCGAAGATACGCAACGCCTTGTCCCGGCGCTGACATTCGTCAAAGGAACCACCAGCCTCAATTCGGCGCTGTTTCTGCGCGGGCTGGGCACGGTCAGCTTTTCGATTGCCGCCGAACCGAGCGTGACCAGCGTGCTCGATGGCGTGGTACTGGCGCGCGCGGGCGAAAGCTTTGGCGATCTTTATGACATTGATCGCGTTGAAGTGCTGCGTGGCCCGCAGGGTACGTTGTTCGGCAAGAATGCTTCGGCCGGGGTCATCAATATCGTGACCAAAGAGCCGGGCAAGACGCTGGGCGGGTACCTCGACATCGGCGCGTTCGAAGGCGGCGAATACAAAGCAAAGGCCAGCCTCGGCGGACCGATCGGCGACAACTGGCGCGCCGGGGTGACCGCGTTCTACAGCGAATACAAAGGCAATATTTCAGACGCGACCCTCGGAACCAAGATCAACGGTTACAAGCATTATGGTGTGCGCGGCCAAGTGATCGGCGATGTGACCGAAAACCTGCGGGTCAAGCTGATTGCCGATTATCGCAAGGGTGATGACCAATGCTGCGCCTTTGTCGTCGGCGCGCTCAATCCGAACCCGGTTGCCAGCCAATCGGCGGCGCAATTGGCAATCCAGAGCATTCTGCCACCCGCGCTGGGCGGGGCCACGCGTCAAAGCATCCAGTCGATGGCCAACCGCACGGTCGAAGAGACTTATGGCGTATCGCTTCAGGCTGATCTTAAGCTGGGCACTCATACGCTGACGTCGATCACATCGTGGCGGAAATGGGACAATCGGGAAATCCGCGATGGCGACTGGGTGGATCAGGTCTACCTGACCAATCCGCTGATCCATGACGATGGCCCGGAAGGCGCGCATACCTTTACGCAGGAACTGCGCCTGGCATCACCCACGGGCGGTTTCGTCGATTATGTCGCCGGTGCGTTTTATTATCAGGCAGTGGCACAGCGCACCTATACCCGCTCGGATACGTATTGCACCGCGACCACGGCAGCCAAGCTGGCCAATGGCCTGACCCCGTGCCCGGCCGCCTTGTCAACGCTGGTCAATCCGGTCGGGACTGCGGTGTTCGGATCGACATTCGACAATATCGCCGCTTATGGTCAGGCGACGTGGCATTTTGCGCCGACATTCCGCGCGGTGACCGGCTTGCGCTATACTCATGACAAAGTTTCTGCGTTTCATTCGCGCAACAGCAACTTTGCCGGGATCGCCGGCCCGGCGGGGATTGGTGACAGCTTTGATGCCAATGTCGCCACGGGCGGCACGTACAATGGCACGCCGTGGACTGGTGAAACCAGCGCCGACAGCCTGTCGGGCAAATTTGCCCTGCAATATGATATCGCGCCCAATAATATGCTGTATTCCAGCTATTCGCGCGGATATAAAGGCCCGGCCTTCAACGTATTTTTCAATATGTCAAAGGCCAATATTTTGCCGATTTCGGCAGAAACGTCCAATGCTTTTGAAGTCGGGCTAAAAAACAGCTTTAATAACGGCCGGTTGATTGTGAACGTTGGCGGGTTTTACACCAAAGTTTATAACTATCAGGCCAATTACCCGACAACAGTCAATGGCACGGTAACGACGACGATCATCAACGCGGGCAACGTGTCCACCCGCGGCGGTGAAATCGAAGTGCTGTTCCGTCCGATCCGGCAATTGACCATCAATGGCGGCTACAGCTACACCGACGCCCACGTCGATCAGTTTCTGCAGCCGCCTGCTGCGCAAGCGTCCAACTATATCACGCCCGGCACGCCTTTGGCCTTTGCGCCGAAGAACAAGGGCACGCTGGGCGGGACATATTCGGCTGAACTGCCAGGCCTGCCCTTCGCGCTCGAATTCAATGCGCTGGCTTCGTACACAGATCGGCAGGTCTCGACACTGGCTGCGACCAACAATGCTTCGCAAATCCTGGCCTTCGACAGCCAGACGCTGAAGGCTTATACACAAGTTGATCTCAGTTTGGCCGCAGTCGATCTGGCCAAGCATTATCGCTTGGCGGTGGTTGTCAAAAACCTGCTGAACAATCACTACGCCTCAACCATCGGCTCGGGCGGTCCGGGCGGATCCTATCTCTACCAGATCCCGCGCGACTCTGATCGCTATTGGGGTGTGACCTTGCGCTATTCGTTCTGATCTGTTGCCGGGCTGGCGTATGCCAGCCCGGCAAACCCAGTACGACGAAGCGACCAACCATAGCGCGACCACAGGTCCAACGGGGGTGCTCCGCGCTTTCGGGAATGGTGCCGGCTGAGGGATTTGAACCCGCAGCGGAGCCGCTTGCGGCGCAGCGCAACAAAGACTCATCGGGGGTTCATCGCGCTTTGGGGAATGGTGCCGGCTGAGGGATTTGAACCCGCAGCGGAGCCGCTTGCGGCGCAGCGCCACGAAGACTCATCGGGGGTTCATCGCGCAATTTGCGATGGTGCCGGCTGAGGGATTTGAACCCCCGACCTTCGGTTTACAAAACCGCTGCACTACCACTGTGCTAAGCCGGCCCCCAGCTATGCGTTGCCCATAGCGCTATCGGGCACCAAAGGTCCAGCCCTCGGTTGCGGCGATGGCGGGGGTCAGTGCGGCGGGGTGCCATAGCGCGGGGTCGGCGGCGGCGTGGCGGAGCCATGCGGCGGTGATGACGGCGTCGCTGACATGGTCGGACATCGCGCCGCTGTGCCCGAATGCGCGGGTGTCAAAGTGCGCCAGCGCCGAATCGAGTTCGGCCCCGGTGCGGATTTTTGACCGCGCCGGGCGGCGGCCCGCGGCGACGGCGGCGATGGTGGTATAGATTTCGCAGAGCACCGATCCGGACAGTGGCACCGGGTCGATGGGCCAGACCGGGATTGCGTGCGGCAAATGGTGCAGCACGCGCATCCCCGTCAGGCTGGATTTGCCGACTTGCGCCGCGCCGACCAGATTGAAGTTTGACGTTGGCGTGCAGCCCATCGCGGCTTGCGCGCGCTCGGTCACGCGCATCCGCCCGGCTCCGGGTGGGAATTGGTCGCCGCAACGCCCGCCATGGCGGCGGAAATGGCGGGCCACGGCGGGGTGATCGACAAAGCTGCCGACCGCATGATGCGGGTCGGGCGCGGCGATTCGGTCGATCAGCGCCCATAGCGCGCGCGCATCGGCGGGGCTGTGCTCCCAGCCGGGAAAGAACGCTCCAGCGTCGGCAAAAGGCAGCGAAATGCCAAGATCAAGGCCGACGAGCGTGCCATCGGGCAACTGCTCGCGCAGCCAGCCAAGCACGTCGGCGCGCGACCAGACATGGCCGGGGCGAACGATCTGTGGTGCAGCATGGCCTGTGCCGCACCACGCCAGCGCAATGCCGCGCTGCCGCTCGCCCGCCGCACCCGACCAGTCGATGGCGACAAAGTGCCGAAACCGGGTGGGGGTCATGGTTCGGGCGGGTGCTGACGCCGCTTGTCCCACCACTCCATGCGGCGGCGCACTTCGCGTTCAAACCCGCGTTCGACCGGGGTGTAAAACGTCTGCCGCGCCACTCCCGCAGGCCAGTAATCCGCCCCGGAAAAGCCGTCGGGCGCATCGTGGTCATAAGCATAGCCTTCGCCATAGCCGATGTCTTTCATCAGTCGGGTGGGCGCGTTGAGGATATGCGGCGGCGGGGCGAGCGATCCGGTGTCGCGCGCTACGCCGAATGCGGCTTTTTGCGCGCGATAGGCGGCGTTCGATTTGGGGGCGGTGGCGCAATAGAGCGCGGCCTGGACAATCGCCAGTTCGCCTTCGGGGCTGCCGAGAAAGTCATAGGCATCTTTGGCGGCAAGGCACTGGATCAGCGCTTGCGGATCGGCAAGGCCAATATCTTCGCTGGCAAAGCGCACCAGCCGCCGCAGCACGAACAGCGGATCTTCGCCCGCCACCAGCATCCGCGCCAGATAATAGAGCGCGGCTTGCGGGTCTGACCCGCGCAAGCTTTTGTGCAAGGCCGAAATCAGGTTGTAATGGCCATCGCGGTCTTTGTCATAGACCGCCATGCGCCGCATCAGAAACGCCGACAGCCCCGCCGGATCGAGCGGCGCGGGCAGCGAGACATCGAACAGCATTTCAACCTGGTTGAGCAGGAACCGCCCGTCGCCGTCAGCCGAAGCAATCAGCGCCTCGCGCGCCGGCCCGGTCAGCGGCAGCGGCACACCGGTCGCCATTTCGGCGCGCGCCAAGAGCGCCGCCAGCGCCCCGGCATCGAGCCGGTGCAGGATCAGCACTTGCGCGCGGCTGAGCAGCGCGGCGTTGAGCGCAAAGCTGGGGTTTTCGGTGGTCGCACCAATCAGCGTGACCGCGCCGCGTTCGACGTAGGGCAGAAAGCCGTCTTGCTGTGCGCGGTTGAAGCGGTGGATTTCATCGACGAACAACAAGGTCCGCCGTCCCAGCGCGGCCATGGCATCGGCTTCGGCAAACGCCTTGCGCAAATCGCCGACGCCTGAAAACACTGCGCTGATCGACACATAGCGCATCCCCACGGCATCGGCGAGCAGCCGCGCAATGCTGGTCTTGCCGGTGCCGGGCGGTCCCCACAGGATCATTGAGGACAATTTGCCCGCTGCCACCATCCGCCCAATGGCACCTTGCGCGCCGGTCAGATGGTCCTGCCCGATAATCTCGGCCAAAGCCGCCGGGCGCAACCGTTCGGCCAGCGGTTGCTGTTCGGCATGGTGCGCCGCGCTGGCGGCAGCGCCATCGGCGGGGGGTGGGGCAAACAGATCGGCCATTCCCGACCATAGACCGGGTTGGCGAAATTTTCATCCCGGGGTTGCGGGATTTTGCGGAAGATATATCGCAGGGCAAGAGGTGGTGGGGCCTATGGCCTTCGCGTATGAAACTGCCGCTACGCTAGGATTAGGTCCTCCCCCTTTGGGGGAGGTGGCAGCCGGAACGGCTGACGGAGGGGGCGCAACTTATAGAAATAGCAGGATATTCTTCCCGTCGTACCCCCTCCGTCAGCGCTTCGCGCTGCCACCTCCCCCAGTGGGGGAGGACCCGGCGCGGGGCAGTTTCCTTATTTACCGGGTGAAAGGCACGCACGATGCGGCACGATGACAGTTTTGCGAGCCACGATCATCGCGGGCGGCGGGGTGCTCGGATGTTTGCGCAAGGTGAATTGCGGCTGTTGCTCGTTGCCTTGCTGACGGGCGAAGCGCGCCATGGGTATGATCTGATCCGCGCGGTCGAAGAGCTAAGCGGGGGTGGCTATGCGCCCAGCCCCGGCGTGGTCTATCCGACGCTGGCTTTGCTGGTCGATGAAGGGCTGATTGCCGATGTGCCCGGCGCGGGCGCGCGCAAGGCTTTTGCCGCGACGGCAGAAGGTGCGGCGCTGGTGGCGGCGCGCGGCGACGCAATCGCGGCGATCAAGGCGCGGCTGGCGACATGTGCCGAGGCGAGCGGACGCGCGGCCAACCCGGTTATCATGCGCGCGATGACCAATGTGAAGCTCGCGCTGCGCGGCCGGGTCCATGCCCCCGGTTTTGATGACAGCGCGGCGCACCGGATTGCCGATATCCTTGATGACGCGGCGCGGCGCATCGAACGGCTTATGTGATAGGTTGTTTCGCGCGGTTTTGCCGGATCAGCCGCTGGTAGGTTTCGGCGACAGTCTGGTTGATGCGGTCCCAACTGAAATCAAGGCTGCGCTGCGCGCCCGCCGCGCCGTGCCGCGCGCGCAAATCGGGATCGACCAGATAGGCGCGCAAGGCTTCGGCAAAGGCGTGGATCGCGCCGGGGCGTACCAGCCGTCCGTTGACATGGTTTTCCACCAGACTTTCGCTGCCCGTCGCTTCGGCGGCAACCACCGGCAGCGCGCAGGCCATCGCCTCGAGCGTGACATTGCCGAATGTTTCGGTAACCGACGGGTTGAACAGCACGTCCATCGATGCCAGCGCGCGCCCGAGATCGGCCCCGCCCTGAAACCCGGTGAACACCGCCTGCGGCAGGCGCGCGGCAAACCACGCGCGCGCCGGGCCTTCGCCAATCACCATCACGCGATGCGCAAAGCCGCGCCGCGCCAGATCATCGATCGTATCGGCGAACACATCGAGCCCTTTTTCCATCACCAGCCGCCCGAGAAAGCCGATCACCACATCATCATCGGCAAGCCCGAGCCCACGCCGCCACGCCAAATCGCGCCGCGCCGGATGGAACGTGTCGCGATCAACCCCGCGCGACCAGAGCGAAATATCGTAATTCATGCGTTGATCGCGCAAGACTTGCGCCATCGATTCGGATGGCGCGACGAGCGCGTCGCAACGGCGGTAAAACCGCCGCAGCATCGCGGTGAGCACCGGTTCGATCCACGCGAGGTTGTAATAGCGCGGATAGGTATCGAACCGGGTGTGCACGCTGGCGAGCACTGGCAGGCGACGGCGGCGCGCCCATGATACCACGCGATGCCCGGCAATATCGGGGGATGAGACGTGGATCACATTGGGCGCAAACGATGCCAGATCGCGCCGCGCGCGCCAGCCCAGCGCGAGCGGAATGCGGTACTCCGCGCGCCCCGGCAGCGGCAGCGCGGGCAGCGCGATCAGATCGCCGGTCGGGGCGAACGCCGGTTTATCAACCACCGGCGCATAGACCCGCACATGCGCGCCGTGGCGCAGCAGATAGCCAACCAGCCGGTTGAGCGCCTGATTGGCCCCATCGCGCACATAGTTATAGTTTCCGCTGAACAGCGCCACGCGCAAATCCGACAGATCGGGATGGGCGGGGCGGGTTTCAGCGGATTCTGGTGAGAGCGGCATCATCCGCGCGTTCTTATCCGGCTTGGTGCCGCTTGTCTTGCTTCAAGCGCGCGGCTTGCGCGCCAGCGTGGTCAGCACGCCGCGAAACGTGCGCAGTTCGAGATGATTCCACGCCGCTTTGGTCAGCATCGTGCGCAATGTGCGGCGGGTGACGGCGGCGCGGATCGCCGGTTCGAAAAAGCCCAGCGGTTCGAGCATCGTGGTCAACTGGGTGAACATCCCTTCGAATTCGGCTTGCGGCGCAGGGGGCAGCAACGCTTCGAGCGGGGGTTGCACCAATTCCATCGGCTTTGACCATTCATAAGCGCAGACCAGCACCGCTTGCGCGAGGTTGAGCGACCCGAACGCGGGGTTGATCGGCACGGTGATGATCGTGCGCGCCAAGGCGACATCGTCGCTGTCCAGCCCGGATCGTTCGGGGCCGAACACAATGGCACATTGCGCCGGGGCGTGGTGGATCGCGCGCACCGCCGCTTCGGGAGTCAGCACGGGCTTGGTCACGCCACGTTTGCGCACAGTGGTGGCATAGACATACGCGCAATCGGCCACCGCCTCAGCCAATGTGGCGAACACTTCGGCCTCGGCCAGCACGCTGTCCGCCCCGGCGGCGGATGGTCCGGCGGCGGGGTTGGGCCAGCCATCGCGCGGGGCCACCAGCCGCAGCCGGGTCAGCCCGAAATTGAGCATTGCGCGCGCCGCTTTGCCGATGTTTTCACCCAGTTGCGGGCGCACCAGCACGATAATCGGGGGAATGCTGGTCAACGTTCACCCATATCGCGCACGCTGCTGGCAAAGGCTTCGAAATCGCGCGCCTCGGTAAAATCGCGATAGACGCTGGCAAAACGGATATAGGCGACGCTGTCGACCTGGCGCAGCCCTTCCATCACCATTTCGCCGATCTGGCGCGAGGTGACATCGCTGTCACCCAGCGTTTCGATCTGCCGCTGGATGCCGGTAATCAACCGGTCGAGCCGTTCCGGTTCAATCGGGCGTTTGCGGCAGGCCAGCGCCACGGCGTGTTCGATCTTGGCGCGGTCAAAGCTTTCGCGCTGGTCGTTCGATTTTATCACCATGATTTCGCGCAGTTGCACGCGTTCAAACGTGGTGAACCGCGCGCCGCAGCCTTCGCATTGCCGTCGCCGCCTGATCGAGGTGTTATCCTCGCTCGGGCGGCTGTCTTTTACCTGGCTGTCATCGTGGGCGCAGAACGGGCAGCGCAATTACAGCTCCGGATAGATCGGATAAGCGGCGCACAAATCGGCCACGCGATCGCGCACGCGCTGCTCGGCCTGTCCATCGCCTTCATCGCCATTGCGCGCCAGCCCGTCGACCACGTGGGCGATCAATTCGCCCACCTGGCGGAATTCAGCCTCGCGAAATCCGCGTGTCGTCGCCGCCGGGGTGCCCAGCCGGATGCCCGAAGTCACGAACGGAGACCGCTTGTCAAACGGCACGCCGTTTTTGTTGGCGGTCAGCCAGGCGCGATCCAGCGCCTTTTCGGCCGCTTTGCCGGTCACGTCTTTGACGCTGAGATCGGCCAGCATCAGGTGGTTGTCGGTCCCGCCCGACACGATGGCAATGCCATGGTCGATCAGGCTGGCGGCCAGCGCTTGGGCATTGGCCACCACCTGATGCGCATAAGCGCGAAATTCGGGGCGCAGCGCTTCGCCGAACGCCACCGCCTTGGCAGCGATCGTGTGGACCATTGGCCCACCTTGCAGACCGGGGAACACGGCGGTGTTGAACTTTTTGGCGAGCGCTTCGTCATTGGTCAGGATAATGCCCGAACGCGGACCGCGCAGCGATTTGTGCGTGGTGGAGGTTACCACATGGGCATGGGGAAAGGGCGAAGGATGCGCGCCGCCCGCCACCAGCCCGGAAATGTGCGACATATCGACCAGCAGCCACGCGCCCACTTCATCGGCAATCGCGCGGAATGCCGCCCAGTCCCAGATCCGCGAATAGGCCGTGCCGCCCGCAATAATCAGCTTGGGCCGATGTTCGCGCGCCAGCGCGGCGACCGTGTCCATGTCGATGCGGTGATCTTCGGGCCGCACGCCATAAGGGATCGGGGTGAACCATTTGCCGCTCATATTCACAGGCGATCCGTGCGTCAGGTGCCCGCCCGAATTGAGATCGAGCCCCATGAAGCTGTCACCCGGTTGCAGCAGCGCAAGGAACACCGCCTGATTCATCTGGCTGCCCGAATTGGGCTGAACATTGGCAAAGTTGCAGCCAAACAGTTCCTTGGCGCGCTCTATCGCCAGATTTTCGACCACATCGGCAAATTCGCAGCCGCCATAATAGCGCTTGCCCGGATAGCCTTCGGCATATTTGTTGGTGAAGATCGATCCGGTCGCTTCCAGCACGGCAAGGCTGGTGACGTTTTCCGACGCGATCAGTTCGATGCGCGTCTGCTGGCGATGCAGTTCATCGCGGATCGCGGCATGGATGACCGGATCGGCGCTGGCGAGGTGTTCGGTAAAGAACCCCGGTTTGCGGATATCCGGCCCGGAATCGCGAACGGTGGCAACGGTTGCGGTCATCGTGGTGGCTCCTTTTGGCCGGGTTACAAAGTCGGGTGCGACAATTTGGCGACGCGCGCCACATGGCGGCCACCGGCGAAGGGGCCCGCCAGAAACGCCGACAGGCAAGCGCGCGCCTGATCGGGGCCGATCAGCCGCGCGCCCATCGCGATGACATTGGCATCGTTATGTTCGCGCGCCAGCGTGGCTGAATACGGGTCGGACACCAGCGCCGCGCGGCAGGCGGGGTTGCGATTGACCGCGATGGATATGCCGATCCCCGATCCGCACAGCGCGACTCCGCGCTCCGCCTCTCCGCTCGCCACGGCTTGCGCCAGCGCATAGCCGAAATCGGGATAATCGACGCGCGCATCGCTGAAGGGGCCAAGGTCGATAACCGCATGGCCCCATTCGGCCAGCGCCACCGCCAATTCGGCCTTGAGCGCAAACGCGGCATGATCGGAGGCGATGGCAATGCGCACAGTCCGGGGCACCTGCATGACGTCTGGCGGGATTGGCCCGACGACAGCGCCATAAGCCGATCACCGCTTAGGTACCACATAATTTGCCGTAATGGCCGCAAGGGCGGTTCCGGGCTCCTCCCCTTCTGGGGGAGGTGGCAGCCCGCCGGGCTGACGGAGGGGGCGCAACTTCCTGAAACCGCACGATATTTTGCGCGTCGCACCCCCTCCGTCAGCGCTCCGCGCTGCCACCTCCCCCAAAGGGGGAGGAGCTAGATTCCATATGCGGTTGTCCGTTGGGGGCCGCGCGTCAATGCACGAAGCGCGCCACCACATCGCGGTAAGACCGGCTGACTTTGACTTCGGCACCCGATTGCAGCACCAGAAAGCATTCGCCATTGGTATGCGGGCGGACTTGGCGCACAAGGTCAAGGTTGACAATCTTTGACCGGTGGACGCGCTGAAACACGCGCGGGTCAAGCCGCCGTTCAAGGTCTTTCATCGTTTCGCGCAAGATCAGCGATGTGTCGCCGGTATAGATGCACATGTAATCACCTGCCGCCTCGATCCGTTCAATCGAATCGACATCGACGCGAAAGATCTGGCCGCGATCTTTGATATTGATCAGCTTTTCAAACCGTCCGGCAGCCGGTTCGGCGTCATCGGGCATATCGGGCATCGCTTCGGGCGCGACTTCGGCGAGCACGGTTTTCAGCTTTTCGACTTCTTCCAGCCCGCGCCGTTCGGCCAGCCGCGTGCGCGCGCGGTCAAGCGCATCGGCCAGCCGGTCCGGATCGACCGGTTTGAGCAGATAATCGACCGCATTGGCCTCGAACGCTTTGAGCGCGTGTTCAGAATAAGCGGTGACAAACACGAACAGCGGCGGATCGATTTCCATCACCCCTTTGACCACGCTGAACCCGTCAAACCCCGGCATCTGAATATCGAGAAACACCAGATCGGGCTTTTCAGTCTTGATCTTGCGGATCGCCTCGCGCCCGTTGATGCAGGTTTCGATGATTTCAACATCGGGAAACGCCGCCAGGCGCAGCGCTAGCCCTTGGATCGCCAGTTTCTCGTCATCGACAAGGATCGTGCGGATGGTCATGGCGATTCCTTTGGTCAGATCGGGAATTCACGCTGCGCCTGGCGGGTTGAGCGCGGGCTGAACGGATCGCGCTGCGGGGGCTTCGCGCGCGGTAAACGGCAATTCGATGGTCACCACCACCCCGCCTTCGGCCCCGCTGGCGATTTCGAAACGCTGGTTTTCGCCATAAGCCTGCCCCAGTCGGTCGCGGATATTGGCAAGACCAATGCCGGTGGATGTGCTGCCGGGGGTGCGGTAGTCATGGTTGATACCGAACAAGTCGGCAATTTCGATACCCGGCGGCAGGCCCGGCCCGGTGTCGGCGATGGCAATGCGCAATGTCGCGCCGATCACTTGCGCGGTAATGGTGATTTCGGCCCCGTCCTCCAGCACGCCGACGGCATATTTGATCGCGTTTTCGACCAGTGGCTGCAACAGCAGCGATGGCATCAGCGCCTGTCCCGCCGCGTCATCGATCACGAACCGCGTGCGCAAGCGGTCTTCAAACCGCATCCGTTCGATTTCCAGATAGAGTTTAAGCGTTTCGACTTCTTGCGCCACGGTGACTTGCGCGGTCGGTTCATTGATCAGCGTATAGCGCAAAAACGAGGACAGCCGCGACAGCATCGCATTGGCCGGTTCGGTCTGTTTGAGCAGCACCAGCGTCGAAATCGAATTGAGCGTGTTGAACAGGAAATGCGGGTTGAGCTGATAGCGCAGCATTGCCAGTTGCGAGGCGGTTGCCTGCGATTCGAGCTGAAGCAGTTGATCGTTCTGTTCTTCGACCTGAATGTAGAAATTGATCGCGTAATAGAGCGCCGACCATGCGCCGAGCAGCGTCAGATCGAGATAGAACACTCCCAGGAACAATTGCGCAAAGCTGGTATCGGCATTCGTGCGATAGAGGCTGACCACCCACGAATCGATAAAGGCATAGAGCCCGACCGCAATCGCGAGCACCACCGCTGTCACCCCCCAAGTGACAATCGCGCGGCGGTTGATGAGCGCGCGATAGATTACCGACAGGATCAGCGAGATCGAAAACCCGGTGATCGAGGCGATGACGACGATAATGAGGAACGACCACGGCACCGCATTGGCAAGGCTCGACATCGCGCGCAGCAGCATCGCGCCGCCCCAGCCAAGGAATTGCAGCCGCCAGAACGCGCGGTTCTTGTTGCCGAAAAACGGCGTGGGGGGCAGCGGCAGCATCGCCATGGCGCAATGCCTTAGCCGGTTGGCGGCAAATGCGCCATGGGGCGATTACCAGCCTTGCGCCGCACCCATCGGCAGGCGCGGGTCGATGGCACCGAACAGCCGCGCGGGCAGGATATCGACGCCGATATCGTCGGCTGGCGGCGGGGCCGCCCCGGCGATGCGCGGGCCGCCGACAAGGATCGCGGCGATGTGATTGTCCTGCAACCGTTCGACCAGCGTGTGCCCGCGCGCGGTCAGGATCGCTTGGGTATCGCGCGACATCCCATAGCGTTCAAACCAGGTCTGATCGGGCAGCCATTGCTGATGCAGGCGCGGCGCGTCGATGGCCTCGGTCAGTGTCATGCCATGGTCGATCAGATTGCTGATGACTTGAATCACACCGGTGGGGATCTGGCTGCCCCCCGGCGTGCCGATCACCAGCGCGAGCGCGCCGTCTTTGGTGACGATGGTGGGGCTCATCGACGAAAGCGGGCGCTTGCCTGGCGCGATGGCGTTGTTCAGCCCTTCGACCAGCGCATACATATTGCTGGCCCCGGCCTTGGCGGAAAAATCATCCATTTCATCGTTCATCAGAATGCCGGTGCCGGGTGCCATGACGCGCGCGCCGAACCAGTCGTTGAGCGTATAGGTCAGCGCGACCGCATTGCCCGCCGCATCGACGATGGAAAAATGGGTGGTGCTGCGGCCTTCGGGTGTGGGGCTGACCCCGCCGAGCGAACGCGACGGGGTGGCTTTGTCGAGCGCAATCCCCGCGCGCAAGGCAGCGGTATAGGCGGGCGATATCAGCCGTGCGGTATCGACGGCTACGAAATCGGGATCGCCCAGCCCAAGATTGCGATCATGAAACGCGCGGCGCAATGCCTCGATCAGCACATGCGCGGAATTGGCCGAATTGAACCCCCATTGCGCCAGCGGATAGCCCGACAGCACGCCCAAAGTTTCGCAGATCACCACCCCGCCCGAACTGGGCGGCGGCGCGGCGATGATGTGATAGCCGCGATAATCGCATTCGAGCGGGGTGAGTTCGCGCACGCGGTATCCGGCCAAGTCTGCCGTGGTCAGAATGCCGCCGCCGCCCGCGCTGGCTTTGGCGATCTGCGCGCTGACCAGCCCGCGATAGAAACCCGCCGCGCCTTTGTCAGCGATTAACCGCAACGATTGCGCCAGATCGGCCTGCACCAGCCGGTCACCCGCGCGCCATGGCTGCCCGGCGTTGAGAAAGATCGCCGCGCTCGGCGCATCTTTGCGGAAATCGTCGGCAGCTTGCGCCAGCATGGCCGCATCGCCCCGGTCCAGCACAAAGCCCTGCCCAGCCAGATCAATCGCCGCTTGCATCAGCGCGGCGCGCGGGCGGCTGCCCCAATGTTCGCGCGCATATTCCAGCCCCGCGACCGTGCCGGGAACCCCGACCGCCAGCCAGCCGCGCGTTGATTTTTCCGGAATCACCGCGCCTTCCGCATCGCGATACATGTCCGCGCGCGCCGCGCCCGGCGCGGTTTCGCGAAAATCGAGGAAATGGCTGGTGCCATCGGCCAGCCGCACAGTCATGAACCCGCCGCCGCCCAGATTGCCCGCTTCGGGAAAGGTCACTGCCAGCACATAGCCCACCGCAATCGCCGCATCGACCGCATTGCCACCACGGCGCAAGACATTGAGCCCCGCCGCGGTCGCAAGCCGGTGCGCCGAAACCACCATTGCATGATCGGCCGCCACCGGTTCGGGCGAAGCGGCGTGGGCGACCGGGGCCATCGCCAGCGCGGCCCCTATCAGCCAGCGCCGCATCCGTTTGTAAATAAGGGTCATCTTTGCGCCTCCATGCCGCCAGCCTAGAGCGTGATGCAAAAAAGTGGGAACCGGTTTTTTGCAATAAATCACGCGAAAACAAAGACTCTAGAGCGGAATGCGATTCAATCTAATCGCATTCCGCTCTAGCACGAGCCACCGTCCGAGCAAGCGCTGTCGCCCAATTCCTCCCCCTCTGGGGGAGGTGGCAGCGCGAAGCGCTGACGGAGGGGGTACGACGGGCAGAGTATAGTGCGATTTCGAGAAGTTGCGCGCCCTCCGTCAGCCCTGCGGGCTGCCACCTCCCCCAAAAGGGGAGGAGCTGGCGGAGTTTAGCCGTCGAGCGTCTTGTCCGGCGCGTCGGCGTGGCCACGGGTCCAATACCCCGCGGCTTTCAGCCAAGCGCGGGGGTGGCCCAGCCGGGTTTCTACATCGTGGCGCAGCGCGCGCGCTACATTGGTTTCAGCCGCAATCCAGATATAGCCTTCGCCCTGCGGCAGGGTGATCGCGCCCAGCGCGGCCAGCAGCAATGCGGCATCGTCGGTGCCAACTCCGGCGCGGTGGACCCAGTGGCCGCGCCAGTCGGCAGCGCTGGCAAACTGCTGTTCGTCGGCAGTGCCATTCACTACCGCCAGCGTGATGACGGGCACGGCGGGGCGCGCCTCTTCGACCCGCCGCCCAATGGCGGGCAGCGCGGTTTCATCGCCGATCAGCAGGTACCAGTCGAAATCATCGGGCACCACGACCGACCCGCGCGGCCCGCCGATGTCCAGCCTGTCGCCCACTTGCGCAGCGGCGGCCCACGCGGTGGCGGGTCCGGCCTCATGCAGCGCAAAGTCGATAGTCAAGGCGCACGCGGCGCGGTCGAACCGGCGCGGGGTGAAATCGCGCATCGCCGTGCCGCCATCGGGCATGGGGAAAAACAGCTTGATGTGATCGTCGGGCGCGGCGCTGACAAAATCGGCAAGTTCAGGTGCGGTAAACACCAGCCGCCGCATGGACGCGCCCAGCGGTTCGATGCTGGCAACGGTCAGCGTGCGGCGACGCGTATCGTGGCGCAGGCGGGTGGTTTCGTGGCGGGGCATTAACGGTCCTGACGGTTTGTTCACTATATCTAAGATATATCGAAGATTAGGGTTTGGCAAGTTGAAAAGATATATCTTTGGCGCTGCGTTCCCGGCCAGCCTGATGCTGGTGGCGGGCATCGTACCGGCGAATGCAATGCAAACATCCGATTCGCCCGCTGCGGATCACCCTGCGCCCGATGCGATTGTCGTGACCGCCCGGCGGCTCGATCAGGCGCGCGCGGCGGTGCAGAAAAGCCTTGGCGCGGATTCGTATGGTGTGACCAATGCTGCCATCCTCGCGCTGCCGGGCGGTGACAATCAGGCGTTCAACCAGATCATGCTGCAATTGCCTGGCGTGGTGCAAGACGGGTTTGGCCAGTTCCACGTGCGCGACGATCACGCCAATCTGCAATACCGCATCAACGGTACGATCCTGCCCGAAGGGCTGGCGGTGTTCGGCCAGACACTGTCGCCGCGCCTGATCGATCATTTCGACCTTCTGACCGGGGCCTTGCCCGCGCAATATGGGCTGCGCACCGCCGGGGTGATCGATATCCACACCAAAACCGGCTTTGCCAATGGCGGCGAAGCGGCGATCTATGGCGGCAGCCATCACACGCTTGCGCCAAGCGTCGAATATGGCGGCACGACGGGCCAGACCAACTATTTCGTGGCGGGCAGTTACCACCATGACGCGCTGGGGATCGAAAGCGTCGATGGTGAACGCGGCGCGCTGCACGATGCCACCGATCAGGTGCAGGGATTTGCCTATCTGGATCGCATCGTTTCAACCAATGACCGGGTCAGCCTGGTTGCCGGTTATTCCAACCAGTGGTTCCAGATCCCCAATCCGCGCGGGCTGATCGCCACATCGCCGCAGCCCGTCCAGGGCCAGACGCAGTTTCTGTCTGACCAGCTTGACCAGCGCCAGCTTGAACGCACCGGGTTTGGCCAAGTGGCTTTCCTGCACGACAGCGGCCCGTTGACGCTGCAACTGGGTGGCTTTGCGCGCTATTCGGCGCTGACCTACCGGCCCGATGTGGTGGGGGAACTGATCTTCAACCGGCTGGCGCAAGCCGCGTTCAAGAACGATCTGGCATTGGGCGGGCAGGCAGATGCGGCCTTGCGCGCCGGGGGCGGGCATACGCTGCGGTTTGGCGGATTTGTTCAGCACGACCACACGCTCAGCGATACGGTAACGCAGGTATTCCCCGTCGATGGCACCGGGATCGCGAATGGCCCGCCCATCATGATCCCCGACCGGGGCAATCGGCAGGCGCTGATGGCGAGCGCTTATGCGCAAGACGAATGGCAATTTTCGCCTAAGCTTACGCTCAATTACGGCGCGCGGGTCGATTACTACAGCGCCTATCGCCGCGAACACCAGATCAGCCCGCGCATCAATTGGGTGTGGCAGCCTGACGGAAAAACCACGCTGCACGGCGGCTATGCGCGCTATTTTTCGCCGCCGCCGTTCGAACTGGTCGCCACCGCCAGCCTGACCGCGCTGGCCGGTACGAGCGGCGCGGCGCAGGCGCTGACCGCGACCGTGCCGCGCGCCGAACGCCAGCATTACTTTGACGTCGGGTTGCAGCGCAAACTGGCACCGGGGCTGATGGCGGGGCTGGATGGCTATTACCGCCTGTCGCGCCACATGATCGATGAAGGCCAGTTCGGCGCGCCGATCATCCTGACCCCGTTCAACTTTGCCAAGGGGCGGGTGCGCGGGATCAATCTCTATGCCAATTATCAACGCGGACCGTGGCTGGTTTATGCCAACTTTGCCATGGCCAAAGGGCAGGCGCGGCAGATCGAATCGGGCGAATTCGCGTTTTCTGCGTCGCAACTGGCCTATATTGCCGCCCATTATATCCATCTCGATCACGACCAGACGTATACCGGGTCCGCCGGGGCCAGCTATGCGGTGCGCGCTGGCGCGTTGGCGGGGCTGAAGCTGGGGGCGAGCCTGATCTATGGTTCGGGCTTGCGATCCGACCAGACCGCCGCCGATGGCAGCGACATTCCCAACGGCGCGCATCTGCCCGGCTATGCGCAAGTCAACACCGCGATCAGCTACAAATGGGCGCAGCCCGGGATCGAAGTGCGGTTCGATGTTATCAATCTGTTCGACGCGCGCTATCAGATCCGCGATGGCACCGGCATTGGTGTCGGCGCGCCGCAATGGGGCCCGCGCCGGGGGGTGTTTTTCGGCCTGTCGAAAGACTTGTAACAATCAGTCGATTAAGGATCAGGTGATGCGCGCGCCTTGACGGCGCAATTCCGCCTGCACCACCGCCATATCGACTTCATGAAAATCGCGCCCGGTGCGCAACGATACTGCCGCCGCCACCCCGGCCCCTTGCCCCGATACCGCACAGGCCATCATATTGCGCACGGCGGCGTGGCTGACTTTGTCACCGCCAATGCTGCGCCCCGCCACGATCAGATGGCGCGGGCCGGACCGGGGCAGCAGGCTGCGGTATGGAATGTGGAAATAGCGTCCGGTGGTGGGGATGATAAGCAGGCCATAACCATCGACGAATTCGGGAAAAATGCCGATCGAATCATCAAACCGGGCTTCGCCGCGCACATCGCCATCGACCAGATTGTATACCGCATCGATCTTGCGCGTATCGCGAATCCCCAATGTCATGCCGAAATTGCGCAATTTCGCGCCGCCGCAACCGGGCATGAACCCGCGCAACGCGGCAATCGCCTGCATCGCTTGCGCGCGGCCTTCGATTTCGCCGCTGGTCAGATCATCGGGGTCAGTGCCATCGCGCGTCATGTGCACGAGGTTGAGATACGTCAGATCGCCCTGATCGGACACCGTGCCCCATGTGCCGGCAATCGTTTTGAGGCTGTCGGGCAGCAGCCCGGCGCGGTGCGCGGCCTGAAACGGTTTGCGCAAAAACGGTGAAAACAGCGCGTCTTCTTTGCCCGCTGTCGTTACCGCCCATTCGCCGTCTTTGGCCCAATCGGCATATGTCTGCGGATCGGCCTGAACCGCAGCGATAAACCCCGCCTTGTCCACGCCGGACATCGAAAACATCACCGAAACGCTCATCATTTCGTCGCGCGGGGTCTTGAACACCGGCGCACCCGCGCGCGTGGCGATATCGGCATCGCCCGTCGCGTCGATCACGCGGTCGGCCAAAATCGCCTCGCGCCCCGCTTTGCTTTCCACGATAATGCCGCGAATTTCGCCTTGCGCGATAATCGGCGCGACGAACTGGCGGTGCAGCATCGGGTGCACCCCGGCCTCGATCACCAGCCGGTCGGCAACATGTTTGAACGCTTCGGCATCGAGCGCGTGGCTGATCGATTGCGGTTCGGGCAAAGCCGCGCCCATCGCTTTGGCGCGGTCTTCGAATTCGCGGCCAATGCCTTCGCTGTCGATGGTCGCCGGGTGGCGGTACCACGCAAAGCCTTCGACCCCGACTTGGGTAATATTGCCGCCAAAACAGCCATAGCGTTCGACCAGCGTGGTCTGCGCCCCGGCGCGCGCTGCCGCCAGCGCGGCGGCAAGGCCGCCCGGCCCCGATCCGACCACCAGCACTTGCGTGCGGTGGATGATCGGGATGTCGCGAGCGGGTTCGGTAATCGTGTCCATGGGCAGCATGGCTGCGCGACTTGGTGCCGCGATGCTATCGCCAACCATGCCTCATGACAAAAAGGCATGGCCCATGATCGACACCATCAGGCCGCCGCCAAGTGCCGCGCCGCGCGCATCGAGGACCGCGCTGCCGGGCGGGTGCGGAATTGGCTGACCGCATCGGTCAATTCAGTGGCTTCATCAGCCAAGCTGTGCGCGGCGGCAGTCGATTGTTCGACCATCGCGGCGTTTTGCTGGGTTACGCGGTCCATTTCGTGCATCGCGGTGGTAACATGTTGCAGCGTTACCGCTTGCGTCTGCGTGCTGGCGGCGATTTCGGACACGCGCTGGCTGATTTCGCCAACATTGCTGACGATGGCTTCGAGCAAAGTGCCGGTTTCGGTAACCAGCGACACGCCCGAGCCGACGTGTTCGGTGCTGGTGTTGATTAGCGCCTTGATGTCTTTGGCGGCATCGGCGGCGCGTTGCGCCAGCGCGCGCACTTCGTTGGCAACCACGGCAAAGCCTTTGCCCGCATCGCCCGCGCGCGCCGCTTCGACCCCGGCATTGAGCGCGAGCAGATTGGTCTGGAACGCGATCCCGTCGATCACGCCGATGATCTGGCTGATTTCCTGCGCCGAGCGTTCGATTGCGGCCATCGCTTCGGTGGCGCGTTCGACCACTTTGCCGCCTTCGCTCGCTTCGTGGTGCGTGCTGGTGATCGAGCGCTGCACCGATGCCGCATTGTCGGCGGTATCGCGCACCATGCCGGTGACTTGTTTCATCGAGGCGGTGGTTTCTTCGAGGCTCGATGCCTGCTGTTCGTTGCGGTTGGCAAGATCATCCGATGCGGTGCGGATTTCCGATGCGCCCGTGGCCACGCGTTCGGCCGAAGCGGTAACATTGTGCAGCAAGTCCGACAGCCGCGTAACGGTCTGGTTGAATGTCGCGCGCAATCCTTCGTACGATGCGGCAAACGGCGTTTCCAACTGGCGCGACAGATCGCCTTCGGCCAGTGCCTCAAGCCCTTGCGCCAGCGCGGCGACGACGACTTGCTGCTGTTGATCGGCGGCGCGTTTGGCAAGGCCGGCTTCGCGGAACGCGCGCGCGGCGGACTGGATCGCGGCGATTTCATCCTGACGGCGGTCGGTGGGGATTTCGACGTTGAAATCGCCCGCAGTCATCTGGTCAAGCTGGCCCGCCAGTTCGCCGATGGGGGCGACCACATCGCGGCCCAAGAGCTTCAGCGCAAAGGCGATCATGCCCAGGATCGCGCCCGCCAGCAGCGCCAGCACGATGGTTGTAATCATCAGCGTGGTGCTGCTCGTGGCGGTCAGATCGGCCTGTTTGCGCTGCGCGGCGGCCACCAGCGAATCGATCTGCGCGCGGTGGCGGGCATAGATCGTCGATAGCCGCGCATAGCTCGCCATCATTGCGTCATGATCGTTCGACCGCGCGGCGGGCAGCAGCCGGGTGTCGATTTCCTGCCAGAACTGGCCTGCCGAAACCCCCGCTTCGTTGAGCACTTGCGCCTTGATCGTGTCGTCAAGGCTGGAATCGCGCCACATCTGTTCTTCAGCCGTATAATCCTTTTCCAGCTTGGTCAGCCGGATCGAATGGTCGAGATAGGCTGCCGGGTTCTGGATCAGCATCGTCGCTTCGAGATAGGGTTCGATCACATAGAGCGGCGGCGGCAGGATGTCGGAAATCAGCAGGCTGTAGCGGTTGTTTTCCTCGCTCAGCGGTCCGCCGAGCCGGATGCGGTTTACCCCCAACCCCGCGACGATAAAGGCGCACAAGAGGATGAGCGAAATCACCACTCCGAAAATCCGGATTCTCTGCCGTACGGTCATGCTGCTGGTCCCGATCAATGATGGGCCGCTTGCGCCATAGGCGTGACGCAAGGGTTCGGGCGAGAGGGGTAGCGGCAAGGGCATGGGGATTGTGTTGCCGGTGCGATCCGCACTATCCCGCATGGGCCACTTACCATCGGCACAAATCGGGTACCTGGCCCCTGCCCTTTGGGGCTGACGGGTTGTATAGGACGCGCGCGCAATGCGGTGCGTTTCGGATTGACCTGACAGGGCAGATCGCCAAAGCTGATCGCGCGGTTTACGAAAAAAGCGATGAAAATGGCCCCCGATAGCGATATTGATGATATTCTGACTGAGCACGCCGGGCGCGAAGGCGCGCTGCTGCCGATCCTGCACGATATTCAGGCGCGATTCGGCCATGTGGGCGAAGCCGTGATCCCCACCATCGCGCAAGCCTTGAACATCAGCCGCGCCGAAGTGCATGGCGTTATCAGTTTTTATCATGATTTCCATACCACGCCGCCGCGCCTGCCGGTGATCAAGCTGTGCCGCGCCGAAAGCTGCCAGGCGCGCGGGGTGGAGGCGCTGGCAGCGGCATTTGCCGATGAAACCCGCGTAAGCATCGAACCGGTCTATTGCCTCGGGCTGTGCAGCGTCGGGCCGAATGCCTGGGTGGGGGATCAGCTCTATGCCCGGCTGACGCCCGAGCGGCTGGCCGCGCTGGTGGAGCAAGTGGCATGACCAGGACCGTGCGGATCAGCAACGATGCGCTGGCGCTGGCGTGCGGCGCGGATCACGTCGCTGCTGCGTTTGCCGCAGCGGGATGCGTGGTCGAGCGGGTGTCGAGCTGGGGGATGCACTGGCTCGAACCGCTGGCAGAGATCGCGGGCGAAGGGTTTGGCCCGCTGACCGCCGACGATGTTGCCGCCGTGCTGGCCGGGACCAGTGCGCTCGGGATCGGCGCGATTGCCGCGCACCCGTTCATCGCGCGCCAGCAGCGCTTTACATTTGCGCGCGCGGGGCAGACCCGCCCGTTAAGCCTTGATGACTATGCCGCGCATGGCGGCTGGGCCGGGCTGGACGCCGCGCGGCGGATCGGGCCGGACGGGGTGATTGGCGAAGTCACGCGGTCGGGCTTGCGCGGGCGCGGCGGAGCGGGCTTTCCCGCCGGTATCAAGTGGACCACGGTGGCCAAGGCCCCGGCGGCGCGCAAATATGTCGTGTGCAATGCCGATGAAGGCGACAGCGCGACTTTTGCGGATCGCATGGTGATGGAGGGCGATCCGTTCGGGCTGATCGAAGGGATGGCGATTGCCGCGCACGCGGTCGGCGCGCAAATGGGCTATATTTATGTCCGCAGCGAATATCCCCACGCCATCGCCACTTTGCGCGGCGCGCTCGATCTGGCCGCGCCGATCATCGCGCCGTTCCGCATCGAAGTGCGCGTCGGCGCGGGGTCTTATGTTTGCGGTGAAGAAACCGCGCTGCTCAACAGTCTGGAAGGGCGGCGCGGCGAAGTGCGTGCCAAACCGCCGCTGCCCGCCATCGAAGGACTGTTCGGTCAGCCCACCGTGGTCAACAATGTGCTGACACTGGCGGCGGTACCGTGGATCATGGCGCATGGGTCGGCGGCTTATGCGGCGGTCGGCTATGGCCGGTCGCGCGGCACGATGCCAATCCAGCTGGCGGGCAATGTGCGCTATGGCGGGCTGTTCGAGGCCGGGTTCGGCATGACGCTGGGCGAATTGGTGATGGAGATCGGCGGCGGCACCGCCAGCGGTCGCCCGGTCCATGCGGTGCAAGTCGGCGGGCCGCTCGGGGCCTATCACACCCCCGCCGATTTCCATCTGCCGTTCGATTATGAAAGCTTTGCGGCGGCGGACGGGCTGATCGGCCATGCCGGGATCACGGTGTTCGACGATAGCGCCGACATGAGCGCGCAAGCGCGGTTTGCGATGCAGTTTTGTGCGGTGGAAAGCTGCGGCAAATGCACCCCGTGCCGGATCGGCTCGACCCGCGGGGTCGAAGTGATCGACCGCATCCGCGCGCGCAGCGGGCGCGGGGCGGACCCGGTGGAGAGCCTGCCGCAGATGCACAATGCGCGCAAAGGCGGGCGCAGCCTGGCCGAAGATATCACGCTGCTCGAAGACTTGTGCGAAACGATGAAATTCGGATCGTTGTGCGCGCTCGGCGGGTTTACACCTTATCCGGTGCTGTCGGCTTTGCGCAATTTCCCGCAGGATTTCGGGCTGCCCGCCGCAGCCGCCGCCGAATGAGCGGGCTGCGGGTCTTGGGCGTGGTGCTTGCGGGTGGGCAAGCGCGCCGCTTTGGCAGCGACAAGGCGCTGGTCGAGATCGGCGGGCGCAGCTTGCTAGATCGTGCGGTCATGGCGTTGACCCGGCAATGCCACGCGGTGGTGGTGGCCGGGCGCGACCACGCCCCGGCGCCGGTGCTGGCGGATCATCCGCGCGCGGGGCTGGGGCCGCTTGGCGGTGTATGCGCGGCGCTGCATTACGGCGCGCGGCACGGGTTTGACGCAGTGCTGTCGCTGCCGGTTGATGGGTTTGCCGTGCCCGCCGATCTGGTCGGCGAACTGTCGCCCGCGCCTGCTTATGCGCTGGGCGCGCCGGTGATCGGGTTGTGGCCGGTATCGGCGCGCGCTATGCTCGACGGGCTGCTCGGCGAAGCGTGCGTGCATTCCATGCGCGCCTTTGCCGCGCGGATCGGCGCGCGCGCGGTGGCTTTGTCGCGTCAGCCGCACAATATCAACACTCCGGCCGATTGGGCCGCGCTGAAGGACCATGCCCATGGGCTATGAACCGCAAGCCGATTTCGGCACCCCGGCGGTAACCGCGCAAACCCGCGTCAGCCTGCTGATCGACGGGCGCGCGATCAGCGTGCCGACCGGAACGACAGTCATGCGCGCGGCCGCGCTGGCGGGCGGATCGATCCCCAAATTGTGCGCCACCGATACGCTCAAACAGTTTGGCTCGTGCCGCCTGTGCCTTGTCGAGATCGACGGAATGCGCGGCACCCCCGCTTCGTGCACCACGCTCGCGAGCGAAGGCATGGTGGTCCACACGCAGACATCGCGGCTGGAAAAGCTGCGGCGCGGGGTAATGGAGCTGTATATTTCCGACCACCCGCTCGATTGCCTGACGTGCAGCGCGAACAACGATTGCGAATTGCAGGACACCGCCGCGCAAGTCGGCTTGCGCGATGTGCGCTATGGCTATCAGGGCGATAATCATCTGGGGGCCGCGCCCGATCAGTCGAACCCCTATTTCGATTTCGACCCGTCAAAATGCATTGTCTGTTCGCGCTGCGTGCGCGCGTGTGACGAAGTGCAGGGCACATTCGCGCTCACCATCGCCGGGCGCGGGTTTGAGTCCAAAGTCAGCGCCGGGGTGGCATCGGACGATTTCTTCAGTTCCGAATGCGTGTCGTGCGGGGCTTGCGTCGCCGCCTGCCCGACCGCGACGCTCAACGAAAAGGCGGTGACCGCCATCGGCAAGCCCGAACGCGCGGTGATTACGACCTGCGCCTATTGCGGCGTGGGCTGCACATTCCGCGCCGAAATGCGCGGGGAGCAAGTCGTGCGCATGGTGCCGTGGAAAGACGGCAAAGCCAATCGCGGCCATTCGTGCGTCAAAGGCCGGTTCGCGTGGGGCTATGCGCGCCATCAGGACCGCATCACTACGCCGATGATCCGCAATGCCATCACCGAGCCGTGGCGCGAAGTGAGCTGGGACGAAGCGATCAGCTTTGCGGCGAGCGAATTCAAGCGGATTGCTGCGCAGCATGGCAACAATGCGCTCGGCGGGATCGTGTCGAGCCGCTGCACCAATGAAGAAGGCTTTCTGGTGCAAAAACTCGTGCGCGCCGGGTTTGGCACCAACAATGTCGATACTTGCGCGCGGGTGTGCCATTCGCCCACTGGCTATGGCTTGAAAAACACTTTTGGCACATCGGCGGGAACGCAAGATTTCGACAGTGTCGAAGCGTGCGACGTAATGCTGGTAATCGGGGCCAACCCCACCGACGGCCACCCAGTATTCGCCAGCCGCATGAAACGGCGGTTGCGGCAGGGGGCCAAGCTGATCGTGATCGACCCGCGCCGCACCGATATCGTGCGTTCGCCGCATATCGAAGCCGATTACCATCTCGCTTTGCGCCCCGGCACCAATGTCGCGGTGCTGACCGCGCTGGCGCATGTGATCGTGACCGAAGGGCTGGTCGATGAAGCCTTTGTGCGCGACCGCTGCGATCAGGACGAATTTCGCGATTGGGCCGAATTCGTCGCCGATGCGCGCCACAGCCCCGAATTCCTTGCCCCGGTGATCGGGGTCGCGGCGCAGGATTTGCGCGGCGCGGCGCGGCTGTTCGCCACCGGTGGCAATGGCGCGATCTATTACGGGCTGGGGGTGACCGAACACAGCCAGGGATCATCGACCGTGATGGCGATTGCCAATCTGGCGATGGCGACAGGCAATATCGGGCGGCGCGGTGTGGGGGTCAATCCCTTGCGCGGGCAGAACAATGTGCAGGGCGCGTGCGACATGGGCTCGTTTCCGCACGAATTGTCGGGATATCGCCATGTGTCGGACCCCGCTGCGCGCGCGCTGTTCGAAGCCGAATGGGGTGTGCCGATCGATCCCGAGCCGGGCTTGCGCATTCCCAATATGCTCGATGCCGCAACCGACGGGCTGTTCAAGGGGATCTATATTCAAGGTGAGGACATTCTCCAGTCCGACCCCGATACGCGCCATGTTGCCGCCGGGCTGGCGGCGATGGAATGCGTGATCGTGCAGGACTTGTTCCTCAATGAAACCGCCAATTACGCGCATGTGTTTCTGCCGGGATCGACGTTCCTCGAAAAGAGCGGCACGTTCACCAATGCCGAACGCCGCATCCAGATGGTGCGCAAAGTGATGGAGCCGCTTAACGGGTTTGAAGACTGGCAAGTCACGCAAGCGCTCGCGCGCGCGATGGGGCTGGACTGGAATTACACCCATGCGCGCGAAATCATGGACGAAATCGCGCGGCTGACGCCGACCTTTGCCGGGGTCAGCTTTGCCCGGCTCGATGCCGAAGGGTCGTTGCAGTGGCCGGTCAATGCCGCCTTTCCCGATGGCGCGCCGATCATGCATGTCGATGGCTTTGTGCGCGGCAAAGGCAAATTCGTGGTGACCGACTATGTCCCCACCGACGAACGCACCGGGCCGCGTTATCCGCTGCTGCTGACCACCGGGCGCATCCTGTCGCAATACAATGTCGGCGCGCAGACCCGGCGCACCGAAAATGCGCGCTGGCATCTCGAAGACGTGCTGGAAATCCACCCGTCGGATGCGGAAAACCGCGGCTTGCGCGATGGCGACTGGGTGCGGCTGGCGAGCCGCGCGGGCGAAACCACGTTGCGCGCGCAAATTACCGACCGTGTCGCGCCCGGCGTGGTCTATACCACGTTCCACCACCCCACCACGCAAGCCAATGTCGTGACCACCGACAATTCGGACTGGGCGACCAATTGCCCCGAATACAAAGTGACTGCGGTGCAAGTGACCCCGTCCAACGGGCCGAGCCAGTGGCAGCTAGACTATGACGCGCAAAGCGATGCAGCGCGGCGCATTACCGCGACGGCGGCAGAATGAGCGGGGTTGATACCACGGCCAAGCTGGTGCGCATGATCAACCAGATTGTGCGCAATTTGCTGCACGACAAAGACCCGGTCGGCGCGGTGGCGGGCCATGTCCATGCGTTCTGGTCGCCGCGGATGGTGCAGCAATTGCGCGCGCACGGCAGCGATGGGCTCGATCCCGTGGCGATTGCCGCGCTGGAGCGGCTGGGGCAGGACCATGGGCACGCCGCTGGGTAATGGCGCGCATCACGCGGCGGTGGTTGAACATTTTGCCGATGGCGCGCCGCCGCGCGCACTGACCCGCGCGCTGATTGATGAAGCGCCGGTTGCTATCGAGATCAACGGCATTGGCTATGCCGTGATGATGGCAACGCCGAGCGATCTCGACGATTATGCGCTGGGGTTTTGCCTTTCCGAACAGATTATTACCGCGCAGCATGAATTTATTTCCGCGCGCGCTGCCCAAGTGCCCGGCGGGGGCTGGATGCTGCGGATCGCGCTCGATGCCCCCGCCGCCGGGCCGCTGCTGACCCGCGCGCGGCTGCGGCTGGCCGAGGGCAGTTGCGGGCTGTGCGGGATCGAAAGTCTGGAGCAAGTGCTGCGCCCCTTGGCCCCGGTGACCGCGCGGCTTGATGTGGCACCGGCGGCGATATTTCGCGCGGTCGCCGCGCTCGACGCGCATCAGGCCTTGGGCCGCGCGACCCGCGCCGCGCATGGAGCGGCATTTTGCGCCGCCGATGGCACGATCCGCATGATGCGCGAAGATGTCGGGCGGCACAATGCGCTCGACAAGCTGATCGGCGCGCTGGCGTTTGCCGGGATCGATCCGGCGTGCGGGTTTGTCGTGCTGACCGCGCGGTGCAGCTTTGAACTCGTGCAAAAGGCGGTGATCGCGCAAGTGCCGGTGCTGGTGACGCTGTCGGCAGCATCGGGGCTGGCGGTCGAACAGGCGCGCGCACACGGGCTGACGCTCTACAGTCTGGCGCGTGCCGACAGCGTGCTCGCAATGGGGTAAGCCGCGCCATCGCTGGCCCCGCGCTGTCGCGGCGCGCGCGGATGGCTGTCGCCGGGGCGGTCGTGGTGCTGCACGGCGCGGTCGCAATCGCGCTGATCGCGGGGATGCGCGCGGCGCGCGCGCCATCAGCATCGGCCACGCTGGTTTCAGCCATTCCCATCGCGCGCCCGCCGCCCGCAATCAGCGCCAGCCCCGCCCGCCAAGCCGCGCGCGCTGCGCCGGGGCGGCAGGCCCGCGCCGCGTTCGTGGGACCCCCTCCCATGGTTGCGGTACCCGGCCCCAGTGCAGCCCCGGTGGCGGGCACCCAAAGCGCGGCGCAAGCGGGCGCAGTCGATCAGGGCGACGGCCCCGGCGGCGGAGGCAGTGGCAGCGGCGACGGCGGACGCCATGTGGTGACCGCGCCGGTCAAAATCGCCGGAGATCTGGCCGAACCGGATTTTCCCGCCGCAGGCCGCGCCGCTCGGCTGGGAACGGCGGTGATCGTGGTGCTGACCGTGGGCACCGATGGCCGCGCCAGCACCTGCCGCATCCACCGCCCCAGCGGCGATCCCGCCACCGATACCGTAACCTGCACGCTCGCGCGCGACCGATTTCGCTTTGAACCCGCACGCGATCAATACGGCGACCCGATTGCCGCCCCGTTCGGGTGGGAACAGCGCTTTTTCACGAAGCAGCGCTAACGCCCCGCATCGACCAAGCCCCCACCCCTGAAAACAGGACTATCGCCCAAGCGACGTAGCTCCTCCCCCTCTGGGGGAGGTGGCAGCGCATAGCGCTGACGGAGGGGGTTGGAAGGGTAGAATATCGCGTTGTTTCAGAAGTTAGTAGATCGGAAGAGCACACGTCTGAACTCCAGTCACTCTCGGTTATC
>CAINGT010000099.1 GCA_903848655.1 uncultured Sphingomonadales bacterium
ACCCCCTCCGTCAGCGCTCCGCGCTGCCACCTCCCCCAAGGGGGGAGGACCTAGCGTAACTCACGCCGAACTCTCCGTCAGTGTGCTTCGTATTTTTTGTTTCTGACGTCATATGCGATAGCCCTGCCCCTTTGGAGAAAGCCATTGAGGCCGCAACACCAAGTATCACCCTAATACCGTATATTCCGAACCTGCCCGACGCCATCACTATGGCGCAGTCCATCATCGCTTTGTGGTCGGTCGAGCCGCAGCATTCCCTCCTTTTCGGCCAGGCAGAGAACCAAGATGTCCCAGGATCGTGAACTGCAAACCGCCGTGCTCGCGGAATTTGAGTGGGAACCCAGCGTCAATGGCGCGCATATCGGGGTGACTGCCAACCACGGCGTGATCACGCTGACGGGCCATGTGCCGACATATCTGGCCAAACTGGCCGCCGAAAAGGCCGCCGCGCGGGTCCGCGGGGTCAGGGCCGTGGCGCTGGAGATCGAAGTGCTGCTGCCCGTCCAGACCGACCGCAGCGATGAAGAGATCGCGCGCGCCGCGCTTGATCGCATTGCGTGGGAAGTGTCGGTCCCCGCTGATGCGGTCAAGCTGGAAGTCGAAGATGGCTGGATCACGCTGACCGGCGAAGTCGAATGGCATTTCCAGAAGGATTCGGCCGAAACCGTGATCCGGGGCCTGCGCGGGGTGATCGGGATCACCAATCTGATCACGCTCGCACCGCATGTGAATATCGCCGATATCAGCCACGATATCGATTCGGCGCTGCACCGGTCATGGTTTGATCATTCGACCATTGCGGTCAGCGCCAGCGGCGGGCGTGTCACGCTGAAAGGCACTGTCGCCACGCCTGCCGACAAATGGACCGCGGCGACCACCGCTTGGGGATCGCCGGGGATTACCGAAGTGGAAAACGACCTGGTCGTGACGGGCTGAATGCCGCTACGAGGCGGCACTGGCTGGTGCCGCCTCGATCAACGCCACCCCCGCCGCAACGATCTGCGCGTCAGAGCGGTGCGACGCATCAACCCGTTCAGCAGCCACGATCCGTGCGGCAATCGCGGGCGCGTGGCGTTGCAGATAATCGTGCAGGAATTCCCCCGCGCTGCTGCGGCCATGGCCGTCGCTGAACAGCACGATGGACGGGGCATCGGCCAGATCGGCGGCGATGCGGCGGTAAAAATCCTGATCTTCTGGCGCATGGCCGCCATCGTGATCGTCGTTGCCCTGGCGGTTTTCGATCCTGCGGCGCGCGCCGTCACCATCATCGGGCACCAGCACGCGCGGCACGGTGCGGTCAGCGCCCGGCCCGAACAGCCGCGCTTGGTGATGATCGATCCACACCACCCGCCATGCTGCCAGCGGCGCATCACCGGTAGCGACCGGCACGGGATCGGGCGAAAATCCGCCTTTGGTCAGCACTGCGCGCACCAGCCGCAGATCGGCGTCACCCAGATCATGGCCATGCTGATGCCGCAGCACGACGCGGTCATCGCCGATCACCACGTCATAACCGCCACTGCGCCGCGCGGTCGCGCTGCCCACATGGTTCAGCAGCGACAGCACATCGTGCCATTCCAGATTGTGCGCCGCCGGGTGCGCGAACACGCCCGCCAGCGTCGTGCGATGGTGGCCGTTCAAATGGGTGATGGTCATAGCGCTGCAATGTCCTGCCCAGCGCGGTCAATCGCCGCGCCGGATCAGAAAAGGCTAAGCCCCTGCCCGGTCAGCGGCAGGTTCGGAATCTACGCACGCCGCGATTATTTGTCCCCGATCAGCGCGTCGATAAAATCGACCGTCTGCGCCAGCGCGGCGCGGCTCGCGGCGCGCGTGGCTTCGCCGGTCGCGCCGATAAAGCTGTGATCGACGCCTGGGATAATGCGAAGCTGCGACCGGCCCCCCGCCGCCTGGATCGCCGCGTGAAAATCGCTGGTCTGGCGCGGCGGGACAAGATGGTCTTCGCTGCCCGCGATCAGCAGCAGCGGCGGGGTTTTGGCATCAAGGTAATGGACCGCAGAAGCTGCCAATTGCTGCGCTTCGGTGCAAGGCCGGTCTTTGCAGCCGAGATAGGCCGCGCTCGTCGCGCTGGCGGGCAGCGTGTGGAAATCGAAAATCCCGTACCACGCCACCGCACCCGCCACGCACGCCGATTCGCGCGCCGGATCGGCCACCCCGGCGCGGGGGCGTTCAACCGTCGCCGCACCCGACACTGTGGGCGCAGGCGGCTCAAGCGCAGCAGCACCGCATGATGTCGCCACCAGCGCCGACAATTGCCCGCCCGCCGATCCGCCCATTGTGACGACGCGCGCCTTGTCGATGCGATAGCGTTCGGCATTGGCACGCAGCCAGCGAATCGCGGCTTTGACATCCTGAATCGCCGCCGGAAAAGGCGCTTCGCCCGAAAAGCGATACGAAACCGCCGCCACGACATAACCGCGCCGCGCCATTGTCGCCAGGACATCGGGCCAATTGGCAAAGGCCCCGCTATAGCGGTTGCCCCCGCCCACCCAGCCGCCGCCGTGAATGAACACGATCAGCGGGCGCGGGCCGGTGAAGCTGGCGGGCGGCAGATAGAGATCGAGCCGGTTGGGGCGATAACCGGGCAGGATCTGATACGTCAGATCGGGAATGCCCGTGACCCCGCCGGAAAACGCGACCGGATGCGCGGGATAAGGATCGCTGGCGACCGAAAACACTTGCGCATTGATCGCCACGCTGTCGGCCAGCGCTTCGCCGGGCGTCTGGGCCAAGGCGGTGCTGCACCACAGTGCCGCCAGTGCGATCATGATCGTGCGCAGCATCGCCAAAATCCTTCCCCTCGCGCCGCATTACACCTCGAATGCGGCAAAACTTGCGGCCACACGCGCCTGATCGGCGGCATGGCCCGTGATGATTTCGAATGCCAGCGCGGCTTGCGCGATGACCATGCCGCTGCCGTTAAGCGTGCGGCAGCCGCGCGCGCGCGCCGCCGTCAGCAGCGCGGTTTCCAGCGGGAAATAGACAATATCCGCCACCCAGTGATGGGGTGCGAGCAAAGTTTCGGCGAGCGGCAAGCCGGGATGCGCGGCCATGCCCACGGGTGAGGCATTGACGATGCCATCAACCCCGGCCGTATCGAGCGCAGCCATCGCCACAGGAAAGACCCGTGCCGCGCCCGCCCAGCGGTTCAGCCGTTCTGCCAGCGCGCCCGCGCGTTCGGGGTCAGGGTCGGCTAGATCGAGCCGTTGCACGCCCCGCGACAACAACGCCCCGGCCACTGCCGAACCCGCGCCGCCTGCACCCAGTTGCAGCACCCGGCCCAGCGCCGCGCCGGGCAGCCCGCGCGAAAGGCTGTCGGCAAACCCGGCCATGTCCGTATTGTGCCCGATCATCCGGCCATCGCGCATGGCAATGGTGTTGACCGCGCCCGCCGCCAGCGCGGTATCCGCCAGATCGTCGAGCAGCGCCATGACCGCCTGCTTGAACGGATATGTCACGTTCAGCCCCGCATAGCCTTCGGCCACAAGGCGCGCGAGCAGCGCGGGCAATTCGCTGTCCGCCAGCCCGCGCGCGGTAAAATCGAACAAGTCATACGTCAGCGCAAAGCCCTGCGCGGCGGCTTCGCGTTCGTGCAGCCACGGCGAGCGCGAGGCAAGGATCGAACGCCCAATCAGGCCGGAACGGAACAAAGGCCAGTCTTTCAGATCAACCGGAATGCCGACCGGAGACCACCCCCGGTCGGCAGCGGAGCGTCAGAACGCGAACTTCGCACCGACGAAGAACGAGCGTCCAACCACATCATAAAGCGCCGAGTCGGTGCCATTTTGCGAACTCGCCACGGTCGGCAGGCTCTTGTTGAACAGATTGGTCACCCCGGCGCGCAAATCCAGTTGTTTGTTGAATTTGAACGATCCGAACCAGTCCCACGTTGCATAGACCGGCACCCCGGCGGCAACATTGGACGGCGTGGTAACCGCGCTGACATCGGCCATCGCACCCTGGTAACGCCAGCGCAGGCCGGTACTGATCCGGTCAGAGCGATAGCCGAACGTGGTCAGCGCCTTCCAGCGCGGAGTGGCGCGCGGCGGTACGCTGGCCCCGGCGGCACCATTGCTGATGCCGGTATAGTTCAGATACGCGGCACCGGGCAGCAATTGCACTTTGTAATGGCCCAGCCAATCAACCGTGGTGTCAACATAGACCCGCCCGCTATGGCCGAGCGCGGGCAGCGGCGTGGACCAGTGAACCTGGAATTCCAGACCATCGGTCTTGACCCCGCCAAGATTGAGATAGGGCGTGGCAACCGCGAGCAACTGGCCGGTGCCCGCATCGCGCTGGATCAACTGGCAATAGAGATTGCTGGCGGCATAGCCGGAATTCGATCCATCAAGATTATAGCACTTCGACAGCACGGTTGAGCCGGGCACAGTCGAAATCACGTTCTTGATATTGATCGAATAGTAATCGACCGACAGCGTGAAATCGGACAGCACCCCGCTCCGCGCAGGCGACGACACGACAAAGCCCAGATTGAAGGTATCGGCCTTTTCCGGGGTCACCCCGGTGCTGCCCGAAATCGTCTGCCCGGTGGCGGTGGTGGGGAACTGATAAGTGCCGACCGCCGCCGCCGGTACCCCTTGCGCCACGCACAGCGCGGCAACTTGCGCGCCATTGCTGCCAGTGCGCGCCGATGACCGCACATCGCACGGATCACCCAATGCGGCGGGCGGCGTACCCAGAACGAGTTGCGAGCCCTGCGGCGGCGAATACAATTCACCGATATTGGGCGCGCGCACCGCGCGCTGATAGCTGCCCCGGAACAGCAGCGCCGAAACCGGGCGCCAGCGCGCATCGGCTTCATAGCTGGAAACAGTGCCCGACACCGAATAATTCGACACGCGCCCGGCGGCTCCGATCCCCAGTTCCTGCACGAACGGCCGGTTGGCCACCAGCGGAATGTCGATCTGCCCGGCCAGTTCTTTCACGCTGATCGACCGATAAGGCACTGCCTGCGTTGCGGTAAACGCTTCGATATTGCCACCCGGTGCCCAGCCCGATTTCGCGGTGACATTGGCGTCGGGATCGAACTTGTAGCTGTTCTTGCGATAATCGGCGACAATCGCGATCTGGGCCGGCCCCGCGCCAAGGTCGAACAGCTTGCCATTGATCTGGCCCTGCACTTGCGTTTGGCCAGTGGTTTCGCGGCTGATCGCGCTGGTGGTCATAAAGGCCACGCATTGCGGCGACAACGACCGCGCATTGGCATCGCCAAATGGATTGAACCCGCCCGCGCACAACGATTTGCCGCCATCGGCAGCATTGAGCAAAAGCTGTACCTGGCTTTTGAGCACGGCATTGTTCATCGTCGAAATATGCGTCGATTCGTCGTAGCTGGCAAAGGCATCAAACGTCCAACCCGGCGCGATATCGCCCTTCAGCCCGCCGATATATTGCTGGACCTGATAGTTTTCATCCCAGTTCTTCCACGGCACGCCGACATAGCGCGCATTCCAGTTGAACGTCGCACTGGCATTGGGGCGTGAAGCGAGCACTTTGGCCAAGTCCGCCGGGATGAACGGATTGGTCACCGGAATCGTCGTCAGCGTCGGAAACTGGGTCAGGCTGCCGCCGCTGTTGGTGGTCACGTGCAGATCGACATACATGAACTGCGCATAAGCGGTCAGGCCCGGCGTGATGTCGTAATCGGCTTTGAGGAACGCGGTCTTGCGCTTCATCCCGTTGAGGATGTTGCCCTGCTGCCCCACTGGCATACGCACATTGCCACCGACCACCGAATAGCCGTTGGTGCCATTATCGCCCTTGTAATTGATCGCGCCGGTCTGGGTGAACAGCGATCCATCGTTGTTGAACCCGAGGTTGAGCAGCGCGCTGCCCGGCAAGGCCGTGCCATAGCCCGTGAACAAGCCTTTGATGACCGTCAGGCTTGGCGCATTGGTTGCACTGGGAACGTACGTGCCGGTGCCGATATAGCTCGATGGCACTTTGCTGGCAAAAAAGCTGCGCGTGGACTGGCTCAACGCGTCCTGGTTGGTATAGCTGAACGCGCCGATCACATGGCCGCGATCTTGCGCGAACTTCGTCCCGAACGAGACCGAGCCGTTGAACTTGTTGGCATCGCCCTTTTCGCTGACCGAATCGAACACATCGAGCACGACGCCATCAAGCCGCTTGATCGTCTTGAAATTGACCACGCCCGACATCGCGTCAGACCCATAGACCGCCGAAGCGCCCCCGGTGATCGCATCGACGCCGCCGATGATCGCTTCGGGCAGGATGTTGGTATCGACATTGCCCGACACGTCCGACACCGGCAGGCGGCGGCCATCGAGCAGCACCAGATTGCGGTTGGGGCCAAGCCCGTGCAGGCTGATCGTGGCGCGCCCGCCCGTGCCCTGGCCGCCGGTCGCGGCATTGCCCGACACGGTAAAGTTGGGCAACTGGTTGAGCGCATCGGCAAGGTTGGCCTGACCGGAATCCTTGATTGCGGCATTGCTGACCGTCAGAATCGGGCTGGCCGAGGTGTTGTTGGGGCGGCGGATCAACGAACCGGTCACCACGATGTCGGGGTTGGCCGAAGCGGGAGTCGAATCGGGTGCAGGCGCTGCCGTCTGTGCCGCTGCGGGCAGCGCGAGCATCAGCCCAAGGCACAGCGATGACGTTGAATAGACGAGATTGGCGCGGTTGCGGCGCATAGCAGATACCCCTCCCATGTCGGCCTCAAGGCTCGACTTCACACGCCGCATTTATGGTACGAACTGGTACCTGTCAATTAGCTGTTACCAGTTGGTGCCCTTTTTTCGATGAACCACGCGCCCGCCGCGCACGTCAGCAAAGGTATGCAAAACGCGCCGAACAGCACCGGCAGCGAGACATGCGCCGCCATCAACATTCCGCCCAGCCACGGCCCGATCACCGCGCCGCCGCGCCCTATGCCGATCGACCAGCCAACCCCGGTGGCGCGCACGTGTTCGGGGTAAGCCGCTGCCGCCATCGGCCACAGCCCGTTGTACCCGCCCTGCAACAGCACGCCGATGGCAAAGGCCAGCAGCAGCGTCGGCCCGACCGGCCAGTGCACCGTGCCAAACAGCATCAGCGCCGCCGCCGCGCCCAACAGCATCGCCGGGACGAGCCGCCCCAGCGGCAGACGCAGCGCCGCCACGCTCATCAGGCTGGTTCCCGCAAAAGCCCCCAGATTGTACAGCGCACCGGCATAAATGCCGTTGGTTTCGGACAAGCCTGCGGCAATCGCCAGCCGGGGAATCCAGCTGACCACAAAATACAGCACCATCAGCCCGGCAAACACCGCCAGCCACAATGCCAGCGTGCGCGCCCGCAGATCACCGGCAAACAGCGCCGTCACCCGCCCACCGCGTTGCACTGCGCCGCCGCCGCGTGGCAACAGCACGATGGCTGCGGGCACCAGCACCAGCGACAAAAGCCCCGCCCCGGTCAGCAGCGCGCGCCAGCCGTGCAGCGGCAGCAAGACCGCCACCAGCAGCCCGGTAAACACCGCCGCAAACGGATAGCCCGCCTGCACCAGCCCGACCGCAAGATGGCGATGGCGGTGCGGCGCGACTTCGGCGGCGAGCGCGGCCATCGCCGCCAGCACGGTGCCGATGCCCGCGCCAACAACCAGCCGCACCGCGAACAAGTCCGCCCAGCCGCGCGCCAGCCCGCTGAGCAGCATCCCGCCGGTCATCAGTGCCAGCGCCACGAGAATCACCCGACGCCGCCCGATCCGGTCGGCCAGCGGCGCAATGCCGACGCCGCCCGCCGCCATCCCGATCAGCCCGGCGCTGAACAATTGCCCCATGGCCGCCGGGCCAAGCCCCCATTCGGCCTGCAACCGGGGCGCGATGAACGACAGGATGGTAACATCGACGCCATCGGCCATGTTGATCGCAAAACACAGCGCCACCAGCGCGACCGCGCGCGCACTCCATCGTTCGGGCGCTTCACCCGCCGCCGATGCCATAGCCACTGCCATTATCCTCTCCTTTGCACCGCAGTTCGCGGAGCCGTGTCATTCCGTCCGCTTCAGCCAGGCCAGAATGATATCGCCGACTTGCGCCGCGCGCCGCGCAATCGCCTCGGCGCTGGTCATATCGACGCCGAAATTGTGTGAAAACGTGAACTGATTGGAAACATTGTAGAAACTGAGCGCGGTAATGTTCATGTGGAGTTCGACCGGATCGATCCCGGCGCGGAAACTGCCCTCGGCCACGCCGCGTTCGATCAGCCGGGTCAGAATGCCAATCACGCGGCGGTTGCCCTGGGGCAAGTCGCTGATCTGGCGCAAATGTTCGGCGCGGTGGATGTTTTCGTTCATCACCAGCCGCACCAGTTCGGGGTGCTGCGAATGATAGCGCACATCGTGTTCGATCAGCCGCCGCAAGGCCTCTGCCGCCGTACCGCTCTCGATATCGACCGCCGCCTCGCTTTCGCGCACCCGGTTGTAGGCGCGTTCGAGCACCGCGCGGTACAGATCGTCTTTGCCTTCGAAATAGTAATAGATCTTGCGCTTGGTTGATCGCCCGGCGATCTCGTCGATGCGCGCGCCCGCCAGCCCTTTTTCGACGAATTCCTGCGTAGCAATATCGATGATCTGGCTGATCGCCTGCTGGCGGGCTTCGGCATGGGAACGCCGGGGCGGTTTGGCAGTCGTGGGCAAAGTGGCGTCTCCTGACGGGTGCGGATCGGCAGCGCGGCGGCGGGCGGGCCGCACGAACGCGCCCGTCATAGTGCCCCGCGCCGCTGCCGTCTGCATTGCCACCCCGGTTTGCCCCACACAATTTTATGGCACGAACTGGTTCCTGCAATTTTGGCTTTTGTCAACCCGGGGGCGGGTGCTATGCGGTCACCCGATGGATCTCGCTTCCCCCTTGCACCCGACCACCAAAGCCCCCGCCCCTTCAGGGGCCGGGCTATCGCATATGAAAACCGGCTCTCCCGCAAGAACCTTAATCCGATCGCGCGGAGACATTCGGCTCCAACTGACTTCGCAGGTCCTCCCCCAAAGGGGGAGGAACGCGATTTCCTGTGCGTTAGCCCTGCATTCAGGGGAAGGGGTTGGGGGCTATCGGCCGGGTCAAAGCGCGGAACGCCGGAGCTTTGGGGGCGGAACAACCTGATGCAAACCTCGATTGCCACCGTTTCGATCAGCGGGATGCTCGATGCCAAGCTGACGGCGATTGCCAATGCCGGGTATGCCGGGGCCGAAGTGTTCGAAAACGATCTGCTGTCATCGCACTTGTCGGCGCGCGAGGTCGGCGCGCTGATGGCCGATCTGGGCCTTGCCTGCACGATGTTTCAGCCGTTTCGCGATCTCGAAGGGCTGCCCGAACCGCAGCGCGCGCGCGCGTTTGACCGGCTTGAACGCAAATTCGATGTGATGGGCGACCTTGGCACCGATCTGCTGCTGGTCTGTTCAAGCTGTTCGCCGCTCGCAAGCGATGACCGCGCGCGCATGATGGCCGATCTGCACGAAGCTGCGACTCGCGCCGCCGCGCGCGGTTTGCGCATCAGCTATGAAGCGCTGGCGTGGGGCCGCCATGTCAACGACCATCGCGAAGCCTGGGGGCTGGTGCGCGATATCGATCACCCCGCGCTCGGGCTGGTGCTCGACAGCTTTCATTCGCTCGCGCGGCGCATTCCATCATCGAGCATTGGCGATATCCGGCCCGACAAGCTGTTCATCGTGCAAGTCGCCGATGCCCCGCTGATGGATATGGACCATCTCGGGTGGAGCCGCCATTTCCGCTGTATGCCGGGGCAGGGCGAATTGCCGCTCGATGATTGGGCCGATGCCATCCGGCGGATCGGCTATCAGGGGTATTGGAGCCTCGAAATTTTCAACGACCGGTTTCGCGCCGGATCGGCCAGCGGCGTGGCGGTCGATGGCTATCGATCGTTGCGCTTGCTCGAATCGGGGATTACCCGGCCCGCGCTGCCGCCTTCGCCGCTGCCGCCCCGGATCGCCCCGCGCGGCGTGGAATTCATCGAATTTGCCGCCAACCCGGACGAAGCCGGGCAATTGGGCGCGATGCTGCGCCCTTTGGGCTTTTGCCCCACCGCACGCCACCGCAGCAAAGCCGTCACGCGCTGGACGCAAGGTGCCATCTCCATCATCATCAATGGCGAGGACGAGGGGCTGGCGCACAGTTTCGATATGGTCCACGGCGCGTCGGTCTGTGCCATCGGGCTGACGGTCGATGCGGTCGAACCCGTGCTGGAACGCGCCGATACGCTGCATGTCGCCCGTTATAGCCAAGCCGTGGCCCCCGACGAATGGCCGATCCCCAGTTTGCGCGGGGTCGGTGGCAGCCTGATCTATCTGGTTGATCGCACGACCAGCGCGGCGATGTGGGCGCACGAATTTCCGCTGCCCGGCGAACCTGCCGGCCCCGCGCGGTTGACCGCCATCGACCATATCGCCCAGACCATGCAGCCCGAAGAATTCCTGAGCTGGCTGCTGTTCTATATCGCGCTGTTCGATGTGACCAAGACCGCGCAAGTCGATATCGCCGATCCGATGGGGCTGGTGCAAAGCCAGGCAATTGAAACGCGCGATCACGCGGTGCGCATTACGCTCAACGGCTCGCTCGCCAACCAGTCGCTGTCATCGCGGTTCATTCAGGCCTATTTTGGCGCGGGCGTGCACCATGTGGCCTTTGCTTGCGACGATGTGTTCACGGTGGCAGACTCGGCGATTGCCGCCGGGATTGAACGGCTGGAAATTCCGCGCAACTATTACGACGATATCGAAGCGCGCTGGGGGCTGGACCCGGCGCTGGTCGAACGCATGGCCGCGCGCGACATTTTGTATGACCGCGATGGCGATGCGGAATATTTCCAATTCTATACCCGCGCCTTTGCCCGGCGGGTGTTTTTCGAAGTGGTCGAACGGCGCGGCTATCAGGGCTATGGTGCGGTCAACGCGCCGATCCGGCTTGCCGCGCAAGCCCGCCACAAACCCGCACCGGAGCATCTGCTATGACCCTGCTGCTCGCTTTGGCGCTTGCCTCTGCCACCGTTCCTGCCGAACCGGCGCTGCACTTCGTGTTCGAAGAAGTGGTCACGCTTGGCCCCGATGTCGTGCCGGGCCAGACCGCGCTGGGCGGGCGCAAACTGGTGCCGATCACCGGGGGCAGCTTTGCCGGGCCGGACATTCGCGGCACGGTGATCGGCGGTGGGTGGGACTGGCAATTGCGCCGCGCCGATGGCTGCACGACGATTCATGCCGACTATATGTTGCGCACCGATGATGGCATAGTGATAAACGTGGTCAACCACGGGGTCAGTTGCCGCGCGCGCGATCCGCAAGCGCTGATCCGCACGCATCCGGTATTCGAAGCGCCGCTCGGCAAATATGACTGGCTGTCGCAAGCGGCGTTCATCGGCACTTTGGAACCGGCCACTGCCGCTGATGGCCAGCGCGCGGTGCGAATCCGCTTTTACCGGGTCGATTGACGAAGCCGGTGCGGTGCGCAGCGCAGATTGACGATATGCGCCGATGCCAGCATGAGCACCCCGGCAATCGTCATCACCGCTTCGCCCGCGCCATGGTCCGATGCCACGGCCCCGGCCATCAGCGCCAGCCCCGCTGTGCCCAGCGCCAGCGGCAGACGGCGGCCATGGCGCAAGGCATTGGCACCAATGGTCGCAGCCCCGATGCCCAGCGCCAGCACCAGCCCGATGCGGTGGATCGCGGGATCGAGCAGCAGCCCGCCGCCAATCCCCAGCATCCCGATCAGGAACAGCCCTGCCAGACAATGCACCATGCACAGACCCGACAGGATCACCCCGGCACGATCAAGCCAGCCGGGGCGAGCAACAGGAAACGATGATTCGATCATGCGCCGCTAGTATGTGATACTATATCATAACGCAAGCGGGGATCGCCCCATCGGGGCAATCGCCCCCCACAGGCCCTTGTGCGCAAGGCCGTCTGCTGCCAGATCGCGCCTGATGGCCCTAGCTGCACCCTTGACCGCCCATCCGCTCGCGCTCGCCCGCTGGCTGATGCTGATCGCTGCGCTGATCGTGGCCATCGTGGTGGTGGGCGGGATTACCCGGCTGACCGAATCGGGCGTGTCGATCACCGAATGGAACGTGGTATCAGGCACGCTGCCGCCGCTGACCGAGGCGGCGTGGCAGGCAGAATTTGCCAAATATCGCCAGACCCCGCAATTCCTCCGCATCAATGGCCCCGCCGGGATGACGCTGGCGACGTACAAGTTCATCTTTTTCTGGGAATGGGTGCACCGCTTGCTGGCGCGCGGCATCGGCGCGGTGTTTGCGCTGCCGCTGGCGTGGTTCTGGCTGCGCGGCGCGATCCCGCCGGGGTACAGACTGCGCCTGATCGCGCTGCTCGCGCTCGGCGGATTGCAGGGCGCGGTCGGCTGGTGGATGGTATCATCGGGCATTGTCCACGATGTCAAAGTCAGCCATTTCCGGCTCGCCGCGCATTTGCTGGTCGCGCTCACGACACTCGCGGGCGTCGTGTGGACTTTGCTGGATTTGCGCAGCCATGCGCGCGGCCTGCCTCCGGCGCGGCTGCGCCCGTTGGCGGCATTGGCGCTGGCGGCGCTGGCGATCCAGTTGCTGTTCGGCGCGTGGCTGGCGGGTTTGCGCGCCGGGGTGGTGGCGGGCGCGGGCTGGTTCAACCCTGATGCCTGGCCATTGATGCAAGGGCAGATCTGGCCAGCCGGAATCGATGGGAGCGGGGGCGCGCTCGCCGCGCTGGGGCATGATCCCTATCTCGTCCATTTCATCCATCGCTGGTGGGCGTGGGTAGTGGTCGCGGTCATGGTGGTGCTGGCGCGGCGGGTGCGCGCCACCAGCCGCGCGGCGGCGGGTGCGCTCCACGGCGTGACCGGCACGCAAGTTCTGCTGGGCATTGCCACGGTCTGGAGCGGGGTATGGCTGCCATTGGCGGTGCTGCATCAGGCCACCGGCGCGCTGCTGGTGATCGCCGCCGCCGTCGCCGCGCACACGCTCGGGCGGGGGACAAAACCCGAAGGTATTATTTTACCTCTCCGCAAAGCGCCGTGAATCCTTGACTCGCGGGCCATTATCCAACAAAGGCGCGCATCGCTGACCGCGATTGCGCAAGCTGGCTCGGTGCCAGCCCGGCGCCTTGCGGGTGCAAAGTAAGGGAACCGAAAGCCTATGAAGGCGCTGAGCAAGGTCACCCGGTCGATCAAACCGGCCGAGGTGGAAAAGAAGTGGCACGTGATCGATGCCGATGGCCTCGTCGTTGGCCGTCTGGCGGTGATTATCGCCAATATCCTGCGCGGCAAGCACAAGCCGAGCTATACCCCGCACGTCGATTGCGGCGATCATGTCATCGTGATCAATGCCGACAAGGTCAAGTTCACCGGCAACAAGCTAAAGAACAAGATCTATTACAAGCACACCGGCTATGCCGGGGGGATCAAGGAATTGACCGCCGGCAAATTGCTCGGCGGGCGCTTTCCCGAACGCGTGGTGGAAAAAGCGGTTGAACGCATGATCCCGCGCGGGCCACTTGGCCGCGCGCAAATGCGCGCGCTGCATCTCTATAACGGTGCCGACCATCCGCACGCGGGCAACCAGCCCGAAGCGCTCGATGTCGCATCGCTCAATCGCAAGAACAAGGTGGGTGCATGATGGCTGACACCGATACCGTTTCCAGCCTGGCGGATATCCGCGATCTGGCCGCAACCGCCGATGCCGGCGATTTCACCCCGCTGACCCCTGCCGCCGCGCCCGCGCCGTTGCGCGAACGCGAAATCGACGCGCAAGGCCGGTCTTATGCCACCGGTCGCCGCAAAGATGCGGTGGCGCGCGTGTGGATCAAGCCCGGATCGGGCAAGATCATCGTCAATGGCCGCGATCAGACCGTCTATTTCGCGCGCCCCACGCTGCGTCTGGTTATCAACCAGCCGTTTCAGGTGGCCGGGCGCGATGCGCAATACGACGTGATCTGCACCGTCAAAGGCGGCGGCCTGTCGGGCCAAGCCGGTGCGGTCAAGCACGGCATTGCGCAAGCGCTGTCGAAATACGAACCCGCCTTGCGCAGCGCGGTCAAAGCCGCCGGTTTCCTGACGCGCGACCCGCGCGTGGTGGAACGCAAGAAATACGGCCGTGCCAAAGCGCGCAAGAGCTTCCAGTTCTCGAAGCGCTGATCGGCTGGCCATCGCGATGGCAGACACGCAAAAAGCCCGGGGTCATCCCCCGGGCTTTTTCTTTGTGCCTTGCACAGATCGCGCGGGTTGGCTGACGTCCACGTTCCTCCCCCAAAAAGCTACGGGATGCACACATCTTTCGGTCCAGATTTTTTTACAATTCAATCTGTGCCATAAGTTTGCACATTCCCTGCCGACGGAGCGGTGATGAACGCCCCTCCCCATAGGGGAGGGGTTGGGGAGGGGGTTCTACCGCCCGAGATGTCGTGCAATATCTGAACCTTACCACACCCCCACGCGGGTCCTCCCCCTTCAGGGCA
>CAINGT010000100.1 GCA_903848655.1 uncultured Sphingomonadales bacterium
CAAATCGCGCGGATCGCGAACCTCGCGCAAAATCGTAATCAGGCTCTCCATCCGGGCTGCTCCCAAAGCAAACAGCCCTCTCAAGAATCCTTTTCTACAATCTCTGCAAGACCACAATTCTCATATGCGATTCCCCTGCCTGAAGAGGAGGGGGCTATCTCGGCTCATGTGTGTCCTCCAGATCGAGCGGGGGGGCGGGATAGGTCGCATCGCCGCGCCAGGTGGCGGCCCAGTCGAGCAGCGCGCGGTCGGTGCCTGCCGGGGCGATCAGCGTCACGCCAAAGCCGGTGTGGTTGCGCCGCCAGCCCGCGGGCACGGCAATTGCTGCCATATCGAGCAGATTGACGAAATTGGTGTAAAGTCCAAGGTTGCTGTTGAGCGCAATCGGCGCGGCGCGCATGTCGGCCACGCGGTAGATCGTGGGCGCGGTGGGCAGGCACAGCGCGTCGCTATCGCCCCACAGCACATCGCACTGTTGGCGGATTTCGGCCAAGCGGTGCAGGCCTTGGAAGACTTCGACCGCGCTGCGGCCCTGCCCACCGGCGATGATCGTGCGTACCACTGCATCGATACTGTCAGGGTGGTCCGCCATGAAATCGCCCAGCGCCGCCGTGCGTTCGGCCACCCACGGTCCATCATACAGCAACCGCGCCGCTTCGGACAATGGCGCAAGGTCGATTTCGACCAGTTCGTACCCATCCGTCATCAACCGGTCGAGCGCCGCGTGGTACAGCGCTTCGGCGGCCTGATCGCCGAGGAATTCGCGCTGGTTCGGCAAGGGCACCCCGATCCGCGCCAGCGCCACGGACTGATCGGGCACAACGCGCGACCACGGATCGGCAGGGTCGTGCGCCGCCAGCACCTGATCGACCCGCGCGGCATCGGCGGCATCGCGCGCGAACACGGTGATGCAATCGAGCGAGCGGCAGGCGGGGACGAGTCCGGCGGTGCTCCAGCGGCCTTTGCTGGGCTTGAACCCGATCAACCCGTTGAACGCGGCGGGCACCCGGCCCGATCCGGCGGTATCCGTCCCCAGCGCCAGCGGCACCAGCCCTGCCGCGACCGCAATCGCCGAGCCTGAGCTTGATCCGCCGCTGATATAGGCGCGGTTGGTGGCGCAGGCGGGCGCGCCATAGGGGCTGCGCGTGCCGTTCAGCCCGGTGGCGAACTGATCGAGATTGGTCTTGCCCATCGGCACCGCGCCCGCCGCGATCAGCCGCGCGACGACGGTGGCTGACTGGGCCGGGTGATAGGCAAAATCGGGGCATCCGGCGGTCGTCGGCGCGCCTGCCAGATCGATATTGTCCTTGATCGCGAACGGCACCCCGGCGAGCGGCAGTGCCTCGCCCGCCGCCCGCCGCGCATCGACCGCGCGCGCATGGGCCAGCACGGCCGCATCGGGCAGGCGGTGAATCCATACGGCGGGCTGGATGGACGCATAAGCGGCGATTTTTGCCAATGCATCGCGCGCAACCGCTTCGGCGCTGGTGGTGTCGGCGTTGACGGCGGCAGCAATGGCCAGTGCGCCGGTCATGCCGCTTCAACCGCGAGCAGCGCCGCGCCGGGGTGGATCACTTGCCCTTGCGCCACATAGACCTTTCGCACCACGCCCGCGCAAGGGCTGGGCACCGGACATTCCATCTTCATCGCCTCAATCACCGCCAGCGGCTGGCCGATGGTGACGCTATCGCCTTCGGCCACCAGCATTTTCCACACGCTGCCGCCAAACGGCGCTTCGACCAGATCAGCCCCCGGAGGCAGATCCAGCTTCGCCTCGCTGTTATCGCCACCGCTGTCGGCATCGGTGAGCGCGGCAACCCGGTCGAATTCGCCGCTGGCCTGCCAGCGCGCGCGTTCGGCGTCGAATGCGGCCTGACGGCGCGCGGCAAAGGCGGCGATAGCGGAGGCCTTGTCGGCGAGCAGCGCGCGATAGTCGGCGAACCGGAATTCGCCCTCATCGATGCGGATCGCGCGCCTGCCCAATGGAAAATCGCGCCGCCATTCGGTCAATTCGTCATGGCTGACGGGAAAGAACCGGATGCGGTCAAAAAACCGCAGCAGCCACGGCTTGCCATCGGCAAATGCGCCACCGGGCTTGGCTTGCGCATCGACCCACGTGTTCCACACCTGAATGGTGCGCCCGAACAACTGGTATCCGCCCGGCCCCTCCATCCCGTAAATGCACATATAGGCCCCGCCAATGCCGACGACATTGGGCGGGGTCCACGTGCGCGCCGGGTTGTATTTGGTGGTGACCAGCCGGTGGCGCGGATCGACCGGGGTGGCGAGCGGCGCGCCGAGATAGACATCGCCCAGCCCGAGCACGAGATACTCGGCAGCGAACACGATCCGCCGCACATCCTCGACGCTGGCCAACCCGTTGACACGGCGGATGAATTCGATGTTGTCTGGGCACCACGGCGCATCGTCGCGCACGGCGGCGCGGTATTTGTCGATGGTCTGCCAGATTGCCGGATCGGCCCACGACAGCGGCAGATGCACCACGCGGCTGGGGATCGCAAAGTCGTCCAGCCCGCCGAGCCGGTCTTCGGCGGCGATCAGCGCGTCGATAAGCGCGGTCTGGCTCAGCACGCGCGCGTCATAATGGATCTGCACCGAACGCACCCCCGGCGTGACATCGATCACCCCCGGCAAGGCGAGCGCTGCGAGGTCGAGCATCAAGGCGTGGACGCGCAACCGCAGTTCGATATCGAGCACGATGGCACCATATTCGACCAGCACGTGCCGGTCCCCCTGCCGCCGATAGATCACCGCCGGGCGCGCACCGCTGGCGGCGCTGGCATGGAGGATCGGCGATACGGGCGGCGTGCGATCACCGGTGAACGGCGCAGGCGCGGTCAAAGTCGCGATCATGGCATCTTGCGCCACTTCCGCCGCGCGCGCTTCGGCCTCGGACACCGGCACGAATTGCACGCTGTCGCCGGGCGCGAGTTGCCCGGTTTTCCACAAGTCGGCGGCGATCACCACAAACGGGCAGACGAACCCGCCCAGCGACGGACCGTCAGGGCCAAGGATGATCGGCATGTCACCGGTAAAATCGACCGCGCCGATGGCATAAGCATTGTCGTGGATATTGGACGGATGGAGCCCCGCCTCGCCCCCGTCGCGCCGCGCCCATTGCGGTTTTGGCCCGGTCAGCCGCACCCCGGTGCGGTTGGAGTTGTAATGCACCCGCCAGCGCGTTGCGCAGATCATCGCGATGTCGTCGGGCGTAAAGAAATCGGGCGCGCCATGCGGGCCATAGAGCACGCGCACCTGCCAGTCGGTGCCGATCACGGGCACCAAGGCATCGGACAAAGGCGTATCGGCGGGCGGCGCGGCGGGCAGGCCATGCAGCGTATCGCCGGTCATGACCGCGCGGCCCGCGTGACCGCCGAATTCGCCGAGCGTAAACGTGCTGCGGCTGCCAAGGCAGACCGGCGCGTCGATCCCCCCGGCGATCAGCAAGTAGGCGCGCAGCCCCCCGCCCGTCACCCGGCCCATCCGCAACACGGCCCCGGCTTCCACCGCCAGCACCCGCCAGCGCGGCACCGCCACACCATCGAGCGTTGATCCGCAATCGGCCCCGGTCAGGCAGATGCGCGCCGGTCCGTGAAACCGCAGCGTCGGCCCGGCGGCGGTGATTTCCAACCCGGCGGCGGATTCGCGATTGCCCAGCAACCGGTTGCCCAGCCGAAACGCCAGCGCATCCATCGGCCCCGAAGGCGGCACCCCGACATGCCACAACCCGGTGCGCCCCGGATAGTCCTGCACCGTCGTCGCCGCGCCCGCCGCCAGCACCTGGATCGAGCCCGGCTCCCACACGAATTCACCCAGCGCGCGCGTCGATACCTGCCCGCTGACCAACGCCGCCCCGCGCACCACCGCGCGCAGCCAGCGCAGATTGGTCTCGATCCCCGCGAGCCGGGTATCGTCGAGCGCGGCCTGCAACGCCGCGATCGCCGCGGCGCGCGTGGGGGCGGTCACAATCAGCTTGGCCAGCATCGGATCATACCACGCGGGCACCTCGCTGCCGCGCTCAACCCAGCTATCGACGCGCAAGGCAGCGCGATCGTGCGGCGGAAAGGCGACATCGATCAACCGCCCGCTGCTCGGTTGAAAATCGCGCGCCGGGTCTTCGGCATAGATCCGCACCTGGATCGCATGGCCGACCGGAGCCGCGACAAACCCGTCGAGAAAGCCGAAGTCGCCCGCCGCGCCGCGCACCATCCAGGCGACCAGATCGACCCCGGTGACTTGTTCGGTCACGCCGTGTTCGACTTGCAGCCGGGTGTTGACTTCGAGAAAATAGAACTGGTCGCGCGCGCCGTCGTAAAGGAACTCGACCGTGCCTGCCGACCGGTAGTGCGCCGCCGCCATCAGCCGCAGCGCCGCCTCGGTCAGCGCGGCGCGCGTGGCCTCGGGCAGATGCGGCGCGGGGGTTTCCTCGACTACTTTCTGGTTGCGCCGTTGCAGCGAACAATCGCGCTCGCCCAGCGCCACCACGCGCCCGGCGCCATCGCCGAACACTTGCACCTCGATATGCCGCGCGTGCGTGACATAGCGTTCGAGGAACACCCCGGCATCGCCGAAATTGCCCGCCCCCAGCCGCGCCACCATCGCAAAAGCATCGGCAATATCGGCGGCGCTGTGGCACACGGTCATGCCGATCCCGCCGCCGCCGGCCGTGGCCTTGACGATCACCGGATAGCCGATTTCGTCCGCCGCGCGCGTGGCCGCTGCCGCGTCGGTCAACAAGCCGGTGCCCGGTGCGAGCGGCACGCCGTGCGCGGCGGCGAGCGCGCGCGCGGTGTGCTTCAGCCCGAAATCGCGGATATTGGCCGCGCTCGGCCCGATAAAGACGATTCCGGCGGCGGCGCAACGTTCGGCAAAGTCGGCATTTTCCGACAAAAAGCCATAGCCGGGGTGGATCGCCTGCGCCCCGGTCGCCTTGGCCGCCGCCAGGATCGCATCGCCATTGAGATAGCTTTGCACCGCCGGGGCCGGGCCGATCAGCACCGCATCATCGGCTTGCGCGACATGGCGCGACCCGATGTCGGCTTCGCTGTAGACCGCGACCGAAGCAATGCCCAGCGCGCGCAGAGTCAGGATAATGCGGCAGGCAATCGCGCCGCGATTGGCGATCAGCACTTTGGCGAAAGGCGCGGGCGTCATGAGGCCGCTTTCGCCCCATCGGGTTTGCGCAACAGCGGCACGTCATAGGTCGCGGTCGCGCCATAGCGCTGCGGCGCATGCGGATCGTGGCGGCGTTTGTCGAACGCCAGCACGCGCGTGCCCAGCTTGAACGCTTCGGCGATATCGTGCGTGACCATGACAATCGTCAGCCCGTGATCGCGCCACAAGCGGGTGACCAAGTCGTGCATATCGCCGCGAATGCCGGGATCGAGCGCGCCGAACGGTTCATCGAGCAGCAGCACGCGCGGATGCTTGACCAGCGCTTGCGCCAGCGCCAACCTTTGCTGCATCCCGCCCGACAGTTGCGCGGGATAGCGATCCTGCGCATGGCCCAGCCCGACCGCATCGAGCATTGCGCGCGCTTCATCGCGCGCGGCGGTGCGGGCGGTACCGAACAGACGGCCCAGCAGCGGCGCGGCGGCGCATTCGAGCCCGAACAGAACATTGCCCAGCACCGTCAGATGCGGAAACACCGAATAGCGCTGGAACACCACGCCGCGATCCGGCCCGCACGTCGCCGCCATCGGCGCACCGGCAAAGCGCACGTGCCCCCGGCTCGGCGCTTCCTGCCCAAGGATCAGCCGCAAAAACGTGCTCTTGCCCGCCCCCGATGGCCCGACCACCGCGACGAACGACCCCGCCGCGATTGCCAGCGACACGCGTTCGAGCACGACCGTATCGCCATATTCGACCCACACGTTGTGCAGCTCGATCAACGCCGCCCCGGTCATCGCGCATCCCCGTGCGCCCACGGAAACGCGCGCGCCGAAATCAGCCGCAGCAGCGCATCGGCACCAATCGCCAGCAGCGAGATCCACGCGACATAAGGCAGGATTATATCCATCGCCAGATAGCGCCGCACCAGAAAGATGCGATAGCCCAGCCCGACATCAGACGCGATGGCTTCTGCCGCGATCAGGAATACCCAGGCCGGCCCCATCGAAAAGCGGAGAGTCTCGATCAGCCGGGGCAGCATTTGCGGCAAGGCCACGCGGATCGCGACCAGCCACGAATTGGCCCCCAGCGTCTGCGCCTTGATGACTTGTTCGGCGGGCAGTGCGGCGACATAGGCGGCCAGATCGCGCGTCATATAGGGCGCAATCCCCACCGCGATCAGCGCGATCTTGGCCGCTTCCCCCAGCCCCAGCGCGATGAACAGGATCGGCAGCACGGCAATCGGCGGGATCACCGCGATCAGCGTGATGACCGGGCCGAACACCGCGCGCGCCAACGGCACCACCCCGAGCAGCAGCCCGAGCACCAGCGCGGTAAGCGTCGCCAGCGCCAGCCCCGCACCCATCCGCATCACGCTGGCAAGCGTATCGGCGACGAGCGCGATCTGCCCGCTGACCGGATCGACGTGCGTGCCCATGCGCCACGCCGCCGCGCCCATCGCACCCAGCGTCGGCAGCACTTTGTCCGCCGGATTGTCGGCATGGCGAAGCGCGGCGGCAAGCGCATAGCCGATCAGCAGCAGCGCAATCGGCAGCGCCCCCGCCAGCACGCGCGCGCGCGGACCGGGCCGGATGGTAATCAGCCGCGTCACAAGGCGTTGTCGGCGGCAGCCTGCATATAGGCCGGATCGAACCGCAGTTTGACATTGCCGGGATCGCCCAGCGTCTTGCCACCCGAAAACGCGATACCGATGGCGTCAACCGTGGTTGCCGCCGGTCCGAACAGCCCTTTGGCATATGAAAAGCGCCGCACCCGGTCGGTAACGGTGACCAGTTCCCCGCTCTTGGCAAGCCGCGCGGCATCGGCGGCGGAATAGTACAAGTGGGTGGTTGCCAGTTGCGCGTCAAATCCGGCCGGCGTGGTCCCCGCCGCGCGCGCCATCGCCGCGCGCGCGGCGCGCCCGGCCGCATCGTCTTTGTGCATCACCGCCATCGTTTCGTACCAGATTCCCGCCAAAGCTTTGCCCAGCGCGGGATTGGCCTTGAGCGTCGCGCTGCTGACCGCCAGACAATCGAGGATTTCGTTGGGGATCTGGTGGCTGTCGAACACCAGCGTCGCGCCGGGGGCCTTGCGCACTTCGGACAATTGCGGGTTCCACGTCACCACCGCGGTAACTTGCGGCGCGGCAAATGCGCCAACGATATCGGCATCGCCGGTGTTCACCGTCTTGACATCGGACAGTTTCAGCCCGGCTTGTTCCAACCCGCGCGCGAGCAGATATTGCGACACCGACAGTTCGACCAGATTGACCGAACGGCCCTTGATATCGGCCAACTTTGTGCCGTTTTTCAGCACCACGCCGTCATTGCCGTCCGAATAATCGCCAAGGATCGCGATAGTGGTATCTTTGCCCCCCGCCGCCGGGATCGTCAGCGTGTCCATCGATGTCGCCACCACGCCATCGAGCTTGCCCGCAGTGTACTGGTTGACCGATTCGACGTAATCGTTGACTTGCACCAACTTGATCGTGATGCCGTATTTGTCGGCCCATTTCTTCACGATCCCGGCTTCTTGCGCATAAGGCCACGGCATCCACCCGGCATAGATCGACCAGCCGATGGTGAATTCTTTCTTCGGCGCTTCGGTTGGAATACCGTCGGCTCCGACCGGGCTTCCGGCATGGCCGCACCCAGCCAGCGCCAGCACAGCGCCGAGGGCAAGCGCGCGAAAAGTTCGGTTCACGGCACGATTTCCTTGTTTATGGCTGCGGTCAAAACTGCCGAAGCGCAGGCCATCACGCTAGGGTGTGTTTCGTGATACAGGGCATAGATAAAATCTATGCCTATTCCAAAAAAGCCCCCTCCTCTTTAGGGGAGGGGGTTGGGGGTGGGGCCGATCGGCTGGGTGAGAGTGTGAGGCGCGGCCCCACCCCTGAAGGCAGATCGGAAGAGCGTCGTGTAGGGAAAGAGTGTCTTC
>CAINGT010000101.1 GCA_903848655.1 uncultured Sphingomonadales bacterium
AGGCCACCGAAGGTAAAAACCGGTTCCCACTTTTTACCTTCGGTGGCCTGCGGCTCGCATCCCGCTCTATGCATCCGGTACAGCTGCCAAAACCTCGGTCATGTAGATCAGCAGTTCCGGATCGCCTTCCATGACGGTGGTCACCTGATTGACGATATGTTGGAATTTTGCGTCGTTGAGCAAGCTGTGCCCGAACCGGTTGGCGAGCAATTGTTCGACCAGCACGCGGCGTGCATCGTGATCGGGGGTGCCGTGCTGGTCTACATATGCGGCCAAAACCGATTTCGGGTTTGCGACCGCCGCGGAAAGCGGGGCCGACGAGCCGATTTCGGCCTTGGCGGCAAGCCGCGCCCGGTCGGTCAGGCGCTGACGCAGCTGGTTGGCGAAAATCCGCGACGCGGCGATCGGATCCATGGTCAATGCTTGTACGCGCCGGGGTCGCGCACGGCATAGCGTTCAAACAGCAGCGCGGCTTCTGACCGTTCGCTTTGAACGTCAGGCGCGTTTGCGGGCTGATTGGCCAGTTTGACCCGCACTTCGTCAATAATCAGCTGCATGTCATTGTTTAGCAGAGGGTTATCGCTGTTTTGGCTGATGCCGGCTTCGAGGCATGCGATCGTGCTGGCGAATTCGTCGCGGATCAAATGGCCTAACCCTTGCGCGAACAAATGAAAGCAATTGTCTTGCGGCAGGCCAAGCAGCGGTGTCCACACCGCTTGCGCTTCATCCGCTCGTGCACAAGTCAGCAGCAAAAAACCGTACTGAAAGCGTGCCAGCACGAACCCAGGCGCAATCTCGGTCGCGCGCTGCATCGCTTCCAGCGCCTCATCATAGCGCTGCATCCCAGCAAGCACCGAGCCCCCGAGAAAAGGCAGGCGGGCGTCGTCCGGGTAGACTTCAGCCAGCGATCGGATCGCAGCGATGCCACCATCTTTGTCACTGCGCAAAGCGGCCAATACCTGGCGCATGGCGTCATCGGGACACTGTTCTGCACTCGCCATCGTTCAACCTTTGCTCGTCGACAATCCTGATCCTAGCAGGCGCTTGCGTAAAGTGCCAATCACCGCCTTGTGGATTTGCGAAATTCGCCCTTTTGTCAAACCAAGCATCCTGGCGATCGTTTCAAAAGGTATGCCACCAAGGTAGTGGTAGCTGATGATTAGCCGATCACGCTCGGGCAGCTTTTCAAGCTCTTGGGTCAAATGCGCGGTAATTCCGCGCCATGCGAGACTTTCGTACGGTGAAAGTTGCTGATCAGCCTCGCTATTGTTCACCAGGCCACTATCTTCGAGCATGAATCCCAACGCCAGTTCGGTGGCGATTGCGCCCAGTTCATCGAGCGCAGTCTGAAGATCGGCCGAAGGCGTGACGACCAAGCGGGGCGATTTGATCGATGACAAACGTTCGTGGCGCAGCCGGTGACAAGCATGCACTTGTTCACGATATTCGGACATATGCGCCAAACCATCCAGAACCGCGCCAGCGATACGCCGGTTGCCATAATAGCGGAACGGAACACCGGTTTCGGGCCGGTAATGCCCGATTGCTTCAAGCAGCCCGGTTGATGCCAATTGCAGAACATCCGAAAAGTCGAGATCGCCCATTTCGCGCTGGCGGAACAGGCGGGTCGCAATGCGCCGCGCCAGCCACTGGTAGCGCATGAACAGGCGGTTACGCGCGTCATGATCAGCGCTACGGGTCAGCGCAGCCCATAACGCAACCTCTTCATCCTGCATTGGCGGCATGACGTCATGCGACATTGGCATCGCTATCTGAAGCCACCCAGCACACCTTGCAGGATCAGGCTCCAACCGTCTATCAGCACAAACATCAGCAGTTTTATCGGCAGCGACAGCGTGGCGGGTGGGACCATGATCATGCCTAGCGATAACAGCACACTGGCCACCACCAGGTCGATCAACAAGAATGGCAGCAGAATGACAAAGCCGATCTTGAACGAAACGCGCAATTCGTTGAGCATGAATGCAGGCGTCAACAGCATGATTCCGACTTGATCCGGTCTGGTCGGGAGAGGCTGGTGCGCGATGTCATAGACCGTTTTCAGATCGGTATCATGGACTTGCCGTAGCATGAAGCCGCGCAAAGGTTCCGATCCGCGCTGCAAGGCGTCTTCTACCGGCAACGTACCACGCAAGAACGGCTGAAGCGCATGGCCGTTGATCTGACTGAGCGCCGGCATCATCGTAAGCGCAGTGAGAAATAGCGCCAGACTGACCAGCACCGAGTTGGGTGGCGTTTCTGGCATCCCGAAGGCATGGCGTATCATCGACAGCACCACCACAATCCGGACAAACGACGTCATGCAGATAAACAGGCCGGGAATGACCGCCAGAAGTGTAAGAATCAGCGCGATGCGGATTGGCTGAGCGGTTGCCGCAACTGCCGCACGGTCTGCTGCAGCAAACGCGGGGCCGACGTAACACAGCGCAAACGCACTCACATATTTGGCTATGTGCATGATACCGCTTCCTCAACGCACTGCGTGTCGCGTGTATGCACGACCAGTTGCACGTTTGTCGGCGTTGCGGTTACCAACCATTCCTGCCCATCGATGGTGACCAAGCACAGTTCGGCTTGCGCCCCCAGGCGCAACCGTTCAAGCAGGACAATGCGCTTGGTTGATGCCATCGTGCCCAAGGATAAATCTATCCTGCCGGTCATCCGATAGCGTAAGGCGAAGGCAGCGCCGATCACCAACGCGATACACAGCAGCAAAGCAGCAAGCACGCGCCACAACGAGATATCAACCGATTGCGCACCGCCAAGTTGTTGGCCCTCGGCAGCCGATGCGAGCTGGTACCATGCCACAACGACAAGCGACCAACGGTTCAGGGATTTCATGGTACCGGTGCCGCAATTGCGGTGATACGGATCGCGTAGTGATCGCCCACTGCCACGACTTCGCCCCGCGCAATCAGCGCGCTGTTCAACAAAACATCGACAACCCCGTTGAGCGGTGTCTCAAGCACCACCGATGAACCCGCCTTCAACGCCAGCAAGTCTTTGATCTGAATGGTTCCAGTACCGAGCCGTGCTTCAAGTGTGACTGCAACATCCGCCAACAGGTCCGAATTGATCGTGACCAGTGGGGGCAGAGCCTTTTTGCCTGCCGGATGTCCTTCGATGCTCATGTCATTATGCTCTGTCATCGCTGCAATTCCCGCTCGGTCAGCACCAGGGTAAACGTTGGATCAACGGATTGCAGGTGAGCAAGCAGGCCGGCGCGGGCGGGATGCGCCAAGCAGACGCGCACCGGATGATTGGCCGATTGTTCGAGCACCAGCACATCGCCGACTTCGATGCATTGCAGATCACTCGCAGTCAGGGCTACACTTCCCAGCCATGCCGTATAAGCGACAGTTTGGCTCCCCAACGCGGCTTGCAGCGCCACCAACGGCTGCGCCGCAGTTGCCGGGGGTGGCATTTGCCGTTTGCGGATCGTCACCAGGTGCGCGGCAGAGACTGCCAAGGTTAGCAAGGGCGTGCCCTGCACTGTTCTGATTTCAAAAGCGACTTGCTCGCGATCATCGGCGCTTTTGCTGGTATCAGCCGCGCCCAGCGCGCGTTCAATGCGGGTTATGAAATCATCGCGCACCTTTTCTGCAAAAGCCAACAGCACATCGCGATCCATCCCTGTCAATAACGCTGGATCAATTTTGCAGCCCAACACCCAACTGCTCAGACGGAAAGCGCACTGATCGTTCCATTGAACGCAAAGACTGTTGCCGAGCTGAAGCCCGTCCGCCAGAGCATTGATGGCAGTTCTAGGTCGCAGCGGTGCCGCAACCGTAACGGTGGCATGATCGCCGGTTGCCCACTCGTGCGACCATGACAGGACAGCGCTTTGCAAGGCTTCCAGAAGGTTATTCGACACAAGCGCATCGCCAGGCAGCCATTCACGAAGGCGTTCTGTCACCCGCGACCTCTAATACCAAACAGTTCCTGGATCATGTCATTCGAAACACTGACCACTTGTGAAGCGCCCTGATAGCCGCGCTGGATGATGATAAGTTCACCAAATTCACTCGACAAATTAACGTTGGATGCTTCGATCTGTTGTGATTGCACCGTGCCGACGCCATCAGTGCCGCTGGCCAATAGCCGCATTTCGCCCGGTTTGACGTGCTGGAAAAGTCCGCCTGTCAGTGGGTTTAGCTGTTGCGGATCGCGGAAATCAGCCACTGCAATCGATCCCGCCGCAACCGTCTTGCTGTTGCTGTAAGCGAGTTGCAGCACGCCATTGGTGTCCACGGTGACGGTTGTCAGCGCACCCACCGCGTTGCCGTCAGACGATGCCACGCTGAGCGTTGACGAGGACCCGGCGGTAAACGACGTGACACTGCCGGAAAAGTCGAAAACGACTGACAGGACATTGGCTCCCGATGGTGTAGCGGTAAAAGTCAGCGTAGAAGTGGTGGGATCGACAGACGATCCGGCAAACTTCAAAACTTGCGTGCCAATCGTGATGCCTTTGTCATCGGTGACGACAACATTCCAAGAATTTGTACCGTCGGTCGCTTTGGTTAAGACCGCCTGCCAGACATGCTTGCCACCATTTGAATCATAGACATTGATGGTCGAAACCGTCGCGGTTTTACCGTCGGTGGACAAATTGTTGGCGAACGTAACTTTGGTCGTTGCAGTTGGCGCGCTTGAGCGCAAAGAACCAATGTTGACAGGAACTGCCTGCCCCGCCGAATTGAGGATGCACAGGCGATTGTTCGTGCCCTGCTCTACGATATAGCCGGTAGTATCGACGGCAAACGATCCTGTTCGCGTGTAGACTGTATCGCCATCTTTTGACAGCACCAAAAAACCAGAACCCTGAATCGCGAGATCAAGCGCATTGCCGGTCTGCCGAAGCGTTCCCTGAGAGAAATCGATCGTACTGGACCCATTGACTACGCCATCGCCATGCTGGCCGCCCGAATTTGACGAAAAGCTCAGGCCACTGCCGCCATAGCTGTAAACGTCTTTAAAGCTTACCGTTGTTGTCTTGAACCCGTCCGTGTTCAGATTCGTGACATTGTTACTAATGGTCTGAAGCCCGTTGCTAAAGGCATTCATTCCACTGATGCCAATATAGATTGAACCAAGCATGATAATGCCTTTCCTAGCGAACCTGGGTAATGGTGGAAAATGCCACGCCTGCCAATGTTTGACCATCCGCAGTTTTGACGGTCAGGCTTGGTATGCCACTAGCGAAAGTGATCCCGGTAACAGTGCCCGACACCGTTGCCGAATTCGATGTAAAATCGACTGTTTTCCCAAGCATCCCAATCGATTGTGACGATGACTGCGCTTTAATCAGGCTGGTTAGGCTATCGTTGCCAGCCTGCGTCTCCTGCAACTGGGCAAACTGCGCCAGTTGCGAAACAAATTGAAAATTGTCCATTGGCTTGAGCGGGTCCTGATACGTCAACTGTGTCAGGATGATTTTCAGGAGCGACTGAAAATCTAGCCCATAAGCCGCGGTTGCGCTAGCCGTTCCGCTGATGGCTGCTGTTGCCATTATTGCCCCCCTGCCAATTGTGTGCGCCCAATTTTCTCGCGATAGCCTTTATAGACAAGAGTTACCGCAGTGATGTCAAACCTGCTGAGTATCTCGCTGGTTCGCTTGCGCAACGTGTCGATGGGCACATCGAACAACGTAGCATGAGCAAAACTGACGATCACGCCATCTTCGCCATTCGTCACCGAAACGAAAGGCTGGTTCTGACAAGGCTGTTCGCGCCGCTGGTGTAGCAGCGCAGGGGTTCCTTCGGCATCCGGCGATTCGGACGCAATCGTTGCCCCTGCCGCTCGCAACAACTGCGGTACATCTGGTACCGGACGCCCTTCGGCTGGAGGCGCGGCAGCTAATGGCGCTGAACCGGAAGGGTTTGCCGAAGCTTGCCAACTTGCGACTGTTGCAGAACAGGCAAAAGTACCCGGTAACGGTGCTGAGTGTGTCGGTTCGCCCGGAGTGGCGGGTTCGGCATGATCGGCTTGCAACTGTGCAGGATCGGGGGGCGGCATTGGCCCGGTCGATCCTTGTCCTGCGTTCTGCATGGTCGCAGGTTGTGCGCATGGCTGGTCGGATTCGCGCAGTGGCCACGCTGCTCTGCCCGTCGTCACACCAAGAAACAGGCCGGCGTCAAAACCAGTGGCATTCTGGTCGCAATGCGATTCGATCTGCGACCGATCAGACGAACTCTGTATGAGCAGCGCCGCAAAATCGGCTAAACCGGGGCCGGTCGCAAGTTTGATGCCCGCATCGCCGAGCGCGGGAACAGTGGCAGAAGAAATGCCGGCCGCAATCATGCTGACGCCCTCGTATAAAAATGCATGTCCTCGATGTGCGACAGGACAGCTTCATTCCGATCATCGCGCCGCTGCCGCCTAGCTTTTTGGCACTGGCCTTCAAGAAATCTGACCTTTTCCTCGGCGGCCTGCAATATACATCGCTGAACATCCAGCTTTTGCTTAGCAGAACCGACTTCGCCATCACAGGTCTGCATGACAGCGCGGCAAACAGACAGTTCATGGCTCCACAGCATTAAAAACTGGGGTGAGGGCGACGAACTCCCCAAGTGTTCAGCCCACCCTTGGGCGCTTCGCTGCTCGCGCTCGCGCGAGGCGTCACGCTGCTGAAGGCAGTCCGTCAGCCGGCGGTCTGCATCCGCCAGGTCAAACGCCGCACGATCACGCGCCACCACTGCAACTTGTCGCAGTCTGGCCAAACTTACCCATGCATCGACCGGGCGCATCCTACACCGCTTCCCTGAAACAGTTGGCAAGCGCCTGCCGGGTTTGGGCGACGCCGACTGCCTCGGTTTGCGACTGCTGCAAAAATTCAGCAAGCGGATCGCGCATGGCCATCGCGTGATCGATGTGCGACGCGCTCCCTTTTGCATAAAGTCCTGAATCAATGAGCATCTTAGCTTCGGAATAGGTCGCAAGGCACGCGCGCGCACGCTCAATCATGCGGCGCTGCTCGGGGTGGGTGACCACTGACAACAACCGGCTGACACTGCGTTCAACGTCGATTGCCGGAAAGTGGCCTTGTTCTGCAAATTTCCGAGACAGTACGATGTGCCCGTCGAGCAAGGACTTCATGACTTCACAAATCGGGTCATCGTTGTCGTCGTCTTCTCCCAGCACGGTGAAAAATCCTGAAATCGATCCGCCCGCGTGCAACGCCCCACATTGCTCCACCAACATTGGCAACGCGGCAAAGACATTGGGGGTATAGCCGCGCGCAGTCGGCGGCTCGCCAGCAGCCAGCCCAATTTCGCGTTGGGCCATTGCGTAGCGCGATATCGAATCGAGAAAAAACGCAACGTGATGCCCCTGATCGCGCCAATGCCGGGCGAGCGCCAAAGCATGATGCACCGCGCGCACCCGCATCACCGCGGTTTCGTCGGATGTTGCCGCCACCAGCACGGTGCGCGATTTGGTGCTTTGCGCCATATCCTGCGTCCAGACCGCTTCAACCTCGCGCCCGCGTTCACCGACAAGGCATAGCACGCACCGGTCGGCTTGCACCTGGTGGAGCAGTTGCTGTACGAGACTGGTCTTGCCTACGCCGCTCGCCGCGAAGATGCCGACGCGTTGCCCGATACTCAATGGCAACATTCCGTCGATGGCCTTGATGCCCGTGACAAGCTGTTCGACGCGCGTCTCGCGTGATAGCGGCGACGTTCTGACAAATCCGGCAGGTGAACGCTCAACCGATCCAATTTGCGCCCCAGAAACCAGATCCCGTCCAAGAGCATTGACCGCACACCCAAGCAAGGCATCACCGACCGGTACATCTGCGTCTTTGGCGAGCGCGGTCAAGCGGTTTCCAACCGCGATTGCAGTCACTGGCTCATAGGGAACCAGCCGGATCATCTGCTGCTCAACCGAGACCACTTCGCAGGTGATGGGTCGTCCTTGCACGGTCTCGATACTGCACAAGCCGCCGATCGGTACGTTTGGGCCATCGGCCTCTATCATCGTCGGCGAAATCTTGCGGACGCGGCCATGGCGAGAGACCGTTTCGAATGCGGCTATCCGGGCGAGGAACTTGTCCTGCACAATCAGACTACCGGTTCATCGGCAAGCAAGACCAGCAGTGCCTTGAGCCGATTCCACTGTTGTCCAAGACCCACTTCCGCTTCGCCAAGAAGCAGGCGGATACGGCAATCGCCAGACTTTAGCACGTCAGTCGGGGTCATCCGTGCCTGATCTACACCACACGCAGCGGCCAGCGTCGCCAATTCTGCGGCGTCAGGAAAATCGCTGGAAGGGACGAGGATTTCAACGATGGCATGGGCATCAAGTCTGCTGACCTGGTTGGCGATGCTCGAAACGCAAGCATCGTGATAATGCGCCGGGTTTGAAAACAGCTTGTCGAGCGAGGCACGAGCAACGAGCACCGCAACACGCTCCATAGTGATAAGGCTTTGCGAAAACCCCTCCAGCGCCTTTGCTAAGGCGGTTTCGAGACGATCAAGTTCCTCGGCACGATCACGTTCGACCGCGATGAGCGCCTTGCGCCGCCCCTGCGCTTCGCCGCTGATGTGTGCGTCGCTTATCTGTTGGTGCAACGCCGCAATCTCGCCTTCGCGGGTGCGATCACGGTCACGCAAAAGCGCCAATTCAGCCTCCAGACGCACGATGTCGGGATTGGAGCGCAATGGTGTCGAGAAATCAGGCGCACCGGATGCCCGGCGCACCAAATCCAGCCGTTCTACTGCCGCCGCCGCTTGTGATTTGATCAATCCCATCACACGTCCGCCCGTCGGGCAGAGATCAATCCGCGCAAGCGTCCGAAAAAGCCTGCTGACTCGCGCGCAGCAGCGATGGAAGGCGGTGCCACGGGGAACCGTTCCACGCAAGCGAGCAAGGCGTCATGCGCCGCTTCGGTGCGATTGGCGCGATCGTTCAAAAAGTCCACCAACCAAGGCGAAACGCGGCCGGCCGCGAATGGCGCTGCACCATCCGCACGTTTGGCGGGCAGAAACATCCTTGCCTTCAGGCGTTGCTCATCGGTCAGGCGAGACAAGATATCTGCCACTTCTGCCTGCGGCATCCGCTGCAAGCGGTCGATCAGCGCGTGCAACGAGGGTGCGTCAGACGGCATTTTGCCGCCCTGCTTCGTAGTCATCAAGCAAAACTGCCAGGCGCTCAGCCAAATGCACGCGTTCGGCTTCAGACGAAGCGCGCGACGTGCTTTTCCACCACAAACCGCCGAGTATCAGCGTCGCCAAGCTGGCACCAAACACCCCCCACAGCCAGTCGGGCGGCGCGCCAAGCGGCACCACCACCGATTGGCCCGGCTGCATGGCTGCCAATGGACGAATGCTCCGATCGATCAACTTGGTTTCAGCCGGAGCGGCCATTTCCACCAGATCGCCCTTGCTTGCATCAAAGCCGATCGCATCACGCACTGTTGCGATGATCTGATCTTCGACCGCGACAGGGACCTTCCCTTTTGGCGATACAACTACCTGCAGGCCCACAGAGCGGCCATGCGAACCGGGCCGAACACCGCCTGTCGCTGTGGCAGCAGCGTCCTTTGACAGCCCAGAGGAGCCGAGGCCCGATGGTGGCGCGGAAATAGGAGCCGCAGACGCAACAATGGTTACATCGCAATCGTACCCGGCCCGCTGCACGGCCTCGCGCACTCGATCCTCGTAGAACCGCACAATCGCCCGATTGTGCGCATCGCCGTTGCCCGGCTCACCAGGCGGAGGGCTTACCACCCCGCCGCGTTCGTCCAGCACAACCACGTCACCAGCCGCAAGGTCAGGCACTGCCGCGGCAACAAGCCTCTGAATGCCCGATACCTGATCCGGTTCCAACTGGAATCCGGGCCGCGTCTTGATGGTAACCGATGCTTTGGCATCGCCCTGTTCGCGTGCAAACACTGAACGTTCGGGGAGCGAAAGGTGCACTCGCGCGCTGTCAATTTCATTCAGCGTCATGATGGTACGCGCCAACTCTCCTTGCAGCGCGCGCTGATAATTGATTTTCTGAGCAAATTCGGTCAGGCCCATGTCCGATTTGTTGAACAGTTCAAAGCCAACCTGGCCTTTGTAGGGCAGATCACTTCCCGCTATCGCCAATCGCACCGTATCAGCCTGATTTTCGGGTACGCTTATGGTCGCGCCCGCGTCTGACAAGCGGTAGGCAATTTTGCGCTTGCCAAGTTCGCCGACAATCGAAGAAGCATCGGCGGGGCGCAATCCACTGTAAATGACGCTATACCGCTCTTGAAATACGCCAAAAAATATCAGAATTAACGCGAATGCAAGCATACTCGTCAAAGCAAAAACCAAGAAATATTGTCGTTTTAGCCAATTAAAATCCGGCATAACGAATTTACCCTAGAGCGTCATGACAAAAAATGCGAACCGGTTTTTGCAAAAATCACGCGAAAACAGATAAACTGAAAATTGATGGCGCTTCGCCGAGCCGCCATCATTCACTAGATTTGCATATTCATAAATTGCTGATAGGCTTCAAGCAGTCGGTTTCGTACTTGCAATGACATCTCCAGACTTTGGCGCGCGACTTCAATTGCATAACTAACCTTATGAACTGGGATGTTATCTCCCGATGCAAACGCTGTCACGAGCTGTTCTGCTTCGAGCAGCTTAGTATTTGCCGAATGCACACCATCCATCAACAAATTTGCAAAAGATGCGTCGGCCCGCCCGGCACTATGCACCGCAGTGGCCGGGCGTGATAAAACTGTCGCCGGTACGCTGGCATCGACAGCCGAAACCGGTATGATCGTGCTCATCAACGCTTCCCTATCTCTAAAGCTTTGCCATACATTTGCCGCGCTGCATTAAATGCGGCAATGTTCGCTTCATAAATTCGTGATGTTTTCGCCATTAGCAACATTTCAGCAGCATGGTCTACACCCGAGTAAGACACGAATCCTTTGACGTCTGCGAGGGGATTCTGGGGTTCATAGACCTGATGCGGCGCAACATTTTCAGGTTGTAGCGATACAATTTCAACACCCTGAAGCTGATCGGGCGTGATATTGGCGAGATCGGAGAAGTTCGTTTTAGGCCCGGAAACGACCTGCATCGGCCGGTAGCCCCCACCGGTTGGATCAAGAGCGGTTCCAGCGTTGGCAAGATTTTCCGCAATCACTTCCATGCGTCGCCATTCGACGTCAAGTGCGGTAAGGCTGATTTGCATTGCCCCCATCAGCTGCGCGCTCCTGCCAGCACCAGATCATCGATCTGCAACTCCCTGGCCAACAATTCAGCAACTGCGCCGTACCGTTCTTTGGTCATTGCCGAATCCGCCAGTTCCAGATCAAGCCGGACATCCGATCGCGAAGCATTGTCACGGGTATGCGTTACAAGCGGTTGTACCTGATCGACAGCGCTGGCACTCATAGTCGCGGCCCTTTTAAGCGCTGCCTCGAAACTCACGTGCACTGGGCGGTACCGTGGCGACCCCGCGTTGGCGACATTTTGCGCGATTGCAGTCATTCGCAAGGACAAACCGTCCAAAGCCTTGATAAGCGTTGCTGATGTTAACGGTTCCATGGTGCTCCTCACTGAATAACTATTTCGGCATGTAGCGCCCCAGCCGCTTTTATAGCTTGTAAAATCGCTATTATTGTTCGAGTAGAAACATGAATCTGGTTTAAAGCTTGGACTAGGTCTGTTACCGAAGCATTGCTCATATTAACAACTTTGTCTTCACTCTCATTTACCGACAAGCGTGTCGCTGGCCTGCCGTACACGTATGCACCGCTGCCACGGTGCTCATAGTCAAAGCTTTGTGGCGCATCATGGTCGGCTTCGACGGTAACTTTTACATCGCCTTGCGCAATCGTCACCGCAGAAAGCCGCGCACCACCCCCGGCTACCACGGTTCCCGCACGTTCATTGACCACGATGCGGGCAACCTGATCCGGCACAACCGCGATGCTTTCGATGCGGGCGAGCAGGCGATGAATGTCTGCCACTTGCGTCGGCACGGCAATATGCACGGCTTCGGCGGAATTTGCTTGCGCCACCCCGGCACCAAGCGCGGCATTGATCCCGTCGGCAACATTCTGAGCGGTGGTAAAGTCCGGATCACGCAGCAGGAAAATCAGGCCTTGCGGACTGCGCAAATCCGCCGTCACTGGGACTTCGACCGATGCGCCCTGCGTAATCAAACCGCCTGTTGGCGAATTTTTCTGACGACTGTTGTAATCGGCGTCAAAACGAAACCCTCCGACTATCAGCGGCCCTTGCGCCAAAGCGTAAACGCGCTGGTCTGGCCCCATCAGTGGCGTCATTAGTAAAGTGCCACCGCCAAGGCTGCGGGCATCGCCAATCGACGTGACGTTGACATCAATCCTGTCCCCAACTGCGGCCGAAGCGGGCAATGTAGCAACCACCATCACCACAGCCGCGTTGCGGCTGCGCACCTGATCGACAGCGACATTGGCCCCCATCCGTCCGAGCACGTTTCTGATGGCCTGACGCGTCACTTCGCTGTTGGGTGAATCGCCCGATCCGTCGAGCCCGGTTACCAGTCCGTAACCGACCAGCGCATTATCGCGCCAACCCTGAAAGTGCCCCAAATCCTTGATTCGTACAGGAGCGACATCTGCCTTCGCTGGACTGATCGCAGTTAGCGCAAGCATCAGAGTGGCAAGCGCGCGCCACATCAGACGAGGCCCAGCAGGTTGAAAATGCGTGTTACGATCCCCGGCTTGGCGCTGCGCGAGGAATAACCTTTGCCGTCATATTCAATCACTGCATCGGCAAGTCGTGAAGAAAGAATCGAATTGTCCGCACCAATATCCGCCGTCCGCACCCGCCCCTCCAGTTTGATGTGGCTGCGTTCTCCGCTGATGATAATCGTCTGCATCCCTGCTATATGCAAATCGCCGTTCTCAAGCAGCCGATCAACCACCACACTGAGTTGGGCGGTCATCTGGCCCGAACGGCTGGTCTGACCCCTGCCATCATAACTACCTGAAAGATTAAGGCTACCGGAAGTATTAAGCTGCGAACCGGCGTTAATCCCGCCGCTCAGACCGTTCAACCGTTTGCTGCTGGTCCCCGCAGAATTGATGGCTGACGCGTTTTCATAGACAAGCACAACCAGGCTGTCGCCCACCGCTGCGGCATGTCGATCCGCCGCTAATGCGGCCCAGTTTCCCGGGCGGTAGAGATTGTCTGCCGATGCAGAAACCGGAATTAGCAGCATCCCCACGAAGATCAGGAACCGGATCACGGCGTAGTTGCCCGGACAGAAAACACGGTGCCGTCATCGGTCACGACGAACAGCATCTGGCCAGACCGCGCAGCCTGAATGGCTACCGCACTGCGCTCAATGCGCACCGCACCAGCATCAACGATCACCCTGACCGGATCATGCGGCTTGATAATCACGCCGCTATGTGCAGGAACGGCACCGCTGACGGTCACTGGTGACGCTATGGCCACCATCGCACACGCGATCAACACGCGACATCCCCGTATTGGGATGGGCTACGCACGACGAAGGCCATTGGCGATACCCATCAATTGGTCTGCAGCCTGAACCACTTGGGCGTTGGCAGCATAGATTCGTTGCACCAGCATCAAACTGGTCATTTCCACTGTCAGCGATACATTGCTGGTTTCAAGCGAGCCTTGGACAATCGTTCCAGCCCCGTCCTGACCCGCCGCCAGCGATATCACATTTGTGGAGCCGGATCCCTCAGCAGCACTGGTATCGCTAAACAGCCCGCCCCCAAGGCTGGCCAACGCGCTGTTGTCGCGGACATGCGCCAAGCCAATCTGGCCCAATTGCGTCGGGTTTGCAGCGCTGCCCAACACTGCCCAGACTTTGCCATCAGCGTCGATCTGTAATTGCTGCGCATTGTCCGGAACCCGGATCAGTTGTTTAAGCGAATATCCATTGGCCGCCGCCAGATATCCGTCGCCATTGACCACGAGCGTGCCACCGCGCCACAGCATGAACTGGCCAGATGGCCCCAAAACCTCAAAAAAACCATCGCCGTTGATCGCCACATCGAACGGCTTGCCCGTTGGATTCAGCGGCCCCTGATCGAATGTGCGGATACCGGCCTGCACTTGGACCCCGCCGAGCGACATGTCTGCAATTGCGTGGCTTCCCGCGCCATCACCATTCACCGGGGCGGGTGCTTGGAGCAGTTCTGAAAACTGGACTTCCAGCCGTTTGTAGGCGGTTGTATTGGCGTTCGCAATGTTGGCCGCCAGCGCATCGACAGCGCGCTGGTGCGCTTCGATTGCGGTTGCACCAATGTAAAACGCCCCATTCATCGCAGATTATCCCCCAAAACCGCTTATCGCTTTGCCGACAAGATCATCATAAACGTGCGCGATTTGCTGGCCAGTCTCGGCGCGGCGCATGGCTTCGATCACCATGGTCATTTCCTGGCCATTGGTACTGTTCGATGCTTCAGCCATCGCCTGATGAATGACCGGTGTCTGGACGTCATGCGTCCGGCCATCGCCAGACAGATAAAAGCCCCCGGTCGTACCTGCCAGTTGTTCACGGTGGTCGGGTTCAACCAGAGCGATTTGACCCGAAGATTCGCCGGACTGAAACACCGTGCCATCAAGCGAAACCTTAAAATCCCCTTCTTTCAGTACGATATCGCCGCCGCCGACAGCTTGGAGCGGATAACCATCGACACTGAGCAGGCGCCCATTGCCATCGCGATGAAACTGTCCGTTGCGCGCATACACGTTGTGACCATCCGTTCGGATCACAAAAAAGCCTGCACCAGAAATAGCCAGATCGAGCGGCGAGCCCGTTTGCCCGAGCGCTCCTTGCGCAAAGTCCTGATAAACCGACACGCGCTCTTTGGCATCCGATACGTTCCGCCCGCTTTCCAGCAGCGTCAAAAAGGGAACTTTCCGCTTATAGCCGCTGGTTCCAAGATTCGCAATATTTTGCGACGCAACATCCACAATCCGTTGAGACTGCGCTAGAATTTCGCCCGCTCGATCAATCAAATCGCCCATAGGTACATTTCTCTACTCGTCTCGATACCGGAAAGCAAACCACACTTTCACGCGAAAATGGAGGGAATTCCCAATAAGGTAAACTGCGGAAGCTGGAGCCTGATGCGAAAAGGTACGAACCGGTTTTTACCTTTGGTGGACTGCGGCTCACAATAAATCACGCGAAAACAAAGACTCTAGAGCGGAATGCGCTTCAATCTAGGCGCGTTCCGCTCTAGAGCGTGATGCGAAAAAGTGGGTACCGGTTTTTCGCAATAAATCACGCGAAAACAAAGACTCTAGAGCGGAATGCCATTCAATCTAATCGCATTCCGCTATAGGAGTCCAATTGCACAATGCCGAACGATTTTATGTTAATTGAAGAAGGCACTTCATTCACCGAGATAACTGCCAATTTTGGCATGCTTCGGCCCAAAAATGCTCTTAAGTGGCGCCTTGCAAAAGGCCCGCACAACAGCACAGGAGCCAAACCTTGGCGCATCATTCCTTCAACCATCGGGATCATTTTTTGGAGTAGACGTTCTGCCAGCCTGGGGTCTATTGCAATTGAATGCGTTCCATTGGCCTTGCGTAATCCATCATTGATCTGCTGCTCGATCGACTGAGCCATGCTTAGCACAGAAAGTTCCCTATGCCGCCCTTGTAAGTCCTGACAAATTGCGTGTGCAAGATTTTGGCGCACCATCTCTGTAAGTTCCGCAATATCTTTAGTTTTCCCACAAACATTCAGTAAAATTTCGATTATATAATCAATATTGCGGATTGAAACTTCTTCGGAAAGAAGATTTTTCAGCACTTGCTGAACATCAGATATGCTTAAGATCGCCGGAGTGATGTCTTCGACCAGACCGGGCTGGCGGGTTCGAACCCCATCGAGCATGGCAACGACTTGGCTGCGACTTAGCAGCGTGGGCGCTTGCTGGCGGAGGATCTCCCCCAAGTGCGTCATTACCATCGTAACTGGATCGACCAGAGTCACGGCCGGGTCGATCACCCGCGCACGCTCACTGTCATCGATCCACACTGCGGGCAGGCCAAACGCTGGGTCGGTTGTCTCAATCCCGGACACGGCAAGTTTTGCATCTTTTGATTTTATCAGCAGGGTTCGGTCTGGGTAGACTTCTGCTCGGCCAAAGCGCGAACCAAGGATGGCGATTTCATATTCGTTCGATCCGAGAAGCGTGTTTTCGGCCAGCACGAGATCTGGCAGCAGCAAACCCAGGCTGTCGTTCCGTTCCGCCCGAAAGGCCGAATACCGCTCATGAATCAGAATTCTTGCATCGATCCATGCCGAATTCAGGGCTTCACCAAAAGCGATTTTGATTGGCGGGATTGCCCCGGTGGCCAGCTTTTCTGGAACCGGGTCCGCCATGCTGGCAATACGGTCCAGTTGCGAACGGGATCGACGCCGCAATACCAGCACACCGCCGCCCAGCAGTATGATGGCAAGGACGATCGGCACTGTCGGCATGCCGGGTAGTAGCAGCAGCAGGCCCAGTCCGCCCATCACGATCAGCGGAATTTTTGGAATGGCGGTTAACTGGATGATGATTTCCCGCGCAAGCGGTCGGTCCTGCGATGATCGCGTAACGACAATGCCGGTCGCCACCGAAATGACGAGCGCGGGAACTTGCGTCACGATGCCATCGCCAATCGTCAGCAAGGTGAACCGCTGCAGCGCATCGTACCAGTCCAGCCCCATTTGCGTGGTGCCGATCGTCCATCCAGCGATGATGTTGATGAGCAAAATGACGATGCTGGCGATGGCATCGCCTTTGACAAATTTGCTCGCCCCGTCCATCGCGCCGTAAAAATTTGCTTCACGTTCAATGTTTTTGCGCCGAAGCTTGGCTTCTGCCTGGTCGATCAGCCCCATGTTGAGGTCGGCATCGATACTCATTTGTTGGCCAGGCACCGAATCCAGCACGAACCGCGCGGCGACTTCGGACACGCGCTGCGCGCCCGATGTGACCACCACAAATTGCACGACCACGAGAATGAAAAAAACCACAAGACCTATGACAAAATTTCCCTGTGCAGCATAAGCTCCGATTGCCGAAATCACATCCCCGGCGAATCCCTGGGTCAGTATCAGGCGGGTTGCGGCAACATTAAGCGCCAGCCTGAACAGGGTGGTCATCAGCAGCAGGGAAGGGAACGTAGAAAATTCAACCGGTTTTAAAACATAAAAAGTCATCATCAATATTGATAATCCAAACGAAAAATTTATGATGATCAGAAAATCAAGAATTGATGGGGGAATAGGAGAAAATAGTACTAGCAGAATCATTATCAGCGCTACGACTAACCCCAAATCGGCATTTTTCTCCAGAAATTTCGAAATCACCCCTCAAACCCTCCGCGCCACCAATGCCGGTTTACGATAGATATCGGAAATAGGAACGTAAAATTTCTCATCGACTTCCGCATCCAGCGGAACGCTGGAAAACAGGCTGCGTGCGAGCAGCGGATCGTGCACGACCGGTATTTGCGCGCGAAACGCAATGGTTTTCAGTATCACCGCAAATCCGCCTTTGCCGCGCGATACCACGCGCGGAGCCGCCATTTTTGCCGGGACATAGCGCAAGGCGACGGCAAAGTGCACTGGGTTCACTATCACGACGTCCGCGCTGCGGATCTGGTTCAGGCTTTTGGCCATCTGCACGAATTCGCGGTGAATTTGCTTTCGCCGCTGCTTGATGCGTGGATCGCCTTCGCGGTCGCGCAGTTCTCGGCGAACTTCCCGCCTGCTCATCCGCATTAGCGCGGCAAACTGCCGCCGTGACAGCAACTGGTCAACCAACGCGAACAGCAAAGCGGCCAGCAGGCATCCGAGCAACAAGCGCATTGTCGTTGCGGAGAGGACATCGCTCACATGGCGCGCATCGGTCATCGCTGCCAGCCTTGATGCCAGCATCGATTTTATCACCAGCCAGCCGATCACGATATAGACGGCCAACTTGGCAATGCTTTTGCCAGCCTCGATCAGAGTGCGGACCGTGAATAACCGCTTGAGACCCGCTGCCGGATTGAGCCGGGTAAAATCGGGCTTCAAGCGATCAGGCGCGAAGACGGGTCCGGTCTGCACTATTTCCAGCACCAGCACCGCGAGCCACACGGTTCCGGCCAGCACCGCCACCGGCTCGGCCATGTCCAGCGCCAAACCACTGATAATGCGCCCCAATGCATCATTGGTCTGCGGCAATTGCGGGGCAATGATCAGCGCATCGGTGGTGGTCGAGGCCAGTCGCGCGATCATTGCTTCACCGCGCGCCCAACCATAACCGACCAGCCCGGTCAAAGCCGCCAGAAAACCAATATCCATCCCTTTGGGGACTTGGCCGCGTTCGCGCGCCTGCTTCAGCTTATGGCTTGTGGCGTCTTCGGTTTTGTCCTTGTCGCTGTCTTCCGCCATCAGATCAGCCGGGGCATAGCTTCAAGGGTTAGCACAATCATATGCGCCAGCAGGCTTCCCGACATTGCCAACACCACTGGCAGTAGCGCCAGTAAAGCAAGGCTCTTTACCTGAATACCAAGAATCAGCGCGTTCATCTGCGGCACCGTCCGCGCGAGCAAGCCAATGACAACGTCGGTCAGAAACAGCGTGACCATCAACCCGCCGACCACGCCGAACCCCAAGGCGCACATCAAGGTCAACTGGGCGCCTAGCGTGGCAAGCGCAAGACCGTGCGACGGCATCCCGATCGGCACCACGTCGAGCGATGCCGCCATGATCCGCAGGACATCATGCAGACCGTCCTGCGCCACAAAGATCGCACCTGCAACATAGCCGATAATCGAACCAACCATCGGCACCTGCCCCTTTGATCTCGGGTCGATAAGCAAGGCGGTACCAAGTCCGGCCTGAATGTCGATAGATCGTCCGGCGGTGTAGAGCCCCGCGTAAAGAAACTGAAACGGCATTGCCAGTGCAAGGCCGGTCAGCAGTTCATGCATTGCTGCGGGTAGCAACGTGGCAAGGTCTGATGTTGGAAAGCCGTCTTGCCTGCCAAGCCCGCCGGTAATCGTCGCAGCAAGCCCAACCGCCAGCAAGGCGCGGAACAGCCTTGGCATGATTACCAGCGTGAAGGGGGGCGTGAATACGAGCAACGGCACGATCCGCATGCTGAATAGCAGCGAGGTATTGACCCATGATACCACTGCCACGCCGGTCATGGGCACCACGATCAGCCGAGCGCGGGGATGATGGCAATCACATCAATCGCAAATTGCGTGATGCGACCAATCATCCACGACCCAAAGGCAATGATGACAAGGGCTGCGGCGAACAGTTTGGGGACATAGCCCAGCGTCATTTCCTGGATCTGGGTTGTCGCCTGCAGAATGCTTACTGTCAGCCCGGTGATCAGCGTCACCAACAACACGGGAGAAGCAACCGCCATCGCGACGAACAGCATTTTGTTGACGAGGCCAATCGCCTGATCTGCACCCATGGCGTACTCTGTCCCTCCCGGCGGCATCTCCCCTAGAACGGGTAAGCTGGCGGATTTTGCGCGCGATAGCAACTTGGTATTGCTTTGCTGTCCATGTCGCGCGCGGCCCTTGCCGCAGCAAAACCGGTGTCCTTGATGGAGCGTTGCGCGGAATTTTTGCAAAAAGGGCTAAACCGGGTGGGG
>CAINGT010000102.1 GCA_903848655.1 uncultured Sphingomonadales bacterium
AAATCAACGCGCATAAGCCCCCTACTCTTTAGGGGAGGGGGTTGGGGGTGGGGGCTCTCTGCTGGGTGAGAGTGTGAGGCGCGTCCCCACCCCCGGCCCCGCCCCTGAAGGGGAGGGGGGAATGGGTGGCGCGCAGCTTTGCCGTCGGGGACGACCGAGCCGATGGAGAGCAGCAGGGTCATGGTTCGCTCGAGCCCAAAAGCCCCTCCCCTTCAGGGGAGGGGTTGGGGTGGGGGCGCGGCCAACGCTCGGGCGCTGAATGCAGAGCAGCAAGAATATGCTGCAATACTCCATCGAGATTACGCATCACATCCGGGTTGGTTACGCGAAGCACCTGAAATCCATGTCCCGCCAAGGCCTGATCGCGCTGCTGATCGTGGTCTTGGTCATGCGTGTCGCCATCGACTTCGACGATCAGCGCCTTTTTCGGGCAGAGGAAATCGGCAATATACGCGCCGATCACCGCTTGGCGACGAAACTTGTAGCCTTCCAGCTGCCCATTCGACAGCGCGCACCACAGGCGTTTTTCGGGCTCGGTGGGGTAGGCGCGCATGTCCGCCGCCCGCGCGTTCAATTTAGCGAGGAACCCGGCCGGGAGGCCCCACCCCCGGCCCCTCCCCGCAAGGGGAGGGGCGTTCAGGCGGCGCGCGTCTTGTATGGGGGAGCGGTTATCCAACGCTGCCCTCCAGGCTGATGCCCAGCAGCTTTTGCGCTTCGACCGCGAATTCCATCGGCAATTGTTGGAGCACTTCACGGGCAAAGCCGTTGACGATCAGTGCTACGGCGTCTTCGGCGGACAGGCCGCGTTGCATCGCGTAGAACAATTGGTCGTCGGAGATTTTTGACGTGGTCGCTTCGTGTTCGATAATCGCGGTGGGATTGCGCACTTCGATATAGGGCACAGTATGCGCGCCGCAGGTGGGGCCGAGCAGCAGGCTGTCGCACTGGGTGTGGTTGCGCACCCCTTCGGCACCGGCGGCCACGCGCACCAGCCCCCGATAGGTATTGTTCGAAAATCCGGCGCTGATGCCTTTGGACACGATGGTCGAACGGCTGCCTTTGCCGTTGTGGATCATCTTGGTGCCGGTATCGGCCTGCTGGTGGTTGTTGGTTACCGCCACCGAATAGAATTCGCCGACGCTGTCTTCGCCATTCAGCACGCAACTCGGGTATTTCCACGTGACGGCCGATCCGGTTTCGACCTGAGTCCAGCTTACTTTGCTGCGCGCGCCCTGGCACAGCGCGCGTTTGGTGACGAAATTGTAGATGCCGCCTTTGCCTTGCGCATCGCCGGGGTACCAGTTCTGCACGGTCGAATATTTGATTTCGGCATCGTCGAGCGCAACCAGTTCGACCACGGCGGCGTGCAACTGGTTTTCATCGCGCTGCGGCGCGGTGCAGCCTTCGAGGTACGAGACATAAGCGCCTTCATCCGCCACGATCAGCGTGCGTTCGAACTGCCCGGTGTTTTCGGCATTGATGCGGAAATAGGTCGACAGCTCCATCGGGCAGCGTACGCCTTTGGGGATGTAAACGAACGTGCCGTCGGAAAATACAGCGCAGTTGAGCGCGGCAAAATAGTTATCGTGGATCGGCACGACTTTGCCCAGCCAGCGGCGCACCATGTCAGGATATTCGCGGATCGCCTCGCTGATCGAGCGGAAAATCACGCCCGCCGCTTCCAGTTCCTTGCGGAAGGTGGTGGCGACCGATACCGAATCGAACACCGCATCGACCGCGATCTTGCGCGCGCCTTCGACCCCAGCGAGCACGGCCTGTTCGGCCAGCGGAATCCCCAGCTTGGCATAAATGCGCAAAATTTCGGGATCGACTTCGTCAAGGCTTTTTGGCCCGGCGGCGGTCTTGGGCGCGGCCCAGTAATAGGCCGCCTGATAATCAATCGGCGGGATCGACAGCTTGGCCCAGTCGGGCATCGGCATTGTCAGCCAGTGGCGATAGGCTTTCAGCCGCCAGTCGAGCATCCATTGCGGTTCGTGCTTTTTGGCGGAAATATAGCGCACGGTATCTTCGGACAGGCCTTTGGGGCCATATTCCTGCGCGATATCCGATGACCAGCCGTGCTCGTAATCGGCCACGCGCGCCGCTGCCGCGTGGGCTGCCGCATCGCGGACGGGTGGGGGGTTCAGCGTGTCGGTCATGCGCTCATCGTCAGCATGGGAGTAAGCGTTTGGGGGGTCAGCGTTTGGGGGGTCAGCGTTTGGGCCAGCACGGGGGCGGGCGCGGCAAGTCGGCTGAGCGGCACCCCAGCGAGCGCAGCGCGCAGCGCGGCATCGACCAGCGGCCAGTGCGGACGCACCGCACAACCGCTTTCGAGCGTGCAGTCGTGCCGCCCGCTTTCAGTGCGCAGCCGTTCGCTGCACGACGCCATGGCAATCGGCCCTTCGACCGCTTCGACAATATCGGCCAGCGAAATCGCCGCCGCCGGGCGCGCCAGCATCAATCCGCCGCGCGCGCCGCGCACCGCGCGCAACAGCCGCGCGCCTGCCAGCTTGCTCACCAGTTTCTGCACCGTTGGCGCGGGCAGCCCGGTTTCATCGGCCAAGTGCTGCGCCGACACGCGTGCCTGCCCGCAATGCCGCGCGGCAGCGGCCATGATGACCACGGCATAATCCGCCATGCTCGATAAACGCATTGCCCCAGCCACCTTTGCTTACCGTCCGAAATCCGAAAAATCCGAAATCAGACTGATCTGGTCCGGTATTTAGGGTGCGGTCTGACTGATAGCAAGGGGCATCAAGGGCAAGTCAAGCCGGATCGTCTAAGGGCCGCTGCGCGAACCAGATGACATGGTGCGCTTCGTCATCATCGCCGCCTTCTTTGACGATCGATTCGGTCAGATCGAACCCGGCATCGAGCAGCCGCGTGGTGAACGCTTCATCGGGAAATGCCGACCATACTGCCAGTACGCCCCCGGGTTTGAGCGCGGTGCGCGCGGCTTGCAGTCCTTGGGCCGAATAGAGATCGTCGTTGATGATGCGCGTCAGCCCTTCGGGACCATTATCGACATCGAGCAAGATGGCATCATAACCGCCGCGCGCGGCATCGATCAGCATCGCCACATCATCGCCCACCAGCAGCACGCGCGGATCATCGAGGCACCCGGCGGTCAGCCGGTGCATCGGCCCGCGCGCCCATGCGACGATTTCGGGCACGAGTTCGGCCATTGTCACGCTGGCATCGCCGGGCAGCACCGCCAGCGCGGCGCGCAGCGTATAGCCCATGCCATAGCCGCCGATCAGCAGATCGGGCGCGGGCCGCCCGGCCAGCCGATCCACCGTCATCGTGGCCAGCGCGCGTTCGGACGTGCTGGCGCGGGTGCTCATCAATTCGGTGCGGTCGAGCAGGATGGTGAATTCGTCACCGCGCTGCACCAGCCGCAGCCGTGCGCCATCGGGCACGGTCGCACTGGCGATCAGGTCGTGGCCATCAAGCGTGATTGGTTCGGGGCGAGTGGGCGAAAGCGCTGGAGCTACTTCGATGACTTGCGGGCCTTGCGTGCGGCATAACGGGCATCGCGCGCCGCTTTGCGTTCGGCCTCGGTCAAAACCGGGGCGGGGGTCGCCGCCAAAGCGGCGAGCGCGGCTTGTTCGGCTTTGGCGGCCAGTGCGGCTTCGCGCGCGGCCTGCCGTTCGGCGGCGCGTTCGGCAGCGCGCTGTGCCGCTGCGGCGGCGCGCTCGGCCTCTTTGGCGATGCGCTGTGCGACCAGTTCGGGATCAACCGGCGGTTTTGCCTTCAGCCGTGCCAAGGCGCTTTCGCGCGCTTTGGCGGCGGCGGCCACGCGATCCTGAAAGCCCGGTTCCTTGTATCCTGCCATGAACGTGTCCTGATACCTCTTTGTCCGATGCGACCCGTTCGGTCGCTGGCGCGCGCCCTAACACGATCCTGGCGGATAAGCGAATGCGATCATTCGTAGCGCAAGGCATCGATGGGGTTGAGGCTGGCGGCGCGGCGCGCGGGGAAATAGCCGAATACCACGCCGATGGCCGCCGCGATCAGAAACGCGATCCCATTGATGCGTGGCACGAACAGCCAAGCGACTTGCATCAGCGGCGAGACTATCGCCACCAGCGCTTGCGCCAGTGCAATCCCCATCACCCCGCCAAGGCACGACAGCACGATCGCTTCGACCAGAAACTGCGTCAGCACTTCGTGCGCCAGCGCGCCGATGGCGAGCCGGATGCCGATTTCGCGCGTTCGTTCGGTGACCGACACCAGCATGATATTCATGATGCCGATCCCGCCGACTACCAGACTGATCGCCGCCACGGCGGTCACGATGCGCGTCAGCAGCTTGGTCGTGCCGGTCAGCGTTGCGCTGATCTGCGCGGTGTCGAAAATGTTGAAATCGTCCTGTTTGCCGCCGGAAATCTGGCGGCGTTCGCGCAACAGGCCGGTGATCGCGGCTTGCACGGTGGGGCTGTCATACGCGGTATCGACCCCCACCAGCATCAGCCGCACATCCTGGTTGCCGGTCAGCCGCCGTTGCACGGTCTTGATCGGCATGACCACCACGTCATCCTGATCGCCGCCGAACCCCGCCTGCCCGCGCGCCGACAGCACGCCGATGACCACGCACGAAATCCCGTTCAGCCGCATACGTTCGCCCAAAGGCGAGCCTTGCGTGAACAAGTTCTTGCGCACGGTGTTGCCGATCACGCACACGGCTTTGCCCGCTTGTTCTTCGGCCGGGGCAAACACGCGCCCGGCGGCCAGCGGCCACGGCTGGATGCGGAAATAGTCGCCAGTGGTGCCGTTGACGGTGGTGGACCAGTTCGACCCTTCGTACACTGCGGTTACCGCGCTGCCCGCTTGCGGCGCAACCGCAGTGATCCCGGCAATCTGCTCCCGCACTGCCGCAATATCGCGGTCGGTGAAATTGGGCGGCTGCGGCCCGCCCCCGCCGCGGCCAAACCCCTGTCCGGGGCGCACGAGCAGGATATTGTTGCCAAGGCTGGCGATCTGTTTTTGCACCGCGATGGTGGTCGCTTGCCCCAGCGTAACCATCGTGATCACCGCCGCCACGCCGATAATGATGCCAAGCGTGGTGAGGAAGGATCGCATCAGGTGCCGCCGGATCGACCGGAACGCGAGGATGAAGGTGGTGCCCAGCATCAGGCGGGTGCCGGGGCGGGCGCGGCGTCGGTTTCGACCAGCCCGTCCTTGAACCGGATGATCCGCCGCGCAAAAGCCGCCATGTCGGGTTCGTGCGTGACCATCACCACGGTGATCCCGCTGGTCCGGTTAAGCCCGGTGAGCAATTGCAGGATTTCGACCGAACGTTCGCTGTCAAGGTTGCCGGTCGGTTCATCCGCCAGCAGCAATTCGGGGCTGGTGACAAGCGCGCGGGCAATCGCCACGCGTTGCTGCTGCCCGCCCGATAGCTGCGCCGGGGTATGCCCGGCCCAGTCGCCGAGCCCGACTTTGTCGAGCGCGGCCATCGACAGCGCCTGCCGTGCGGCGCGGCCATCGCCCCGGTAGATCAGCGGCAATTCGACATTTTCCAACGCCGAAGTGCGCGCGAGCAAGTTATAGCCCTGAAACACAAAGCCCAGATAGCGCCGCCGCAGCAAGGCGCGCTGATCGCGATCCAGCGCGCCGACATCGTGGCCTTTGAACAGATACTGCCCGCTGGTCGGCACATCGAGGCAGCCCAGGATATTCATGGTGGTCGATTTGCCCGACCCCGATGCGCCCATGATCGCAACGAAATCGCCCGCCGCAACCGACAGATTGACCCCTTTGAGCGCCTGAAACCGCGCCTCGTCCACGCCAAAGCTTTTGGTCACGGCGCGCAGTTCGATCAGCGGGACGGGTGTGGGCATCATCCGCCCCCGGCTGCCAATTGCCCGGTAATCACCACCATCGCCGGGGTCAGCGCGCCGCCGGTAACTTCGGTCAGCGACCCGTCGCTGGCCCCGGTCTGGATATCGACCGCGCGCGGCGCGCCCTGATCGAGCACATAGACCGTCTGGCGCGCGCCCCGGCCATGTTCGGCGGTCTGGCTTTGCAGCGCCCCGCTGCGGCGGGTGCGGTGCGGGATCATCGCGCTGGCAAAGCCGCCACCACCGCTGCCGGTGTCGGCGGGGGTAAAGCGCAGCGCCGCATTGGGCACCAGCAGCACATCGGGCCGCGCTTTGGTGATGATTTGCGCGGTGGCGGTCATGCCGGGGCGCAAGCGCAAGCTGCTATTGGTCACCGTCAGATTGGCATTGTACGACACCACTACCGCGCTGGTGGTGATCGCGGTCGTGGTGGTCGTGGCCGATACATTGGAGCCAAGATCGACGCGCGAAATTTTCGCGGGGAAGCGTTCGCCCGGAAAGGCATCGACGGTAAAGCTGGCCTGCTGGCCTTGCGCCACTTCACCGACATCGGCTTCATCGACGGCGACCGGCAGCTTCATTTGCGCCAGATCTTGCGCGATCACGAACAGCGTGGGGGTGTTGAACGACGCCGCCACGGTCTGCCCCGGTTCGATCTGGCGGGTCAGCACGACGCCGGTAACCGGTGATCGGATGACCGTCTTGGTCAGACTGATCCGCGCGGACGACACCACCGCGCGCGCCGCCGCAACATTGGCGCTGGCCGATGCCAGCGCGGCGCGCGCGCGGCCATATTCGGCGCGCGCGGCGGCAAGATCCGCGTCTGATGGCACTTTGCCGCCCGACAGGCGAAACACGCTGTCCTGCCGCGCCAATTGCGCGCGGTCTTGTTCGAGCGTGGCGGTGGCAAGCGCGACAGCGGCCTGATTGGCGCGCAACAAAGCCTCGCTCTGGCGCACGGTATCGGCAAAGCGCGATGGATCGACCAACGCCAGCGCCTGTCCGGCGACGACCGGATCATTGACATCGACCAGCACTTTGATGACCAGCCCCGACAATTCGGACCCGACTGCAACCTGATTGATCGGTGCCAGCCGCCCGGTTGCCGATACCGTCACTTGCAAGGCCCCCCGGCGCACCGGCTGGGTGACATATTGGTCCGCCGGAACGCGGGTGAAATATCCGATAATCAGCACCAGCGCAGCCACCACGCCTGCTCCAAGGGCCAGCCAGCCGAGCCAGCGTCGCCACCACGGCGCGTGCCGCTCGCCCAGAAACTGCGTGGTGTCATCAGGCGTGATCGGGTCGGTCATGGGATGTCCTGCGGCCTTGAAAAGTCTTGATCGGTCCAGCCGCCGCCAAGCGCGGAATAGAGCTGAACCAGCGCCAGCGCGCGGTCATGGCGCGCCTGCACCACGCCGTTGCGCGCGGAAATCAGCAGGTTTTCAGTGACGATCAGCGCGGCGTAATCGATCAGCCCGCTGCGGTATTGTTGCCGGGCGAGCAGCGCGGAATTGGCTGCTGCCGCCGCTGCCGCCTCGACCTGCGCTTGCTGGCGGCTGACGCTGCGCGCGGTTACCAAGGCATTTTCGGTTTCTTCGAGCGCGATCAGCACGGATTGTTGATAGCTGGCGAGCGCTTCATCGGCCTGCGCGCGCGCCTGACGCACCACACTGTGCCGCCGCCCGCCATCGAACACCAGGTGAGTCAGCGTGGCAAACGCCTGCCCGGTGATCGCGGCAAACGGATTGCTCAGCGCCGCCGCCCCGGTTCCGACACTGCCGCCCAGCCCGAGCGCGGGATACAATTGCGCTTGCGCCACGCCGATCCGCGCGGTTGCGGCGGCCAAGGCGCGCTCGGCCGCGCGCACATCGGGCCGCTGGCGCACCGCATCGGCGGGAATGCCGACCGCCAGTTGCACTGCGCCGACCGGAATTGGCGCGACCATCGCCAGTTCTGCGCGCAGCGCGCCCGGATCGCGCCCCACCAGCACCGCGATGCGCGCTTCGCCCGCAGCCAGCGCAGCCTCAATCGCCGGGATCGTGGCGCTGGTCTGCGCCAATTGGGTGCGCGCCAATTCGACATCGAGCGCACCATTCAGCCCGGCCTGATTGCGCCATTGCGCGATTTGCAGATTGTCGGCCAGATTGGCCTCTGCCAGCGCGGCATTGGCCAGATCAGCTTGCGCCAATCGCACCTGCAGATAAGCCGTGGCGATATCTGCGGCAATCGTCAGCGCCACTGCGCCAGTGGCAAAGCGGCTGGCCTCTGCATCGGCGCGCGCGGCGGCAATCGCTCGGGCGTTCGCGCCGAACAGATCGACCTGATACGCCGCATCGCCGCTGAGCGACGCGACAGTGCCCGACAGGCCCCCACCACTGACCCGCTGGTTGCGGTTCAAGCCCGCGGTCACCGCCACTGTGGGCATGGCCGCGCTGCGCGTCTGGATCAGCGCCTCCCGCGATTGGCGCAGCCGCGCGCGTGCCACGGCAAGATCGCGATTGGCGGTTTGCCCTTCGGTTTCCAGCCGGGTAAGCAGCGGATCGTCAAAATGCGTCCACCACCGCGCATGATTGGCTTGCGCCGAAGCGTCCGCAGACACCGAATAGCGCGCCGGAACCCGCAACACGGCCAGCGTCGGCGCACGATAGTCCGGCCCGACCGCACAACCGCCCAGCGCCATGCTAAATGCCGCTAGCACTAACGCCCGCCCATCAACCTCCGCAATCATGAATTTTCCAAGCAGAACAGAACCCTAAAAGCCCCCTCCCCTTTAGGGGAGGGGCAATCGCATATGGAAACTAGCTCCTCCCCCTTTGGG
>CAINGT010000103.1 GCA_903848655.1 uncultured Sphingomonadales bacterium
ACCCCCTCCGTCAGCCCTGCGGGCTGCCACCTCCCCCAAAGGGGGAGGAACGAGGATGGCAGCGCGCGCCGCATGGCTCGTTCGGTGTGATCCGCACCTAGCGGCGAGGCGAGTTCAGGAGGCATCGCATGGCAGAATCGCGCCCGCTCTACCTTGGCCCGCGTATTAAGCGTTTACGCCGCGAACTCGGGCTGACGCAGGCGGCGATGGCCGATGATCTGGGGATTTCGCCCAGCTATATCGCGCTGATCGAACGCAACCAGCGGCCCTTGACCGCCGATCTGCTGCTGCGGCTGGCGCGCAGTTACAAGCTCGATATGAGCGAACTCGCCGCGGATGAGCGCGATGATTATGCGCGGCGGCTGGCGGCCATGCTCAAAGACCCGATTTTTGCCGAAATCGATCTGACCACGCTTGAAGTCGCCGATATCGCCACCAGCTTTCCCGGTGTGGCCGAAGCACTGTTGCGCCTCCACGCCGCTTATGCGCGCGAACAGCACGCGCTGGCGGGCTTGCGCGAAGGCGGGGGCGGCGATCCTGCCGCCGATGCGGTCGGCGAAGCGCGGCGCTTTATCGCGCGCACCCACAACCATTTTGCCGCGCTCGATGCGCGGGCCGAAGCACTGGCGGATGACATCGCGCGCGCCGGGGGGCAGGCGGATTGGCTGGCGCAGCGCGGGGTGCGGGTGCGGCTGCTGCCGGGCGATGTCATGATGGGCGCGCTGGTGCGCTATGACCGCCATGCCGAACAGCTCCTACTCGATGACACGCTGTCGGCCAGCGCGCGGCAATGGCAGATCGCGCTGCATATCGCCTATACCGCGCTGCGGAGCGAAATCGCCGATGTCGTGCGCGGGGAAAGCTTTGCCAGCGAAACCGCCGCGCGGCTGGTGTGGCGCGCGCTCGCGGGATATGGCGCGGCGGCGATTGTCATGCCTTATGACCGGTTCGCCCGCGCGGTCGTGGCGCGTGGCCACGATATTGAGGCGCTGGCGGGGCTGTTCGGGGCCAGTTTTGAACAAGTCGCGCACCGGTTGACCACGCTGGGGCGGCCGGGGCAGGCGGGGGTGCCGTTCTTTTTCATCCGCGTCGATGCGGCGGGCAATGTGTCAAAACGGCTCGATGGCGCGGGTTTTCCGTTTGCCGCGCATGGTGGCGGCTGCCCGTTGTGGAATGTCCATCAGACGTTCCGTCGGCCGGGCGAAGTGATGACGCAATGGCTCGAACTGCCCGATGGGCAGCGGTTCTTTTCGGTCATGCGCACCGTTTCCAGCGGCGGCGGGGCCTATGGCCGCCCCGGCCTGCTGCGCGCGGTCGCACTCGGGTGCGCGGCCGAACACGCCCCCCGGCTGATCTATGCGCAAGATGGGGCCAATGCGCCGCCACCTACGCCCATCGGCATGACCTGCCGCTTGTGCAACCGCGCCGCGTGCACCGCGCGCGCCGAACCGCCGCTGGGCCGCGAAATCCTGCCCGACGATTACCGCCGCAGCCCCGCGCCCTTTGCTTTTGCCGAAACCTGACGCGGTTGCAGCGGTGCGACAGGCCCGCTATCTGCCCGGCCAATCTTGCGAAAGTCTGCACCCGTTGTCCAAAATCATCCCGCTTGCCGATGTCGATTCCGCGCTGGTCGAAGCTTTGCTCGACACCGCGTTTGAGCCGGAGCGCCGCCAGCGCACCGCGTATACAGTGCGCGGTGATGCCGAATGGCTGCCCGCGCTGTCGTTTGCCGCGCTCGATGCGGCCGACTTGCTGGCAGGCACGATCCAGTGCTGGCCAGTCGCGCTGACCGACGATCACGGGCGCGCGCATCCGCTGCTGATGGTTGGCCCGGTGGCCGTGCTGCCCGCGTTGCAGGGGCTGGGCTATGGTCAGGCGCTGGTCACTGCCACGCTATCTGCCATTGATCCGCGCGCGCCGCTGCCGCAAGTGCTGATCGGCGATCCCGCCTATTACGGGCGCTTTTTCGGCTTTGCCAACACCCATACCGGTGGCTGGCGCTTGCCCGGCCCGGTCGATCAGCACCGCGTGCTGTGCCGCGCTGCCAATCCCTCGATCCTGCCCGCCAGCGGCGCTTTGGGGCCTTGGCGGCGCTGATCCGATCTGGCAGGGCAAATGCGCCGTGCCTTATGAACCGCCCCCCGAATTCGCCACGCTGAACTTTGCCCAATTGGCCGAGGCGGCGGCGGCGCGGCGGTTGCCACCGCTGGACCAGTGGACCCCGCAGATAACCGGCGACAGCCGGATGCGGATCGCCGCCGATGGCACATGGTTTCACGATGGCGGGCCGATCACCCGCCCGGCGATGGTGCGCGCCTTTTCCGCGCTGCTGCTGCGCGCCGCCGATGGGCAGCACTATCTGCTGACTCCGCACGAAAAGCTGACCATCGCGGTCGATGATGCGGCGTTCATCGCCACCGACATGCATCTGCGCCACAACGCGGCGGGGCAGGTCGTGCTGGCGTTTCGGCTCAACACCGATGATGTCGTGCTCGCTGGGCCGGACCACCGCTTGCGCGCGGGCGGCAGCGATGATGTGCCCGCCTTCTATCTGGGGGTGCGCCACGGCACCGAAGCACGGCTCAACCGCAGTACCTATGGCCAGTTGATCGACCACGCGCTCACGCTGTCGCCGCCCGATAGGCTGGGGGTGGACAGCGGCGGCGTGCATTTTGGCCTGCTGCCCGGCCTTGCACGATGACCAATGCGTTGTTCGACCGGCTGGCCCAAGCGTTGGAGGCGGGCCACCGCGACGCCAGCGCCGCGCCGTGGCAAGATTGGCGCATCGCCGCCGATGCGCCGTTGCGCGCCGCCGCCGTGCTGATCGCGGTAACAGACCGGCCCGCCCATGCCGAGGGGCCGGGGGTGCTGATGATCCAGCGCCCGACGACAATGCGCGCGCATCCCGGCCAAGCGGCATTCCCCGGCGGCAAGCTCGATCCCGGCGAAAGCGCGGTTGCTGCGGCGTTGCGCGAGGCGCACGAGGAATTGGGGATCGATCCAGCGCGCGTGCGCGTGATCGGCACGACCGATCCGTTCCGCACTGGCACTGGCTATGACATTACTCCAGTGCTGGCGACGGTCCCCGGCGATATCGCGATTACCCCCAATCCGCACGAAGTGGCGCAATGGTTCGAACCGCCGTTCGGCTATATTCTCGATCCCGCGCAGCACAGGCAACGTGCGGCGGAATTTGGCGGCAAACGCGGCACTTATGTCGAAATCCAGTGGGCCGAACATCGCATCTGGGGGGTGACCGGCGCGATTATCGCCAATCTGGCGCATCGGCTCGCGTGGCACGGCGCATGACTGTGCCGCGCCTGCCCGCTGCACCGTGGACGCAGCGCGCCACGCTGGCGGCGCTTGTTACCGCGCTCGATCCGGCAGGGACGGGCGAATGCCGCTGGGTCGGTGGCGCGGTGCGCGATACGGTGGCGGGGCGGCCCGTCGCCGATATCGACATGGCCACACGTCTGCTGCCCGAAAGCGTCATCGCGCGGTTGACCGAGGCTGGCATCCGCAGCGTACCGACCGGGCTTGCCCATGGCACGGTAACCGCCGTGCTGACCGATGGCCCGGTTGAAATCACCACGTTGCGGCGCGATGTCGCGACTGATGGCCGCCATGCCGTGATCGCGTGGTCCGACGACTGGCGCGAAGATGCTGCCCGCCGCGATTTTACCATCAACGCGCTCTATGCCGACCCCAAAACGCTGGACATCAGCGACTATTTTGGCGGGCTGGCTGATCTGGCGGCACGGCGGGTGCGCTTTATCGGTGAGGCCGAAGCGCGCATCCGCGAAGATTATTTGCGCATTTTGCGCTATTTCCGGTTTCAGGCGCGGTTTGGAACGGACGGTGGCGATCCGGCGGCCGAAATGGCCTGCGCCGCGCTGGCACCCGCGCTGAAAGGCCTGTCGCGCGAACGTGTCAGTTCGGAATTGCTCTTGCTGCTCGCGCATTCCGATCCCGCCCCGACGCTGGCGCGCATGGCGGCGCTGGGGGTGCTGGCGCACGTGCTGCCCGAGGCCGATCCCGCCGCGCTGCCCGCGCTGATCGCCACCGAAACGCGCGAGCGCGTGCCGCCCGATGCCCTGCGCCGCCTTGCCGCGTTGCTCCCCGCCGAGCCTGTGCTGGCCGAAACGATAGCCGCGCGGTTGCGGCTGTCGAACGCGCACAAAGCGCGGCTGGCGAGCGCCGCCGCGCGCTTGCGCCCCGGACCGTCCGATCCGCGCGCGCTGGCCTATCGGCTGGGGTGGGAGGCGGCGCGCGACCGCTTGCTGCTGACCGGGGGCAGCCTCGCCGCACTGGCGGATTGGGCCATCCCCTCCTTCCCGCTCAAAGGCGGGGCCATCGTTGCGCGCGGCGTCACCGCCGGGCCGCGCGTGGCAAAAATCTTGCGGCAGGTCGAACAGCGCTGGATCGACGAAAGTTTTCCCGATGCCGACCGGGTCGAGGCCTTGCTCGATAGCGTTATGGCAGAAGGCGAAGCGGGTTAGCTTCCTTTCCACGCCCGCCGTTCTTCCGCCGCGCGCAAGACTTCATAGGCGATTTGCAGCCGCTGAAACTCTTTGGCGGCGGCGTCGTCGCCGGGGCGGACATCGGGGTGGACCAGTTTTGCCCGCGTGCGCCAGGCTTTGCGCACCGCGTCGAAATCGGCGCTGGCGTCAAGGTCCAGCACTTCGAGCGCGCGCATTTCATCGCGGCTGCGGCTGCCATCGCCCGATCCGCCCCATTCGGCCCAGCCGGTCTGCGCATAGCCCGCTGATTCGCTGCGCTCGGTGCGTTCGCGCGACGCGGCCTCTTCTTTGTCCAGCCCTTCGAAATAGTTCCATCCGGCGTTGTATTCGGCGGCGTGGGCGGTGCAGAAATACCAACGATCCGGTGAATTGGGCGATTTGGGCGCGGGGCACGTGCCGGGATCGGTGCAGCCGTGGCGATCACACAACCGCAGGGGCGCGGCATCACGCCCCGCGCCATAGCCGCGCCAGCGCGGAAACCCCCAGTCGTTTGATCGTGTGTACCGCGTCATGCCCGGGACCAAGCCCAAGCCGGGCGCAAACGTCAAGCCGGGACACGACAAATTCGTCGTGCCCCGGCTAATCGTTGGTTTGCTCGCGATCGTTCAGAAACCTGTGGCTTGCAACGCCGCGTGTGGGTGGTGTGTTGGCGCGAACTCTCACCTAGGCGAGAGGCCCCACCCCCAACCCCCTCCCCTGAAGGGGAGGGGGCTTCTAGGCGGTGGTCAGTTGACGGTGATTGTGACCGCGCGGCGGTTTTTCGCCCAGCTTTCTTCATCCGATCCCAGCGCGACCGGGCGTTCTTTGCCATAGCTGATGGTGGTGATGCGCGCGGCATCGACACCCAGTGCGATCAGCGTGTTCTTGGCCGCATTGGCGCGGCGTTCGCCGAGCGCAAGGTTGTATTCGCGCGTGCCACGTTCGTCGGCATGGCCTTCGACGGTGATCGATTTGGTCGGATAACGCACCAACCATGCCGCCTGGCTTTTCAGGATCGCCTGGTTGTCGGCATCGACATCGAATTTGTCATAAGCAAAATGCACCGTGTCCGACGTTACCGAGGCGAGGAAATCGGCCTGGCTGCCCGGTACCGGACCCGGAGGGGGCGGCGGCGGGGGTGGCGGGGGCGGCGGAGCTTCAACCGTGGTGGTGGTTGGTACCGGCTGCGGTGGCAGCTCTTTGGGCTTGCTGGCGCAACTGGCCAGACTGACGCTGGCGAGCAGCAGCGAGATCGCCGCAATCCGGGCAGGCACGAAACGGGAAACCATACGCAAGCACTCCTTTGAGGATTGCAGGTATACTGCAACGGGGGGAACCAAATTTCAAACGGAAACCGCAAATGTCATGGCAGTACCGGGCCCCATGCCGGGTCTGACGCGTTGACCGGCGTCTTGAGCCGCCGTTCGTTGCGCCCGGTCAGATCGACCTGCCAAATCGCGGTCTGGCCACTGCCGCGTTCGGTGCGGAAAAACTGGATGATCCGCCCATTGGGTGACCAAGTGGGTGCTTCATCCTGCCAACTGTCTGTCAAAAAGCGCATATTCTGGCCCGCCGGGTCCATCACCGCGATGCGCAGATTGCCGCAGATGCACGTGAACGCAATCTGATCGCCGCGCGGGCTCCATTCAGGCGTTGCCGCGCGGCCCCCGAAAAAGCTGATGCGGCGCTGGTCTGATCCATCGGCATTCATCACATAGACTTGCTGGCTGCCCGACCGGTCGCTTTCAAACACGATCCGGCTGCCATCGGGTGAATAGCTGCCGCCAATATTGATACCGGGCACATTGGTCAGCCGCACCGATTCGCCGCCGGTCGCGGGAACGCGCCAGATATCGGTATTGCCCGCCAGCGCCATCGAATAGAGGATATAGCGGCCATCGGGCGACCAGCGCGGGGCAAAGCTCGGGCCGCGCGCTTCGGTCACCAATTTTTGCTGACCAGTGCCGATATCGTAGACATAAATGCGCGGGCGGCCGTCGATATAGCTGAGATAGGCGATCTGGCGGTAATCGGGCGAATAGCGCGGGGTCAGTGCAGTGGCCTGCCCGTTGGTGACAAAGCGGTGGTTGGCCCCATCCGAATCCATGATCGCCAATTGCTTGCGGCGGTGATCCTTCGGCCCGGTTTCGGCGATATAGGCGATCTTTGAATCGAAGAACGGGCTTTCCCCCGATAGCCGCGAATAGACCATATCGGCGCATTTGTGCGCGGCGCGGCGCCATTCTTCGGGCCGCACGACATAGCCCTGGCGCACCAGTTCCTGCCCCAGCGCGACGTCGAACAGATAGCAGCCGACCGTCAGCCTGCCATCGGCACCGCTTTTGACAAAGCCCTGCACCAGCATTTCAGCCGAACGCGCGCGCCATCCGTCAAATGCCGGCGCGGTCACTTCGCCATAGCCAATTCCCGGCACGGCGTCTGGACCGGTCGGCTTGAACAATCCGTTGTTCTTCAGATCACCATAGACCACGCGCGCCAGATTGCGCCCGAGCGCCTCGGTATTGCCGCCTTCGGCACTGGTCGGCACGGGCTGATCGGTGGGGAATGCGGGGATGGCGATGCCCAGACTTTCCCAATCGCCAACCGCCGTGACCGATCCGGTCAGACCTTCGGCGGCGGGGTTGGGTAAGGGGGCGGGTGGTTGCTGGGCCTGCGCGCCCGATAGCGCCGTGCCCAGCGCCAGCCCCATAATCAGCATTCGCATCATACGACGCATCAGCGCTTCTCCTGCTGAGTCAATTTGTAATCAAACCGGAACGCCCGCACGCGTTGCCATTGCGCATAAGCCTGCGGCGGTAACTGAAATGGTCGCGCCGCCAACCGCACCGCCTTGATCGCGTTAGCGGCAAACACCGGGGCTTGCGCGCGGTTGGCATCGGTCAGCCCCGATTGCGACACGATCACCGGATCGCTGGCCAACGTGCCATCGGGATGGAGCGTCCATGCCAGCACGACCACCAATTTGTCGGTATCGATCCCCGATGGCGGCTTCCAATGCGGCAGGATCTGGCGCGAAATCGCGCTGACGAGGCTGGCCACCGGCACCGCGCCGACCGTGTCGCCGGGTGAGACTTTGTCGGTTCCGGGGGTGGTGACCCCAGCTATGCCCGACAGGAAATCTTTGCCGATTCGGCTGGCACCCGCGGGCTTGGGATCATGGCTGGGCTTGGCTGCGGTTTTGGGTCTGGCTTCGGCTTCGGGTTTGACCGGAGGCGCAGTGCCCGACTTTGGTCTGGCAAAGGGTGTCGGTTCAGGCGCGGGGCTCGGATGATCGTCGGGCGCGCCCGACGTGGGGGCCAGATCAGGCCGCGCCAGCGCGTCGGGCTTGGGCGATGCGGACTGGTCGGCGACTTGCGCGGCAAACGACACCACCATCCGCTGCGGTGGCGGCTCGACTTTGCGGCCAAGCGGCGACAGCGTCAGCACCACGATCAGCGCGCCATGCGCCACCAGTGCCACGGTCAACCCAAAGGTGTCTTCGCGGGTCATATCCATCGCGCGCACCGCTACGGCGCTTCGACTGAACCATTGGTGACCAGCGCAATCGACTTGAACCCGGCATTGTTCAACGCACCCATCACCGCGATCACCCGGCCATAATCGAGGTGCCGGTCGGCGCGCAGCGTCACTTGCGGCAATGTGCCGCCCGCATCGCGCACCACCGAGGTCAGCCGGTCATCGAGTTCGCCAGGCGCGAGTTCCTGCTGATCCAGAAACACCCGGCCCGCGTCATCCATGCTGATGGTCAGCGCATGGGGCTGTTGCTTCAACGCCTCGGCACGGCTGTCGGGCAGATCGATCGGTACCCCGGCGGTCAGCATCGGCGCGGTGACCATGAAGATTATCAGCAGCACCAGCATCACATCGACCAGCGGGGTCACGTTCATGTCCGACAGCAGCGCGGCGCGCCCGCGTCCGCGCCGCCGCGTGCTGCGCGCTTGCCCCATGTTCATCGCCATCGCTTATTGTTCCAGTTCGCGGCTGAGCGTGGCGTGAAAGCGGTCAGCAAAGCGAAACAGCCCGGTTTCGAAGGCATTGAGCCGAACCGACAGCCGGTTGTAGGCAACCACCGCCGGTATGGCCGCCGCAAGCCCGATGGCCGTGGCGAGCAAAGCCTCGGAAATCCCTGGCGCGACCACTGCCAGCGATGAATTCTGTTGGGCGCCGATGCGGAAAAAGCTGTCCATTACCCCCCACACCGTGCCGAACAGCCCGACAAACGGCGCGACCGAACCGACCGTCGCCAGAAACCCTAGCCGCGCCGCCAGTTGGTCAGTCGCCTCGGTTACCGTGCTGTCCATCGCCGAGGCCAGCCGCTGGCGCGCACCTTCGCGATCAATCGTCTTGCCCGCAGTTGATCGCCGCCATTCGGTCAGCGCGGCGGCCACCACGCGCGCGGTCGGGATCGCTTCGACATCCTGTTCCTTTTGGAAAGCGTCGATATCGCGCGCGCTCCAGAATCCGGCTTCATACGTCCGGCACCGCCCGCCGATCAACCGCAGCCGCACCGAAAAGCCGATGATGATCGCCCATGTCCAGACCGAGGCACCGACCAGCCCGATCAACACCGCTTTGACCACCACATCGGCGTGCCAGAACAAGTCCCACGGATTGAGCTGGGTTGGCGCGCCCAGCGCTGCTTCGGCAAGCATTGGCAATATCATACGCACACTTTCCTAATCACAACCGGTTCAATCAGGCCAGCAAGGCGCGAAACGCCGCCACCCACTCCGGTGGCTGACGCCGCGCGCGTCCGCCCGGTGTTACAAACGCCACGCGGGCTTGTGCCTCGCACAGCATGGCATCATCACGCCACGCCGCCTGTTCCAGACGGCAAGTCGCCGCCGAAACTTGCGTGACCCGGCTGACGATCAGCACCGCGTCATCCAGCCGCGCCGGGCGCAGATAGCGCAAGGCAAGGTCGGTCACCGCATAAGCGCCCAACCCGGCATCGTGCGCGGCGCGCTGATCGATGCCCGCCAGCCGCAACATGTCGGACCGCGCGCGTTCAAACCAGCGCAAGTAATTGGCATGATAGACCACGCCTGACACATCGGTATCTTCAAAATAGACCCGGATCGCAAACAGATGCCGGGTGCCATCAAAAGTGCCCGATGGGGGAAGCGGGATGGTCATCGCGCGCCTGATAGCCATTCGCGCCGCGCAAGGCCACGGCGAATTCGCCCTGCGGTGGACAAATTCGTGCGAGGCTTCAGCCAGCGATCACCGCGCCAGCAACGGCCCCAGCGCCCGCCCGGCAAAGATGTGGACATGCAAGTGCGGCACTTCCTGATGGCTGTCGATGCCGGTGTTGGCAATCAGGCGATAGCCCGGCTCGACCAGCCCGGCGCGGCGCGCCACCAGCCCGACCGCGCGCACGAACCCGGCGATTTCGTCAGCTCCGGCATGGGCGGAAAAATCATCCCAACTGACATAGGCCCCTTTGGGAATCACCAGCAGATGGGTCGGGGCTTGCGGGTGGATGTCGTGAAACGCCAGCGCCCATTCGTCTTCATAGACGGTGCGCGCGGGGATTTCGCCGCGCAGGATTTTGGCAAATACGTTCTGGTCGTCATAAGCTTGCGTTGCATCGACCGCCATCGTCACGCACTCCTGCCCGCTTTTTCCACGATCCCCGATACCCCCTCGCGCCGCGCCAGTTCGCCCAGCACGGCATCGAGGCGTAGGCCGCGCGCGCGCAGCAGCACGATCAGGTGAAACAGCAAGTCCGCCGCTTCCCCCGTCAGCGCCGCATCATCGCCGGTCAGCGCGGCAATTACCGTCTCGGTCGCTTCTTCACCGACTTTTTGCGCAATTTTGCCCAGCCCCTGCTGATGCAGCCGCGCAACATAGCTGGCGGACGGATCCCCCCCCAGCCGCGCGGCGATCACGCCTTCCAAGCGCTCCAGAATATGCATCGAGTCCATTCCCCAAGCCATGCCGACGCCACCGCGCCGCGTCAAGGCGCGCGCCGCCGATGCCCCCGCGTTAGGGGAAAGCCGATCGCATCGGGAATCGAGTTCCTCCCCTTTTGGGGGGTGGCAGCGCGTAGCGCTGACGGAGGGGGTGCGAAGGGTGAAGATTGTCGTGCGATTTCGGGAAGTTGCGCCCCCTCCGTCAGCCCTGCGGGCTGCCACCTCCCCCAAAAGGGGGAGGAACTGGGGTTCGGCGGGCAGTTAAATCCCAACCAGCCCGCCACCCAGCGCAAGGATCAGCGCCCATTCGTCGGGTCGTACCGCGCTGACCGACAACCGTGACAGCCGCAGCATGTCCATTGCCGCCAGCGCGGGGGTGGCCTTGATCGTCGCGAGCGTGACGGGTTGGGCCAGCCGCGCCACCGGGCGCACGCGCACCGCCGCCCATTTGCCATCAGGGTCGGTTGGGTCGGTCAGCCCGGCGACGCTGATTTGCGCCACTGCGACCACTGCTTTGCCGATGTTCGAATGGTAGAACAGCGCCAGATCGCCCGCGCGCATCGCGCGCAAATTGCGCGCGGCTAGGTGGTTGCGCACGCCATCCCACGTGCCTTCGCCTTCGGCGACGAGATCGTCGAAGCTGTAAGCATCGGGTTCGGATTTCATCAGCCACAGGTGCTTGCCGGTTACATCGGGATTGGCCACAAGGGTCATGCTGAATCACTCTTTTGGCGTAACGACGGGATGTGCCGCATGTCGCCTGAATACCCCGCGCTGCCAAGCCTGCCGGTGATTTCGCTGGCGGATAACCCCACAGCGCTGCCCGCTGCGCTGGCCGACAGCTTTGGCCGCTATGGCTTTGCGATGGTGGCCGATCATGGCATCGATCCGGCGTTGATCGCGCATGGCTGGGATCTGACCGCGCGGCTGTTTGCCGTGCCCGAAGCGGAAAAGCGCCGCTGGCATGTGCCGGGTGGCGGTGGCGCGCGCGGTTATACCCCGTTTGGCACCGAAATCGCCAAAGGGGCAGACCGACCCGATCTCAAGGAATTCTGGCATGTCGGGCGCGATCTGCCGCCCGGCCATCCGCTGGCCTCGACAATGCCGCCCAATCTCTGGCCCGATCAGGTGCCGGGCTTTGCCGCGACATTCGGCGCGCTCTATGCCGCGTTCGACCGGGTGGGCGCAGCGGTGCTGGCGCATCTGGCGGTGGCGCTCGATTTGCCCGCAGACTGGTTCGTGCCCGCGATTGCCGAAGGCAATTCGGTGCTGCGGCTGTTGCACTATCCGCCGATCCCGCGTGCGCCCGATGGCGCGATCCGCGCGGGCGCGCATGAAGACATCAATCTGATCACGCTGCTGCTGGGGGCCGAACAAGCCGGGCTGGAACTGCTGACGCGTGATGGCGAATGGGTTGCGGTTACCCCGCCACCGGGCGCGCTGGTGATCAATATTGGCGATATGCTGCAACGCCTGACCAACCATGTCCTGCCTTCGACCACGCACCGGGTGCGCAATCCGGCGGGCGCGGATGCCACGCGCAGCCGCTATTCGATGCCGTTTTTCCTCCACCCGTGCAGCGATTTCGTGATCCGCACACTGCCCGGCTGCATCAGCGCCGACCGGCCTGACCGTTATCCCGATCCGATTACCGCCGACGCCTATCTGCGCCAGCGGTTGGTCGAAATCGGGCTGATCGACGGTTAAATTCAAGAGTCTGTTGCGCAAGTGCCACCCACCGCCCCGCACCCCCGGCCCAGCCGCCCATTGAAGGTACCCTGTGGGCGGCTGGGCCGGGGGTGCGGGGCGGTGGGTGGCACAAAGTCGCCGTCAGGCGACTTTCGAAACAGGCTTTAATCCGGCTTTTTCGCCACCGCGACCATCGCCGCGCGCAACAGCCGGTCTTTTATCAGATAACCCGCCTGCAATTCCTGCACCACGGTACCCGGTTCGACATCGGCAGAGGGCACTTCGATCATCGCCTGATGCTGGTGCGGATCGAGCGGCAGGCCTTTGGCGGCGATCCGGGTAATGCCGTGGCTGGCAAACACTTTGTCGATTTCGCGTGCCGTCGCTTCCAGCCCGGCGACCAGATTGCGAAACTTGTCATCGGCGCGCAATTCGGGGGCAATCGCTTCGAGCGCGCGGGCGATATTGTCGGAAACCGACAGGATATCGCGCGCAAACGCTGTCGCGGCATATGTCCGCGCATCGGCGATGTCTTTTTCCAGCCGTCGGCGCACATTCTGCGTTTCGGCTTTCGCATAGAGCACGTCTTGCCGCGCCGCATCGAGTTGCTGGTTCACGCGGGCAAGCTCCTCATCATGGGCGGGCGGTGCGTCGTCGATCAGGTCAGCCGGGACACTGGCCAGTTCGGCATCGCGTTCAGGGTCTTGGGTGGTCTGTTCGGGGTCGATCATGGTCTGGAAAATCCGTCTTGGGCGATAAGTTTGCTGAGCGATTGCGCGGTGAAATCAACCATGGGGATGACACGCGCATAATTCAACCGCGTCGGCCCGATCACCCCGACCACACCGACCACGCGGCCATCGCCATCAGTCCACGGTGTGGCGATGACGGTTGACCCCGACAGCGAGATCAGGCGGTTTTCGCTGCCGATGAAAATGCGCATGGCCTGCGCCTCGCGCGCGGCATCGAGCACTTGGGCAATCGCTTCGACGCTTTCGAGCTCTTCAAGCAGTTGCCGCACGCGTTCGATATCGTGCACCGCCGCTTCGTCGAGCAAGTTGGCCTGCCCGCGCACCACCAGCACCGGGCGTTGCGCGCCATCGCGGGTCCATACCGCCAGCCCGCGATGCACCAGATCGGCGCTGGCGCTATCGAGCGCGCTGCGCCCACCGGCAACTTCGGCGGCGATTCCCGTTGCCGCTTCGGCCAGTGTCCGCCCGGCCAGCCGCGCGGTCAGATAATTGCCCGCGCGCTCAAGGCTTGGCACCGCAATCGGCGCGGCAAGATCGATCACGCGGTTTTCGATCCCGCCGTCTTCAGCCACCAGCACGGCCAGCGCGCGCATGTGTGCCAGCGGCACGAATGAAATCTGCGCCAGCCGGGGTTCGCGCCGGGGCACCATGACCACTCCGGCCCCGGCGGATAGCGCCGACAATGCTACGCTCGCCGCCGCCAGCGCCGCTTCAATCGTGCCGCCCGAAGCAAGCCCGCGTTCGATCTGCTGCCGTTCGGCCAGCGATGGTCCGGCGACTTGCATGATACCATCGACAAACAGCCGTAGGCCCTGTTCGGTAGGCAGCCGCCCGGCGCTGGTATGCGGCGCGGCAAGCAGCCCAGCGTCCTGCAATTCCTGCAAGACCGACCGGATCGAGGCGGGCGACAGGTTGATCCCGCCGCTGCCCGCCAAAGTCTTTGACCCGACCGGCGCGCCGTTGGCGATATAGCCTTCGACCACCAGACGGAAAATGTCGCGCGCGCGTGCCGACAGTTCGGAGAGCGGGGGGCTGGGCATCATCGCCGGTCTTTAGCCGTTCGCGCGACCGGAACAAGCCTTGCGGTGGCGGCGCTGATACGCCAAAGCCCGCAACGACCATCCGCCATCAAGGACCACAATTATGCGAGCTTCGGGCCGTGCCGTCGATGAAATGCGCGCCATCACCATCGAAACCGGGTATACCAAACATGCCGAAGGATCGGTGCTGATCGGGTTTGGCGACACCAAAGTGCTGGTCACCGCCTCGGTCGAAGACCGCGTGCCGCCGTTTCTGCGCGGCAAAGGCGAAGGCTGGGTCACGGCGGAATATTCGATGCTGCCCCGCGCCACGCACACGCGCGGCAGCCGCGAAGCTGCCAAAGGCAAACAATCGGGCCGCACGCAGGAAATCCAGCGGCTGATCGGGCGGTCACTGCGCGCGGTAACCGATTTCAAAAAGCTGGGCGAACGCCAGATCATTATCGACTGCGATGTCATTCAGGCCGATGGCGGCACACGCACCGCGTCGATTTCGGGCGCCTGGGTGGCGCTGCGGCTGGCGGTGGATTCGCTGATCGCCAAAGGGCAGATCAAGGATGACCCGCTGACGCGCAAAGTCGCGGCGATTTCGTGCGGCATTGTCAGCGGCACCCCGGTGCTCGATCTGGACTATCTGGAAGACAGCAGCGCCGATGCCGATGCCAATTTCGTGCTGATCGAAGGTGGCCATATCGCCGAAGTGCAGGCCACCGCCGAAGGCGCGACGTACGACGAAGAAGGCCTGTTGCGGCTGTTGCGGCTCGCGCGGATCGGCTGCACCCAGATCTTCGCCGCGCAAGACCGCGCGGTGGGCCGCTGATCCGATGCGCACCCTCGGCCCGGGCAAGCTGGTAATCGCCACGCACAATGCGGGCAAATTGCGCGAAATCCGCGCCTTGCTGGCACCTTATGGGCTTGAATGCGTGTCAGCGGGTGATCTCGGTCTGCCCGAACCGGCGGAAACTGGCACGACATTTGTCGAAAATGCGCTGATCAAAGCCCATGCGGCGGCGCGTGCGGCCAATCTGCCCGCGCTCGCCGACGATTCAGGCCTGTCGGTGGCGGCCTTGGGCGGCGCGCCGGGGGTCTATACCGCCGATTGGGCGCAAGCTGCGGCCTGTGAAGGCGGGCCGGGCCGCGACTGGTATCTGGCGATGGGCAAAGTCGAAGGCAAATTGGCCGAACTTGGCCCCGCCGCGCCACGCGATGCGTGGTTTAGCTGCGTGCTGGCGCTGGCCTGGCCCGATGGCAGCGCGCAAGTCTACGAAGGCCGGGTCGATGGTACGCTGGTATGGCCACCGCGCGGCACATTGGGCTTTGGCTATGACCCGGTGTTCGTGATGCAGGGCGATACCCAAACGTTTGCCGAGCTTGACCCGGAAGAAAAGCATCGCCGCAGCCACCGCGCCGATGCCTTTGCCAAATTGGTCAGCGCCCAGTTTCCCGCCAGTGCATGAGGCCCCTTCCCATTAGAGCGGAATGCGATTAGCTTGAATCGCATTCCGCTCTAAAGTCTTTGTTTTCGCGTAATTTATTGCAAAAAACCGGTTCCCACTTTTTTGCATCACGCTCTAGGGGAGGGCCGGTTGCGTGCTTGCGGTATATTACAACCGAACACCCCCGCGCGCCTGCACCTGATCTTCGGTATTGACGTCAAAATCGCGGGCGTCGTGGCGTTCGCGCACCTGGCTGGCGGGGTCGCCCATCGCGCGGTTGACCATGCGGCCGCGCTGGACCGCTGGGCGCGCGGCAATCGCATCGGCCCAGCGGCGGACATGCGGATATTCGTGCACCGACAGAAATTCCTGCGCGGCGTAAGCATCGTTCACCATATTGGCATACCACGAAAAATTGCCAATATCGGCAATGGTATAGTCATCACCGGCGATAAATTCGCTGCGGCTTAGCTGCGTGTCGAGCACATGGAGCAGGCGCTTGGCTTCCATCGCAAAACGGTTGATGGCATATTCGATCTTGATCGGCGCATAAGCATAGAAGTGCCCGAACCCGCCGCCCAGATAAGGCGCACTGCCTGCCTGCCACATCAGCCAGTTGATCGTTGCGGCGCGCGCGCGTGTTTCCGTCGGCAAAAATTCGCCGAATTTTTCGGCAAGATAGAACAGGATCGAGCAAGACTCAAACAGCGCCACCGGCGGATCAAGGCTGTGATCGGCCATCGCCGGAATCTTGGAATTGGGGTTGATCGCGACAAACCCGCTGCCAAACTGATCGCCTTGGCCGATATTGATCAGCCACGCGTCGTATTCCGCCGCGTGATGGCCTTTGGCCAGCAATTCTTCGAGCATGACCGTGACTTTGACGCCATTGGGAGTGCCCAGCGAATAGAGCTGCAACGGATGCCGCCCGACCGGCAGCGCTTTTTCATGAGTAGCGCCGGAAATCGGGCGGTTGATGCTGGCAAATGTTCCGCCCGATGGTTTGTCCCATGTCCAGACAGCAGGAGGCACATAGCCGGCGGGCAGATTGTCGGCGGGATCACCACTGGCCATGTTCACATTCCTTGGTTCACGAAACGATCGGGATATCGGTCATCTGGGTGGGCGTGCGCCGATTACAAGGCGGCGGCAGGTTCATTGGAGCATGATGCGAAAAAGTGGGCACCGGTTTTTCGCAAAAAATCATGCGAAAACAGAGACTCCTAGAGCATGATGCGATTCTTTCTTATCGCATCATGCTCTAGCGCGTGATGCGAAAAAGTGGGCACCGGTTTTTCGCAAAAAATCATGCGAAAACAAAGACTCTAGAGCGCCGAACCGGCAGACCGATGAACAGTACCAGCGCGATCAGCGACCCGCTTGCCATGATGGCGGCCACCAACACAAGCGGCAACCCCCGCGCAAACAGCGCGCCCGAGGCAATCGGCGCAAGTGCCGCGCCCGCGCGCCCCACCGCCAGCGCAAAGCCGGTACCAGTGGCTTTTAACTCCGGCGGATAAAGATTGGCAACGGTGGCATAAAATCCGACAATCGCGGCATTGGTCGCGCTGGCGGCCAGTGCAATCGCCACCGTCCACGCCGCCAGGTTCGACTGCCCCAGCCCAAAGCTGGCGACCAGCACAAAGGACACCGCCAGCGCCGCCAGCGTGGCGCGCCGGGTGCCGAGCCGGTGCATCACCCAGCCAAACGCGCCGCCACCGATGGCCCCGCCCAGATTGGCAAACGCCAGCGTGCGCGCACCTTCGGCGCGGGAATAGTGCAGCCCGGCAAATTGCGGGTCTGACAAGATCGCCGGAACCATCTTGAGGATGAAATAAAACGCCATCATATGCGCGGCATAAGCCAGTGCGATCAACACTGTGGCCCGGCGATGCGCGGGCGCAAACAGCGCGCTGGCGCGCGCTTTGGGCGGGCCAGCGGTCAGCGGTGGCAGCGCGGCAACCGGCGCATGGCCCAGCCGGGCGAGCGACCGGTTGATCCGCACGAGCGCATTGGCCGGGCGCGCGCGTTCAAGCCAGGCCGGTGGTTCGGGCACCAGCGCCACCACCAGCGGCATCACCGCCAGCGACATCACCCCGCCCAGCACGAACACCACCGGCCAGTCATAGACCGCAAGCAAAGGCGAAGCGATCAGCCCGCCGCCAAACGCTCCTACCGGATAGCCGATCACCATCAGCGCCATCGCGATGCTGCGTTGCGCACCATTGGCCAGTTCATGCGTCAGCGCATTGACCGACGCCAGCATACCGCCGATCCCCAGCCCGGTCAGCACCCGCCACACCGACAGCTCTTGCGGTGATCCGGCCAAGGCTGCGCCAAACATGCCGATCGTCATCAGCGTCAGGCATCCCAGGACCGTCGGGCGGCGGCCCATTCGGTCGGCCAAGGTGCCCAGCACCACCGATCCCAGCGCCATGCCGATCAGTTCCATCGACAAGATCAGCCCCAGCCCTTCTGGCCCCAGTTGCCAATGCGCCTTGATCCCCGGCCCGGCAAACGCGCTCGCCAACACGTCAAACCCGTCAAGCGCATTGAGCAGCACGGTGACCGCCACCGCAAGCCACTGCCGCACGCGCATCGGTGATGTGTCCACTAATGCTGTGGCGCTGTGTGCAACCAAGGCCTGCTCTCCCATTGAAACACCGATTGTCCCTAAACCGCTAATTCCCGAAGACCAGCCAATTCCTGCAACGCGCGCGCAGAATTCTTTTTGCGCAAATCGCCAGACCATGCAACTCGCGGCGCAGCGAGCGTTTAGCCTGAACTTATCATCGCCACGCGCATTCGCATTGGTCGCGCCCGCGCCCGCGCGGCACGAGAGGGGCGATGGTCCAACAGATTGCCCTGATCGGTTTTGGCGAAGCGGGCGCGACGTTTGCCCGCGCGGCGGGCTGGGGTGGGGCGGCGCGGGCTTATGATGTTCGGCCCGAACGCAGCGCCCCAGCGGCAGAACTGGGGGTGCAGTTTTGCCCCAGCGCCGCCGCCGCGCTCGCCGGGGCCGATCTGGTGCTGTCGCTGGTAACCGCCGATGCGGCGCTGGCGGTGGCGCGTGATTGTGCGCCGCTGATCGCAGCCGGAGCGCTGTGGTGCGACATGAATTCAGTATCGCCCGACACCAAGCGCGCGGCGGCAGCGGCGATTACCGCAGCGGGCGGGCGTTATGTCGATGTTGCGGTCTTGGCCCCGGTCGATCCGGCACGGCTGAACGTGCCGCTGCTGCTGGCGGGCGATGCGGCGGACGCGGCAGCGGTGGCGCTGGCGGCGGCGGGGTTTGTGCGGATCAGCGTGGTCGGCGCGGAGATTGGCCGCGCCAGTGCGATCAAGCTGATCCGCTCGGTCATGGTCAAAGGGATCGAGGCGCTGACCGCCGAAATGATGCTCGCGTCCAACCGTGCCGGGGTTGGCGAAGCGGTGCTGGCCTCGCTCGATGCCAGCGAACGGCACGAATCGTGGTTTGTGCGCGCCGCCTATAACCTTGACCGCATGGCGCAGCACGGGGAACGCCGCGCCGCCGAAATGGAACACTGCGCCAGCACGCTGGACGCGCTGGGCGTCGCGCCGTTGATGACCCGCGCCACTGTCGAGCGCCAGCGCGCGGCGGCGGGAACGATAATCCCCAGCCCGCCGCCACCCGCCTGATCGAGCAAGGATTGCGACCGATGACGCTGATAATCGATTGCCACGGCCACTATACGGTTCTGCCCGCCGCGCACGACACGTGGCGCGCGGCGCAAGTCGCCGCCTTTGCCGCAGGCGAAGCTGCCCCCGCCTATCCCGCGATCAGCGATGACGAGATCCGCGCGACGATTGCGGCCAACCAGTTGCGGCTGATCCGCGAACGCGGCGCGGATGTGACGATCTTTTCCCCCCGCGCCAGTGCGATGGCCCCGCATGTCGGCGATCAGACCGTGGCGGTGCCGTGGGCGCGCGCGTGCAACGATCTGATCGCGCGCGTGGTCGGTCTTTACCCCGAAACATTCGCCGGGGTGTGCATGTTGCCGCAATCACCCGAAGCGGACATGACTTCATCGGTGCGCGAACTCGAACGCTGCGTGACCGAACTCGGCTTTGTCGGCTGCAACCTCAATCCCGATCCCGGTGGCGGGCATTTCAGCCATCCGCCGCTGACCGATCCGTATTGGTTCGGCTTTTACGAAAAGATGGTCGAGCTCGATGTGCCCGCGATGATCCACGTGTCGGGATCATGCAATCCGGCGATGCACGCGACCGGGGGCTATTACATCGCTGCCGATACCATCGCCTTCATGCAATTGCTCGAAGGCGATCTGTTCGCGCGGTTTCCGACTTTGCGCTTTATCATCCCGCATGGCGGCGGCGCGGTGCCCTATCACTGGGGGCGCTATCGCGGGCTGGCCGACATGCTGAAAAAGCCTGCGCTCGACCATCATCTGATGGACAATGTCTATTTCGACACGTGCGTCTATCACCAGCCGGGGGTGAACCTGCTCGCCGAAGTGATCGATACCAAGAATATCCTGTTCGGGTCTGAAATGGTTGGCGCGGTGCGCGGGATCGATCCGCAGACCGGGCACTATTTCGATGATACCAAACGCTATGTCGATGCGCTGCCGATCAGCGATGCGGCGCGCCATGCGATTTTCGAAGGCAATGCGCGCCGGGTGTTCCCCCGGCTCGATGCCCGGTTGAAGGAGCGCGGACTGTGAACCCGATACCCCCGACGCGCGATATTCACGCTTATCTCGCCGAACTCGAAGATATCCCCGGAACGCGCGTCTATACGGCGGCGCGCGCGCGGCGCGGCTATCACATCAACCAGTTCGCGATGAGCCTGATGAAAGCGGACAACCGCGACCGGTTCCGCGCCGATGAAGCCGCCTATCTTAACGAATGGCCGATCTCGGACGAGGCCAAAGCCGCATTGCGCGCGCGCGATTACAACCGGCTGCTCGATCTGGGCGGCAATGTCTATTTCCTGTCGAAACTGTTTTCGACCGATGGTCTGTCGTTTGCCGAAGCGGTGAGCACGATGACCGGCATGACTTTTCCCGAATACCGCGACATGATGCTGGCTGGCGGGCGTTCCCCCATCGGCAATCGCTCAATCAAAGGAGGCTATTGACATGGCACGTTTGACTGCCGGTGTCGGCTCCAGCCACGTGCCGCTGCTGGGTGTCGCGGTCGATCAGGGCAAGACCCGCGATGACTATTTCGGCCCGATCTTTGCCGGTTATGACTGGACCCGCGACTGGGAAGCGCGCGAAAAGCCCGATGTTATCATTCTCGTTTACAACGACCACGCCAGCGCATTCGACATGACCATCGTGCCGACCTTTGCCATTGGCTGTGCCGAAAGGTACAAGCCTGCCGATGAAGGCTGGGGGCCGCGTGCGGTGCCCGATGTGATCGGCCATGCCGATCTTGCGTGGCATATCGCGCAAAGCCTGATCCTCGATGATTTCGATATGACGATCATCAACCAGATGGACGTCGATCACGGCTTGACCGTGCCTTTGTCGATGATGTTCGGCACGCCCGACGCCTGGCCGGTCAAAGTCGTGCCGCTCGCGGTCAATGTGGTGACCTATCCCGTGCCTTCGGGCAACCGCTGCTGGGCCTTGGGGGAAGCCATCGCGCGCGCGGTGGACAGCTTTCCCGAAGATCTCAATGTGCAGATCTGGGGCACCGGCGGGATGAGCCACCAGTTGCAAGGCCCGCGCGCCGGGCTGCTCAACCGTGAATGGGACAACGCCTTTCTCGATCAGTTGATCGGCGAAACCGATGCCGCGCGCTGGATTCCGCATATCGAATATCTGCGCGAAACCGGCAGCGAAGGGATCGAGATGGTGATGTGGCTGATCATGCGCGGCGCGCTCGGGCGCAAAACCCGGCTGCTTCACCGCCATTACCATATCCCGTGCAGCAACACCGCCATCGGGCATATCGTGCTCGAACCCGCAGCATAAGGAACATTGCCGATGCGTATCGCTCTTGCCGGGGCCGGTGCTTTTGGGGAAAAGCACCTTGATGGCCTGAAAAACATTGCTGGCGTCGAAATCGTCTCGATCATCAGCCGCACCGGCGAACAGGCCGCTGCCGTTGCGGCCAAATATGGCGCGAAGCATTCCTCAACCGAACTGGCCGATGCGCTGGCGCGCGATGATGTCGATGCGGTGATCTTGTGCACGCCGACGCAGATGCACGCCGAACAGGCCATCGCCGCGATGCGCGCGGGCAAACATGTGCAAGTCGAAATTCCGCTGGCGGACAGTTGGGCCGATGCGCAAGCCGTCGCCGCCGTTCAGGCGCAGACCGGCAAAGTGTGCATGGTTGGCCATACCCGCCGGTTCAACCCGTCGCACCAATGGGTGCACCAGCGCATCGCAGCGGGGGATATGACGCTGCAACAGCTTGATGTGCAGACGTATTTCTTCCGTCGCAAGAACATCAATGCCAAAGGCGAAGCGCGCAGTTGGACCGACCATTTGCTGTGGCACCATGCCGCGCATACCATCGACTTGTTCGCCTATCAGTCCGGGCGCATTGTTGCCGCACACGTGCTGCAAGGGCCAAAACATCCCGTGCTCGGCATCGCGCTCGATATGTCGATCCAGTTGAAGGCTGAAACCGGCGCGCTGTGCACACTGTCTTTGTCGTTCAACAACGATGGCCCGTTGGGCACGTTTTTTCGCTATATCGGCGATACCGGTACTTATATCGCGCGCTATGATGATCTGTTTGACGGGCGCGACACGCCGATCAATGTCAGCCAAGTCGCGGTCAGCATGAACGGCATCGAACTGCAGGACCGCGAATTCATCGCCGCCATCCGCGCCGGTCGCCAGCCGAACAGCGCGATCGGCGATGTAATCGATTGCTATCGCGTGATTGGCGAACTCGCCCAGCAACTCGAAGCGCAAGACGGCTGGTCATGATCGGTGCGTCACTTATTGCTTGAGCAGCGACAGCACGCTTTGCTGGCTCTGATTGGCTTGCGCGATCATCGCGGTCGAAGCTTGCGCCAGGATCTGCGCTTTGGCCAAGTGCGTGGTTTCGGTCGAATAATCGGTGTCCTGAATCCGGCTGCGCGCCGATGACAGATTGGTGATATTGGTGTTGAGGTTGCTCACCACCGAGGTTAGCCGATTTTGCGCTGCGCCCAGCGCGGCTTGCGTGGCGTTGACTTGCACGATCACTGCATCGACATTGGTAATCGTGATGGACGAAGCGGCCTGGGTTGACACATCAAGCGCCTGAGTCGTGCCGCTGGCGCCGTTGTACGACGTCTGACCGACCCCGCCGTTGGTGCCGTACATTTGCGCGCCGTTGAACGCGGGACTGTCGATCACCACGTTTTCGCCATTGTTGGCACCGGTCTGGATGGTGGTCTTGATATCTTGCGAGCCGTTGGCGGCCGGTACGCCCGACGCAATCGCAAAGACATTGACGCCATTGAACGTGGTGGTCGAAAGGATCCCCGAAATCTGCTGCGTCAGGTTCGACACTTCGGACTGCATCGAAGTCCGGTCGGACAGTTGATACGTGCCCGATGACGACTGCACGGCGAGCTGCCGGATGCGCTGCAACATATTGGTCACTTCGCTCAGCGCGCCACCCGCAGTCTGCGCGAGCGAAATGCCGTCATTGGCATTGCTGACGGCTTGGCTCATCCCGTCGATCTGTGCGGTCATGGTGTTGCTGATCGCCAGCCCCGCCGCATCATCGGCGGCGCTGTTGATGCGCAGCCCGGTCGACAGCCGCTGCATCGCCTGCGCGGTCATTCTGCCCGCCGCGTTCGACGCATCGGCGGCCTGGGTTGCGGCAATGTTGGTATTGATTGCGGTCATAATCGCATTCTCCACAAGAGCGCTTGATGCAAACGCACGGGCATCAGTTTTTTGCAATAAATCATGCGAAAACAAAATTTTAAAGCGTACTTCCCATACAATTGATGACGCCGGGCGGGTTCCGCCATTTGTCAACGTATCACGGTAAATCATGCTCCCTGGCACATGGCGCGCCACGGCTGGCACCCGCCAAAACGGGTTCCTCGGCAAGCAGAACGGCAGCGCACGCAGGATATTAAGTCGCTGATAATCGCATCGGCGCACCAGCGTTTACTTTAGAGCGGAATGCGATTAGGTTGAATCCCATTCCGCTCTAGAGTCTTTGTTTTCGCGTGATTTATTGCGAAAAACCGGTTCCCACTTTTTCGCATCACGCTCTAGCCCGCGCTCTCGCCACAGAGGATCATGGAATCACCCCCCTGCCCCGCGCTGGCACTGCCCGCGCTCCATGCCAGCCACGGCGGTTGCTGGCTTGACGATGGACAGGGCGGGCGCGGGGCGCGCGAAATCAGCAAAGGCGAAGCGATTGTCGCCGCTGCCGATACCCCGCTGATCGTGCTCGGTGCACCGCTGGTGGCGAGCAGGTTGGGCTATCCCGATCTGTCGGGGCTCGATCTGCTGGAATTGTATGCCTTTGTCGCCCCGGCACGGTTTGTCGTGCCCACGCCGCGCGGGCTGGCGCGCGCGCTCGGCTTGCCCGAACCGGCAGGCGATGCGGCGGTGCCCGCATTCCTGCGGCAGGCAGCGGCGGTGCTGATCGACCAGACCGGCAGGCCCGACTGGCCCGCGCGTGAAGGCGCATGGACCGCGTTGCAGGCGCTGACCCGGCTGCGCTGGCCATGGGCAACGCTGCTGCGGCACGCGATCACCCGCCCGGATCGCGCCGAACGCTGGTTGTTTACCCGCCTGCCCGAATGGGATGAGGCCGCACCGCGCCCGCAGCCCGCGCAAATCACGCTGGGCGATGATGCGATTGCCGAACGGCTCGCGCTGATCGCGGGTGCCGCTGCCGAAGCGCGCCCGGCGCAGCGCGCTTATGCCCGCGCGGCGGGCGCAGTGTTCGCGCCGCGCCCGCGCTCCGGCGCGCCGCACGTGGTGCTGGCGCAAGCCGGGACGGGCACGGGCAAAACGCTTGGCTATCTCGCCCCGGCGTCGCTGTGGAGCACGCTGGCAGGCGGCACGGTATGGGTTTCGACTTATACCAAGGCGTTGCAACGCCAGTTGCGCCGCGAAAGCCGCCGCGCTTTTGCCGACCGCCCCGCAGGCGATGCCGCGCGCGTGGTGGTGCGCAAAGGGCGCGAAAACTATGTTTGCCTGCTCAATCTTGAAGATGCCTTGCAGGGCGGGTTTCAGGGCCGCGCGGCGGTGCTGGCGCACCTCGTGGCGCGCTGGGCGGGATATAGTCAGGATGGCGATATGGTCGGCGGCGATCTGCCCGGCTGGCTGGGCACGCTGTTTCGCCGCCGCGCGATCAGCGCGCTGACCGATCAGCGCGGCGAATGTATTTATGCCGCCTGCCCCCATTTTCGCAAATGCTTCATCGAGCGCGCCAGCCGCGCCTCTGCCGCCGCCGATCTGGTCATCGCCAACCACGCGCTGGTCATGATTAATGCCGCGCGCGGGCGCGAGGCGGGGGGGCAGCCGACGCGGATCGTGTTCGACGAAGGCCACCATGTGTTCGATGCCGCCGACGCGACATTTGCCGCCGCGCTGACCGGGGCCGAAACCATCGAATTGCGCCGCTGGGTGATCGGCCCCGAAGGCACATCGCGCGGGCGGCGGCGCGGGCTGGCGGCGCGGCTGGCCGATCTGGCCAGCTATGACGATGACGGCGCGCGCGCGATTGCCCGCGCCCGCGCGGCGGCAGAGGCGCTGCCCGCCGATGGCTGGCTGGCGCGACTGGGCGAAGCCAGTCCGCTCGGCCCGGTCGAAGCGTTGCTGGCGGCCACCCGCGCCTGTGTCTATGCCCGCGATGAAAGCGGCGGGACCGAAGCGGGCTATGGGCTGGAAACCGAAGCGGTGGGGCTTGACGCCACGCTGCTCGCGCACGCTGCCGCCGCACACGATGCGCTGGCCGCGCTGCGCCAGCCGTTGATGCAGTTGACCAGCCGGATCGAGGCGCTGCTGAACGATCCGCCCGACTGGCTCGATGGCACCGCGCGCGCGCGGATCGAAGGCGCGCGCGCCTCGATCACGTGGCGCGGCGATCTGCTGGCGGGGTGGATCGCGCTGCTGGCGCGGCTGGGCGGGCCATCCGATCCCGATTTTGTCGATTGGCTGGCGGTGGACCGGTCAGACGGGCGCGATTGGGATGTCGGGCTGCACCGCCGCTATCTTGACCCGATGAAGCCGTTTGCCGCCACTGTGCTCGCCCCCGCGCACGGCGTGCTGATGACCAGCGCGACTTTGTGCGACCGCCAAGCCGCGGGGCCAGCAGCCGAACCTGACTGGGAATCAGCGATCAGCCGCAGCGGTGCGCGCCATCTTGGCGTCGTACCCAGGCTGTTCGCGGTGGACAGCCCGTTCGATTATGCCGCGCAAGCGCAAGTGCTGATCGTGACCGATGTGCCGCGCGGCGATATCGGCGCGCTGGCGGCAGCTTATGCCCGGCTGATCGAGGCGGCGGGCGGCGGCGCGTTGGGGCTGTTTACCGCAATCCGGCGGTTGCGCGCAGTGCACGGGCGGATCGTTGACCGGCTCGCGCGCGTCGGCCTGCCGCTGTACGCCCAACATGTCGATCCGATCGACACCGGGACATTGGTCGATATTTTTCGCGATGAACCGCGCGCCTCGCTGATCGGCACCGACGCCTTGCGCGACGGAGTCGATGTGCCGGGCGATTCGCTGCGGCTGGTGGTAATGGAGCAAGTGCCCTGGCCCAAACCGTCGATCCTGCACCGCGCGCGGCGGCTGGCGGGCGGCGGGCAAGTGCACGATGACGCAATCATCCGCGCGCGGCTGGCGCAAGCGTTTGGACGGCTGATCCGCTCGGGCGAAGATCGCGGCACATTCGTGGTGCTGTCGGCGGCATTTCCCTCGCGCCTGCTCAGCGCGTTTCCGGCGGGAACCCCGGTGCGGCGGCTGACGCTCGATGCGGCTTTACAAACTATCGCGGGCAGTGTTTCTGGCGCAGACGCGACCGCCTCAAGCCCTGCCGGAAACCCTGCGTGAAAACGCTCGCCCTGTTTCGCCATGCCAAGTCTGACTGGTCCGACGCTCATGCGCGCGATTTCGACCGTCCGCTGAATGGGCGCGGGATTCGCGGCGCGGCCGCCATGGGCGCGCATATCGGCGCGCTGGCGCGGCAGTTCGACCGTATCATCGCTTCACCCGCAGTACGCGTGGCCGAAACCATTGAAATCGCCAGCCAGCACTGGGATAGCGCGGTGGCGGTCGAATGGGACCGGCGGATTTACCTCGCCAGTTCGGCGATGCTGGCCGATGTTGTGCGCGATATGCCGGATCAAACCGCCGCACTCATGATGGTCGGGCACAATCCGGGGCTGGAAGACCTGATCTTTGACCTCGTGCCACAAACCCCCGCCTGCCCTTTGCGCGCGATGGTCGAAGCCAAGTTTCCGACCGCGACATTTGCGCTGCTCGAATGCGCCATCGACCGCTGGGCCGATCTCGATCCGGGCTGCGCTAGGCTGATCGCGCTGACCCGCCCGCGCGATCTTGACCCGACGCTCGGGCCGGAATTGCTTGACTAGAGCGTGATGCGAAAAAGTGGGATGCGAATCAATCCCGTCGCAGCGCGCTCTGGTCGTGCGCCAAAGCGTCGGCCAGCCGGTCGCGGATCGCCTCCATCTGCTGACGCAGCGTCGCGACCGCCGCGATCAGCGCCACTTCGGGTGCTGCCTCCATCGCTGCCAGCAAAGGCGTGGCCGCAGCGCGGGGCGGTGATGGCGGCACCCGTTTGACCGGCGGGCGCATCAGCGCCTGGCGCGCGCCGCGCAACGTAAAGCCTTCGCGATGGACCAGCCGGTCGATTTCGACCAGCAATGCGATGTCTTCGGGCCGGTAATAGCGCCGTCCACCCGCGCGCACCAGCGGGCGCAACATCGGAAAATGGTCTTCCCAATAGCGCAGGACGTGCTGGCGCATCCCGAGCGCGCGCGCGACTTCGCCAATCGTGCGCAAGGCCCCGGCCATTTTGCCATCGCCAAACAGATCATCCGGATCAATCACCGGGCTTGCCGGGCTGATCTGCCGCCCGCTGGGCACCGCCTTGCCCTTGCGCGATGGAGGGACCGTGCCGTTCATCCGGCCTGCATCAATCGGCGTTGCAGATGCGATCCTTCAGCATCTGGCTGGCGCGAAACGTCAGCACCCGGCGCGAGGTGATCGGGACTTCGATCCCGGTCTTGGGATTGCGGCCCACACGCTCGGCCTTGTCGCGCAGCAAAAACGTGCCAAAGCCCGAAATTTTGACATTTTCGCCGTCTGCCAGCGCGTCGCAGACATGCGCCAGAATCGATTCCACCAGATCGAGCGATTCGACACGCGACAGCCCGACACGGCGATTGATACTTTCCGCAAGGTCAGCCCGCGTCAAAGTGCCCAGTGAACGCATCTGCAAATCCCCCATCTTCCCGCAACCAGCCGCTTGATTGCGCCGCAGGTTAGCGGCTTTTCGGCCATGTGCAACAGGTTACCGGCGAAATCTAAATCCGCACCAGTGCGGCACCCCAGGTAAACCCGCCGCCCATTGCTTCAAACACCACCAGATCGCCCGGCTTGATCCGCCCGTCGCGCACCGCTTCATCAAACGCGAGCGGCACCGAGGCGGCGCTGGTATTGGCATGGTGATCGACCGTTACGATCACTTTTTCCGGCGGCAGCGCCAATTTGCGCGCGGTGGCATCCAGAATGCGCAGATTGGCCTGATGCGGTACCACCCAGTCGATGTCACCTGCGACGAGGCCCGCATCGGCAAGTACTTCTTCGAGCACGCTGGCCAGATTGGTCACCGCGTGGCGGAACACTTCACGCCCCTTCATCCGCAGCTTGCCCACGGTCTGCGTGGTCGAAGGCCCGCCATCGACATAGAGCATATCGTTATAGGCCCCATCGGCGTGGAGCCGGCTGGCGATGATGCCAGGCGCAGCCGGGTCAGCGGGATCGACTTCGACCGCTTCGAGCACGACTGCCCCCGCGCCATCGCCGAACAGCACGCACGTCGTGCGATCCTGCCAGTCGAGAATGCGGCTGAATGTTTCCGCGCCGATTACCAGCGCACGCCGCGCATTGCCCCCGCGCAGCAGCGCATCGGCGGTGGTCAGCGCATAGAGAAACCCCGAACAGACCGCCGCCACATCGAACGCAATGCCCCCGTGCGCGCCCAGATTGTGCTGAACAATCGTGGCGGTGGCGGGAAATGTCTGGTCGGGGGTGGCCGTCGCCAGGATGATACAGTCGATTGCCGCCGCATCGATCCCCGCCGCTGCAAGCGCGCGCCGCGCGGCGAGCGTTGCCAGCGAGCTGGTGGTTTCGCCATCCCCGGCGATATGGCGCGCGCGAATACCGGTGCGCTCGACAATCCACGCGTCGGTGGTATCGACCTGTGTAGCCAGTTCGGCATTGGTCACGCACCGTTCTGGCAGCGCCGAACCGCTGCCTCGGATCACCGCGCGCAACACCGGACGGGTCATGCGCGCTGCTCCGGCACGGGCATCCCGACGGTGCCCAGATCGGCAAGATCGGCGGCAATGCGCGTCGTCAGATTGTCCTCCAGCAGTCGGGCGGCAATCTCGATGGCATGCGCCACGCCGCGCGCCGATGCCCCGCCGTGGCTTTTGACGACGATGCCGTTCAGCCCGACGAACAGCGCGCCATTGTGGTTATCGGGATCGAGATGGTGCCGCAGCAATTCGGTCGCCGGGCGCGAAATCAGAAAGCCGAATTTCGACCGCAACGAACTGCTGAAACTGCGGCGGAGCAGATCGGTGACAAAGCGGGCCGCACCCTCCATCGCCTTGATCGCGATATTGCCGGAAAAGCCATCGGTCACGACCACATCGACATCACCCCGGCTGACTTTGTCGGCCTCGATAAATCCGTCGAAGCTGAACGCCAGCGCGCTGGCGACCGCTTTGAGCTGGGCCGCAGCATCGCGCAGATCACCTGTGCCTTTGTTATCTTCGCTGCCAATGTTGAGCAGCCGCACGCGCGGACTGCCAAGGCCATTGACGATCCGCGCATAAGCCGCGCCCATGATCGCAAATTGCACCAGATTGCGCGCATCGCAGGCGGTATTGGCACCCAGATCCAGCATAACCAGATCATGATCGCCCAGAGTCGGCACCAGTGCCGCCAGCGCCGGACGGTCGATCCCCGGCAACGTGCGCAGTGCCAGCTTGGCCATCGCCATCAGCGCGCCGGTATTGCCGGCGCTGACCGCAGCGCCCGCGTCGCCCTGTTTGACCGCGTCTATGGCCAGCCCCATTGATGTGGTGCGCGCGCGGCGCAACGCCTGCGTCGGCCGCTCTTCGCCCGTCACGACATCGTCGGCATGGCGGATTTCGCACTGCGCCGCCAGCCCGCGATGGGCGGACATCGCCGCCAGCACCTGGGCCTGATCGCCCACCATCAGAAAATTGAGCCGAGGGTTGCGCGCATGGGCCAGTGCCGCACCCGCCACCATGACACGCACACCTTCATCGCCACCCATCGCGTCAACGGCGATACGCGGCAACATCATGGCGTGGTAGTCTCCCCGTGGGCGTCTGGTTCTGGTCGTTTGATTCTGGGCGTCTGCTTCGCGCACCTGCCTCGACTACCGGGCAATGGTACAACGCGTTTATCGCCAGTGGAAACGTCAGTCGGTCTGCAGCCAGCCGAACACTACGCGGCCGGACAGATCAACGCGCTGTCAGACGGCGCTGCCAAGCACGGCGCGGCCATTGTAGTGCCCGCAAGCATTGCACAGATTATGCGGCCGTTTCAGTTCGCCACAATTTGAACATTCGTGGAATGCATCCACCTGCAGCGCATCATGGCTGCGGCGCATGCCACGACGGGACGGCGAAGTTTTACGCTTTGGGACGGCCATTGCGGCACCTGTTCCTGCTATATCAAAAGTCGTTGGACACGCGGTCGATAGGCAATAGTGGCACGGCGCACAACCCCGGACAACCGCTGGCGCGGAAAACCGGAAAAGCATCGTCGTGCCGGGCGAAAGCCGTCGTTCGCGGGCGAAGCGGGGCCTATACGCAATTCCGGATGATTTGCAAGCGGCGCTGGGCTAACACTCCCCGCAGGCGCGCCGCCACCTGTCGGTGACGCATCAACGGGAGCAGGAAAGCCATGTATCTACCGATCAGTCTGGCGGCCGCGGCAGCGGCAGCGATCATCAATCTGTGGCTGTCGATGCGAATCGGCGCGGTGCGCCAAGCCAAAAAGATCTCGATTGGCGATGGCGGCGATGCCGATCTGACCCGGCGGATGCGCGCCCAGGCCAATTTCATCGAAAACACGCCGATTGTGCTCGTGCTGATCGCGCTGGTCGAAGCGGCGCGCCCCGGCAATATCTATCTGGCCGTGATCGCCGGGCTTTATGCGCTGGGCCGGGTGGCGCATGGCGTGGGCATGGATGGCGGCGCGTTGGTCAAAGGGCGCATGGTCGGCACGTTGACAACAATGCTGACTTTGCTCGGGCTGGCTGTCTGGGCGATCACGATTGCCATCGATCATTGATTGCGGATTACGCCAACGCAGCATCGCTGACGTAGTCGTTGCTCTGCCGTTCGCGCCCGAAAGTGCTGACCGGGCCGTGACCGGGCACAAACGTCACGTCGTGGCCCAGCGGCCACAGCTTGCGCGTGATAGAATCGATGAGATCCTGATGATTTCCCCGCGGAAAGTCGGTGCGCCCGATCGAGCCTTGGAACAGCACGTCGCCGACGATGGCGAATTTCGATGGTCGATGGAAAAACACCACGTGCCCCGGCGTGTGACCGGGGCAGTGGATCACATCGAGTGTGCAATCACCCAGCGTGACCTGATCGCCATCGGCCAGCCAGCGGTCGGGCACAAAGGCTTCGCCAGCAATGCCATAACGCGCGCCATCGGCACCGAGTTTGTCAAGCCAATAGCGGTCCGCAGGGTGCGGTCCTTCGATCGGCACGCCCAGTTCGCGCGCGAACACGGCGGTACCGCCGCAATGGTCGATATGGCCATGCGTGACGAGCAGCTTTTCAATCACAACCCCGGTCTTGGCCGCAGCCTGACGCAACAGAGGCAGATCCCCCCCGGCATCGATAAAGGCCCCGCGCATCGTGCGGGTGCACCACACCAGTGTGCAGTTCTGCTGCAATGGCGTAACCGGGATGATCGCCACTTTCAGCGGCGGTGCGGGAGGGGTTGTGGCGGTTTCGGTCATCAGCCGTTAAATGATGCCGCCCCGTGCCAAACACAAGCCTTTCAGACTTTTCCGCCCTTCCACACCACCCGCCCGATGATCTCGACTTCGGCATGGGCCCGAGTGGAGCCAGGATAGGCGGGGTTGTCGCTGATTACGCGCCACGTGCCGCCAGGGCCTTGTTCCAGCCGCTTGACCAGCAGCACATCGTCGATCCGCACGACATGTACCCCATCGCGGCCCGCGCGCGCCGACCGGTCGACCAGAATCTCGTCGCCATCGTGCAAGTTCGGCTCCATCGAATCGCCCGCGACTTCGATCACCGACAGATGCGCCGGATCAAGCCCCAGTTTGCGCAACCAGCGCTGGCTGAACCGCAGTCGCCCGGATTCGACCTCGCCGTCGGCCAATGCCCCCGGCCCCGCCGATGCGCCCAGCGCGAGCCGGGGAATATCGATCCATTCGGCAGCGCGCATCCGATTGCCGGTGCGGCTGGCCATTCCTCCACTCGGCTGAACCGTGGCCACCCCCGCCGCCGGGCGCGCGCCCAATTCGGCCTCATCCACGCCAAAAAACATCGCCAGCACCCGGCGGTCGTTTTCTTCCAGCTTGCGCGGTGAACCCTTGCGCACGAATTGCTGCAAATAGGCGGCATTGCGATCAAGCATCGCCGAAAGCGCCGCAAGGCTGACCCCGCGTGCACGCGCGAGTGACAGCAGCCGGGCGCGCGCATCGGCGTCATCAGCGGCGGGCACGATCATGACAAGCGCAACATGGTTGGCGATTCCTTACCCCAAATTCGCAGGATATCTCCTAGACTGGAAGAATTTTCCTGTCAATGTGAGAAATATCTTACGCCGAATCGAAAGGAAATTCTCCATGCCGATCCCCCAGCGCCTGACCGATCTGGCCGCCCGCATTGGCCTGCCGCCGCAGCGACCAGTGCGCAATGCCGATCAGCGCGATCCAAAGTCCGGTCGGGACCAAGCCAAGACAGCCACATTGTCCGACTCGTTTGGGGAACATTTCATGAACAAAAATCAGCAGAGCACTCCTGCGCGGCACCATGCAGAACCCCATCGCCCACTGGTCCGCCAGATCGGCAACCGCGTGCGCGTGACATCGGGCCAGCGGCTGGCGCTGGCACTGTTCGACCGCGCCGGGCCGCTTGCGCGGCTGGTGCGCCATACCGAAACCCAGTGGACCAGCGCGACATTCAGCGGCGCGCGGCACACGCTGGTGCTGCGCTTTGCGGGTCTGGCCGCAGTTGCCGATGCCGAAGCGCTGACATTGGCCATCGCCGATGACGCGATCAGCGTGCCACGCGCGCTGATCGCGGAAATCACCGTCACCCGTTTTTCTCAGACGCTGCTGCCCGAACCGGCGGCAGAACTGGAAATTGCCGCGCTGCTGCTCGATCAATGACCGCCTGATCGACGGGTGCTTGCCCGCACCCGGTTGATCTTTGCGAAAAATCCGACATTGTGATGCTCGAGTCGATCCTGCGCAAGGCAGCGGCGGCGCGGGAGCGGGCATGGATTATCGTTACATCACCTATGCGGTCAGCGATGCGGTTGCGCGGATCGCGCTAAACGATCCGGCCACGCTCAACGCATCAAACGAAACGATGAGCACCGAACTGCTCGACGCGCTTGGCCGCGCCCAGCGGGAGGCGCGCGCCATCGTGCTGACCGGCGAAGGCCGCTCGTTCTGTTCGGGGGCCAATCTGGAGTCGGCAGCGCAATCGCTGACAAACCCGGATCGCGATATCGGCGCGCTGCTTGAACGCATTCTCAACCCGGTAATCATCGCAATCAAATCGATGGACCTGCCGGTCGTGACTGCGGTGCGCGGCGCGGCGGCCGGGTTTGGTTGCGGGCTGGCGCTATCGGGCGATGTGATCGTGTGCGGCGAAAGCGGTTATTTCTTTCTCGCATTCCGCCATGTGGGGCTGCTGCCCGATGGCGGGTCATCATACTTGCTGGCGCGCGCCATCGGGCGGGTGCGCGCGATGGATGTGATGTTGCGCGGCAAACGCATCAGCGGCGCGCAGGCGCTCGATTGGGGCTTGATTACCGAACTCGTGCCCGATGAAGCCGTCGAAGACACCGCGATGGCGATTGCGCGCGAACTGGCCAGTGGCCCACGCGCGCTCGGCTATATCAAGCATCAGGCCTGGGCCGCGCTCGATGACACGCTGGAAACCGTGCTGACCGGCGAACGGCTGTACCAGCGGCTGGCCGGGCGCAGCGCCGATTTCACCGAAGGCGTGACCGCGTTTCTTGAAAAGCGCAAGCCGCAGTTTTCGGGCAAATAGCGCCCGACGATCACGATCAGCGCAAATATAATCATAAAATCAAAGGAATAAAGCCATGGCAGCGATATCAACCAGCACGATTGAAGATGGTATCGGCGTGCTCACGCTCGATTCGCCGCCGGTCAATGCGCTTGGCCTCCACGTCCGCCGCGCGCTCGCCGACGGGTTCGCTGCCTTTGCCGCCGATGATACGGTCAAAGCCGTCGTGCTGATCTGCGGCGGGCGCACGTTTTTTGCCGGGGCCGATATTACCGAATTCGGCAAGCCGCCGGTCGAACCGACGCTGCTGACCGTGCTCGACAGCATCGAAGCCAGCGCCAAGCCGGTGATCGCCGCGATCCATGGCACGGCGCTGGGCGGCGGGTTTGAACTGTCGCTGGTCTGCCATTACCGCATCGCCGTGCCATCGGCCAAAGTCGGCCTGCCCGAAGTCCATCTCGGGCTGTTGCCCGGCGCGGGCGGCACGCAACGGCTGCCGCGCGTGGTCGGGCCGCAAATCGCGCTCGAGATCATGACCAAAGGCACCCCGGTGCCCGCGCGCAAAGCGCTCGAGCTTGGCATGATCGACGCACTGGCCGGGGAAGACAGCTTGCGCGCCGATGCCATCGCTTATGCGCACAGCGTGCTGGCTGCGGGCGAACCGCTGCGCCGGGTGCGTGATCGCGAGGACAAGATCGCACCCGCGCGCGCGCAACCCGAACTGTTCGCCGATTTCCGCAAGGCCAATGCGCGTGCGTTTCGCGGGTTCAAGGCCCCCGAAGCCATTGTCAAAGCGGTTGAAGCGGCGGTCACGCTGCCGTTCGATCAGGGCGTAGCGCGCGAGCGCGAACTGTTCCGCGAACTGGTCGTCAGCACCGAAAGCGCGGCGCAGCGCCATTATTTCTTTGCCGAGCGCGAAAGCGCCAAAGTCCCCGATCTGCCCAAATCGACCGCGACGCTGCCGATCACGACGGTCGGCGTGATCGGCGCGGGCACGATGGGCGGCGGCATTACGATGAATTTCCTCAACGCCGGAATTTCGGTGACATTGGTGGAAATGACGCAAGCCGCGCTCGATCGCGGGATCGGTGTCATCCGCCGCAATTATGAAACCAGCGCCGCCAAAGGCCGGATGACCAGCGCGCAAGTCGAAGCGCGGATGGCGCTGATTGCGCCAGCGCTGACCCTCGATGCGCTGGCCGGGGCCGATCTGGTGATCGAGGCGGTGTTTGAAGACATGGCGGTCAAACAGGATATTTTTGCCCGGCTCGATACTGTCGCCAAGCCCGGCGCGATCCTTGCCACCAATACGTCATACCTTGATATCGATGCGATTGCCGCCGTCACCAGCCGCCCCGAAGCGGTGGTCGGGCTGCACTTCTTTTCGCCCGCCAATGTCATGCGGCTGCTCGAAGTGGTGCGCGGCGCGCGCACCGCGCCTGAAGTGATTGCAACTGCGATGAATCTGGCCAAAGTGATCGGCAAAGTGCCGGTGCTGGCGCGCGTGTGCCACGGCTTTATCGCCAACCGGGTGATGACGGTGCGCGGGCGCGCCGCTGATGCGCTGATCTTGCGCGGGGCCAGCCCGCAGGCGGTCGATGCCGCGATCACCGCCTATGGTTTTGCCATGGGTCCGTTCCAGATGCTCGATCTGGTCGGGCTGGATGTCATCGGGCGTGGATCGACCGAACGTTCGGTGCGCGGCGATCTGGTGGCGCTGGGGCGGCTGGGGCAAAAGCAGAACGGCGGCTATTACGACTATGACGATCAGCGCAGACCCACGCCATCGCCGGTCGCAGCCCAAGTGATCGCCGAAATCGCGGCCTTGCACGGGATCAATGCGCCCATTTCGCCCGACGCCGATGACGTGGTGGCGCGCTTGCTCTACCCCGTGGTCAACGAAGGGGCCAAAGTGCTGGAAGAAGGCATTGCCATCCGCGCCAGCGATATCGATGTCGCGTGTATCCTCGGCTACAACTGGCCGGTCTTTACTGGCGGGCCGATGTTCTGGGCCGATACCGTCGGCCTGCCGCAGATTGTTGCAGGCTTGCGCGAACAGGGGATCGAACCCGCGCGCCTGTTGATCGAAAAGGCGCAAAGCGGCACGAACTTTACCCGCTGACCAGCCTTGCGCGCCGCAAGGACGCTTCGCTTACCACTTATTGCAAACGATTGTTGCAATGGTGCGCGCGGTGTGACAAGACCCGCGCACGAGGGCCGACAACGCCCCATTGGGGAGACGTATCGTGCCTGTGCATCGCCCGCGCCTGTCGCTTGGCCGCATTCTCGAAATGAACTTGGGCTTTTTAGGCCTGCAATTCAGCTTCGGGCTGCAACAGGGCAATATGGCCCCGATCTACAGCTATCTTGGCGCGAATGAGAGCCAGTTGCCGCTGCTTCAGCTGGCCGGGCCGATGACTGGGCTGCTGATCCAGCCGCTGATCGGCGCGTTGAGTGATCGGACCACCGGGCGCTGGGGGCGGCGCACGCCCTATTTCCTGATTGGCGCGGTGCTGTGTTGCGTGGGGCTGGCGGTGATGCCGCTGTCATCATCGCTTCTGATGGCGGCCTCGCTGCTGTGGCTGCTCGATGCGGGCAACAATATCACGATGGAGCCTTATCGCGCCTATGTGTCGGATCGGCTCAATCCATCGCAGCGCCAGTTCGGGTTTTTGACGCAAAGCGCGTTTACCGGCCTTGCGCAAATGCTGGCGTTTCTGACCCCGGCGCTGCTCGTCTGGTTCGGGATGAATCAGGACTGGGTCGATGAGCATAACATCCCCTATACCGTGCGCGTGGTGTTCTCGATTGGCGCGGTGCTGTCGCTGACCACGATCTTGTGGTCGATCTGGCGCGTGCCCGAATTGCCGCTGACGCGCGATGAACGCGCCGAAATCCTTGCCCGCCCCGCCGGGTTCGGCGCAACGCTGCTGGAAATTGTCAGCGCGATCCGCACAATGCCGCGCGCCATGCGCAAATTGGGGGTGATGAGCCTGTTTCAATGGTTCGGCATGTCGGGCTATTGGACATATGCGGTCTATTCGCTGGCGCGCACGATCTATCACACCAGCGATGCGCAGACCTCTGCTTTCCACAGCGCGGTGCTGACCAATGGCGTGGTCGCGGCATTTTACAACGCGGTGGCGTTTATCGGGGCGTTTGCGATGGTGCCTTTGGCGCGGCGGATTGGCCCCGGGCCGCTCCATGCGCTGGCGCTGACACTGGGCGGGGTGGGGATGATCGCGCTGCCACACGTGCACGACAAAGCCTTGCTGTTCGTGCCAGCCATCGGAGTCGGGTTGGCGTGGGGCAGCATTATGGGCAATCCGTATACCATCCTGACCAGCGCGATCCCGCCCGCGCGCACCGGGGTCTATATGGGCATTTTCAACATGATGATCGTGCTGCCGATGCTGCTGTTCGCGGTGGTGATGAGCCGGCTCGATCTAGGCGTGGTAACGATTGGCTTTGATGTCTATCACCGGCTGCTCGGCGATGATCCGCGCAATATGTTGCGCCTGTGCGGACTGTGCCTGATCGCGGGCGGCATCGCAGTGGCGTGGGTGGAAGAAGGCCGCGCGCGCCCCGCAACCGCAGAGCCGGCTGCCGCATGACAGGACTGGTGGTCTTGGCGGCAGGCGAAGGCAGTCTGGTGGTCGAACCGGTCGCCGATGGTGCGCCGCGCTGGCACCATTGCGGCGCGCGTATCGTTCCCGGCGCGCCGCCGCTGCTGGCGGCAACGCGCACCGCCGCATCGTTTTCACTCGACCGCGACTGTCCGCTTTCCACCGCGCCGGTGGCGGGCACCGGCTGGTTCGGGCCGGAGGTGATCGGCGTGAGCCGGGCGGGCAAGCGCGTGGTGCTGGCGTGGACCGACGCGGACATCAGCGGCGATGATGCGCACGTGCGGATCACCTGCCGCGATGCGCTGGCGGGGATCGAACTCGTGCAGACGTGGCACACCAGCGGCGCGGGCTGGCACTGCGGCGCGGAGGTGACCAATACCGGCACCGCCGCGGTCACGCTCGACTGGCTGGCGAGCGTGCTGATCCCGCTGCCACCGCAAGCCGCGCGGCTGATATCGTGGCGCGGGCGGCACAATGCCGAACTGGTCGAAGCCGATGAGCCGCTGCCCGCACACGGCTGGTTGCGCGAAACCCGGCGCGGGATTTCCGGCCATGGCGGCGCGCCGGGGGTCTATGTGCTGGGCGATGGCGCGGGGTGGCATTCGGGCGACGTGCTGGCGGTGCAACTGTGCTGGTCGGGCGATACGCGCATCGCAGTTGAACGCGACGATGAAGGCTATCACATCCTGAGCGCGGGCGCGGGGCTGCAACCGGGCGAAATCGCGCTGGCGCCGGGGCAAAGCTGGGCCGCGCCCGTTGCGCTGCTGGGCTTCAGCCGCGCCGGGCGCAACGGCGCGATGGCCGTGCAACACGCGCTCGTGCGCGCGATGCAGTGCTGGCCGGGCGGCGCGATGGCGCCACGCAAAGTGCACCTGAACAGTTGGGAAGCGTGCTATTTCGACCACGATGCCACGCGCATCGTGGCGCTGGCGCAAGCGGCGGCGGCAATCGGCGTCGAACGCTTCGTGCTCGACGATGGCTGGTTCAAAGGGCGCGGCGATGACAGCGCCGGGCTGGGCGACTGGATCCCCGATCCGGTCAAGTACCCCCACGGCCTTGCCCCGCTGGCGCACGCGGTGCGCGATCTGGGGATGGAATTCGGGCTGTGGGTCGAACCCGAAATGGTCAACCCCGACAGCGACTTGTACCGCGCGCATCCCGAATGGGCACTGCACCACGCCGGGCACCCGCGCCTGACCGCGCGCGGGCAACTGGTGCTCGACATGGCGCGCGCCGATGTGCGCGACTATCTGTTCGCCGCGCTCGACAGCGTGCTGCGCGCGGCTCCCATCGGCTATCTCAAATGGGATCACAACCGCGATCTGGTGCCGCCGAGTGGCGCGGCGCACGTGCGCGGCACGTATGATTTGCTCGCGCGATTGCGCGCGGCGCATCCGGCGGTCGAAATCGAATCGTGCGCGGGCGGCGGCGGGCGCAGCGATGCCGGGATGGTGCCCTATGTTCACCGCTTCTGGACCAGTGATACCATCGACGCGGTCAGCCGGGTGGCAATGCAGCGCGGCTTTCTGGCGTTTTTGCCACCCGAAATGATGGGCAGCCATGTCGGGGCCAGCCCGGCCCACGCCACCGGGCGCAGCCAGTCAATGGCGTTTCGCGCCGCCATCGCCAGCACCGGGCATTTCGGAGTGGAGCTTGATCCCGCCGCGCTGGCACCCGAATCCCATGCGGAACTGGCGCAATGGGTCGCATTTGCCCGCCGCGCGCGCGATCTGGCGCATCATGGCCAGGTGTGGCTGGGCCAAGGCGGCGACGGATTGGTGTGGCAGGCGCAAGGCAGCCTCGATGCCGGGCTACTGCTGTGGGTGATCCGCACCGCGCCGCCGCTCGACCGCCGTCCGCGCCCGCTGCCTTTGCCGTTTGTGGCGGGCGCAGGCGATATCAGCGTGTGTCTGCTGGGCATCGCCGGGGGCTTGGCGGGGCATCTGCCACCGCTGCCGACGGTCTGGTCCGGCCCTGACGCCGCGCCAGTGCCATTCACCGCCGACTGGCTCGCGCATGTCGGCCTGCCGCTGCCGCCGCTGCGCGCCGAAAGCGTCGCCCTATTCCACTGCGTGCGCGCGGGCGGTCCGCGTTTTGCACCGCTGCACCCTGAAACCTGAATGAAGATTGCTGTTTATCCATGACCGATCCCTCGATTGCCAATTTCGGTGCGTCACGCTGGGCACCGCGCGCGTTTGACCCGATCCCGTCTCTGCCGCCGATCACTGCCGCCGATGCCGCGCCGATTCTGCCGGGGATCGATCTGTGGGATTGCTGGCCGCTGGCGCACGACACGGGCGCAACCGTGGTCCATCGGGGGCGGACGTGGTGGTTTTTCCTCGGCGCCCCGGCCTTGCCCGATCCGGCAGAGCGCCATGGCCTCGCGCGCATTCGCCTGCTGTCGCATGGCGACGATGGCTGGCGCGACCACGGCCCGGCGCTGCCCGATGGACTGAACCCCGGGCAGCGCGAATGGGCCGGCAGTGCGATGCTTAACGCTGACGGCGCAACTGTTACGCTGTTCTATACTGTGGCCGGGCGGCGCGATGGCCCGCCCTCGTTCGAACAACGGCTCTATGCCGCGCAAGCCCGGTTGGCCGATGATGGCCTGACCGACTGGCAGGCCCCGCGCGAAGTGGTGGCCGCCGACGGGGTGCGCTATCTGCTTGATCGGCAAGAAATCGCGCATCCCCAGCCCGGCACGATCAAGGCATTTCGCGATCCGGCATGGTTCCGCGACCCCGTCACCGGCCTTGCCCATATCGTGTTCACCGCCAGCGCGGGATGGAACAATGATCCGCACAACGGCGTGATCGGCATTGCCACGCGCGGCGCAGCGGGCTGGGTGCTCGGCGATCCGCTGATCGAAGCCATTGGCGTCAACAACGAGTTGGAACGCCCCTGCGTGGTGCATCGCGACGGGCGCTATTACCTGTTCTGGTCAACCCAGCGCCATACGTTCGCCCCCGACACCCCCGCCGGGCCAAACGGCCTCTATGGCGCGGTAGCCGACCGGTTGACCGGCCCGTGGCACCCGGTCAACGGATCGGGCCTTGTCGCCGCCAACCCGGCGGGCGAGCCGACCCAAAGCTATAGCTGGTGGGTCACCGGCGAAGACGATGTATGGAGCTTTATCGACTATTGGGGGATGGCCGGACGCACGCTGACCGACCACCCCGCGCTCGTGCGCCAGCAATTCGGCGGCACCCCCGCCCCGGTGTTCCGCTTGCGCTATATCGGCGACCGCGTGGACATCGCCGACTAGATGCCCCCTCCCCTTTAGGGGAGGACTATCGCATCCGCACTCTCGCTCCTCCCCCTCTGGGGGAGGTGGCAGCGCAAAGCGCTGACGGAGGGGGCGCAAAGGATAGGAATGTGGTGCGGTTTCGAGACGTTGCACCCCCTCCGTCAGCCCTGCGGGCTGCCACCTCCCCCAACGGGGGAGGACCTGGACTTTTCCCCTTACGCGCTTTCGC
>CAINGT010000104.1 GCA_903848655.1 uncultured Sphingomonadales bacterium
AAGAAAGAATCGCATCATGCTCTAGGAGTCTTTGTTTTCGCGTGATTTTTTGCGAAAAACCGGTGCCCACTTTTTCGCATCATGCTCTAGATTCTCACCAAGCCGATAGGCCCCACCCCCAACCCCCTCCCCTGAAGAGGAGGGGGCTTTTAGTGGAGAAAAGCATCGCAATATCAGTAGTTTAATCCTAGTGCGATGCAGGAGCGAACTTCACCTGCGTGTTCAAGCCCGAGGTTCGGGCAAGGTCAAGGAATTGAGCGGCGGATTGCCCAGTACGGTGCCGATGGCCGTAAAAAATGGCACGGGCGGTTTGCCGGTCAGCACGCGCAAGCGGTCGGCCAGTGTCGATTGCCCGGCGTAAAACCGTTCGATCAGCCCGCAGTTCAGCCGGTAAAACCGTTGCAGCACAATATAGCGCAAATCGGGTTCTGCCGCATCGAACAGCATTTTGGTCAACATGCGATAGAACCCGCCCGCGCGCCAGTGCCGCTCTGCCCAATCGCGGCTCCACGCCGCCAGCGCATGGCCCGACATGTCATCGCGCGCCGCCAGATCGAGCGCAAAAGCCAGCGCCGATGGAAACGAATAGCCGGTCAGCGGATGCAACAGCCCCGCGCGCACCCCCGCAAGGGCGATGCCCGGCGCTTCGTGGTACTTGCGAAACGCCGCCCAGTCACCACTGCCGACGACGGGCAAAACGCCGCTTTCCTCACCCAGAATTTCCGCCACCTGCCACCCGGCGGCGGCGCAATAGGCCCCGATGCGGTCTCGCAACAGCGGCGCGTCGACCGCTGGCCCATCGGCATAATAGGTATCTTCGACAAAGACTTCATGGGCCGAAAACGGCAGGCAATAGACAAAGCGATAGCCATCGTGTTGCGCAACGGTGCCGTCCATCACGATTGGCCGCGTCAGCCCGTGGGGCACGGTGGTGCGGATCAATTGCCCGAGAAACTTTTGCCAGCCGCCCGCCATATGCGGCAAACCCGCAGACCCGCGCGCATCGATCACCGCGCCGGCGGCAATCGTGCGCCCATCGCGCAGCGTAACCCGGTCTGCCGCAACAGCGGCGATCTCGCAGCCGCTCAACACTGCATCGGCAGGCAAGGCCGCGCGCACTGCTTCATCAAGCCGCGCGCTGGTCATGCTGTGATAGGGCGTGCGCAACACACGGTGGAGCGCGGGAAAGCGCACCTCGTAATCATCCCACCGCGCCGCGATCAACGGTTCAACCAGCGCGGTGCCGCCAGCAGGCAAATCGGTGGCAAAAAACGACCAGACGTGATTGCCGCCCAGCCGATCCCCGCGCTCTACCACGATCACATGCAGTTCAGGACGCAATCTGGCCAGCGCCAGGGCAATCAGCCCGCCAGCGAGCCCCCCGCCCAGCACGATAATGTCAGCACCGCGATCATCCATCCCGCGCTCGCCTTAGCAGAGCCCCCCGGTAACGCAACACGCGCCGGGGGAAATGGCGACATGACCATGGGGCGTGATGGAGATATTGGACCAGCGCAGCCCGGTTTTTGCCCCGCTGGTTTGGCAGGATTTTTGCGTTGCGCTGCGATGTATCAGGTAAGCCATTGCTGCTTTTGCCGGGGGCTTTGGCATGGTAGCGTCACCATAATTCGTCACCGTGTTTCATTGGGTTTGATGAGGCGCAAAAAAGGTAGCCTCTCTCCTGTCATGAAAATGTGTCGTTCAATTCGGGGTTTAAATAGCGCATTGCCCACGCACCCCGGATACCGTTGATGAGCGATGCCCCGATCGCGATATAGACAATCAGCCATCCAACATTCGCGGTGCCCCCGACAATTTTGGCGAAACATTCGAGAGCGAAAATTGCAAAAACGAAGCCACCCCAGATCAGTCCTTTGTTCGCCCGAAATCGCAGCAGAGCTATAAGTACGATCACTGCTTCAAGCAGGACGCCGATGAATTGGGCCAAAGCTTCGTCGGGTTTTATTGCAGCTTTGTCGATTGGTGAGATTCCAAGGAAATAGGTAACAATAAGACCCAACCCCAGCATTGCCTCGAACGCCAAGCAGCCGAATACACCTGCTTTCAGAGCACCCTTCGCACCTGCATGGCTATCAACGCTTGGGAACAATTTTAGCATAAACACCTCTCTCGAAGATCTACCAGAAAATGTTCGCAGAATTGCGTAGTTAGGACAAATCAAAAAATACCGTTAGAGCGGAATGCGATTAGATTGAATCGCATTCCGCTCTAGAGTCTTTGTTTTCGCGTGATTTATTGCGAGCCGCAGTCCACCGAAGGTAAAAACCGGTGCCCACTTTTTACCTTCGGTGGCCTGCGGCTCGCATCATGCTCTAGGAGTCTTTGTTTTCGCATGATTTATTGCGAAAAACCGGTGCCCACTTTTTCGCATCATGCTCTAATACAAACGATTGCGCTTGAATTTCATTCAAATCGCAAAGTCTTCCGGCGCGCTTTCGCACCCGACACCGCCAAACCCTACATTGCACCCGACAGCGGCGACACCCCGATCAGGCGCAAGTGCAGCCATAACGCGAACACCGCGGCCAGCGCCGTGCCGATCAGCAGCACCAGCGCGGTGTTCATCACGGTCGGAGCAGGGGCGGGTTTGGCGGGGCCGCGTTGGCGCAGCGAGATGAAGTCGGCAATGGCCCAGGCGAGGAAGCTGCCGAACAGGATTAGCGCGGCGGGGGTGGCATTGACAGTCAGGTGGCCGAGTGCCCATGCGCCGACGCCTGCTACCATCGGATCGCGCACTGCCTGCTTGATATGGTTGCCCGGCCAATAAGCAGCGACCACGCCGACGAAACCCAGCCAGATGAGCAGAAACGCCAAGTGTCGCCATTGCGGGGGCAGCGGGTAAAGCGGCGCGGCGAGGTGCACGGTGGCATAGCCGTGGCCGATCAGCGCCAGTCCGGCAAAGGCGGTCAGCGCATAGAGGCCTTTCCACCGCGCTTCGCCCCATTGCGCGATCAGCCGCGCGCGCAGCGCGGGGGCGAAAATCTGCACCGAATGGCTGCCCAGAAACAGCACCAATCCTGCTATCAGCCAAGCCATCGTCGCTCCATCCCCGTTTGTGTTCCCCGCCCATCTTCCGGCAGCGGGGATGATCGGTCAAGGGCATGGACGAAATTCAGTGCGCCTGGGCTTGGTGATGGTGGCGGATCACTTCTTCGATAATGAAGCGCAGGAATTTTTCGGAAAATTCGGGATCGAGCCGGGCATCTTCGGCCAAGTTGCGCAGCCGCGCGATCTGGCGTTCTTCGCGTGCCGGATCGCTGGGGGGCAGGCCATGTTCGGCTTTGTACGCGCCCACCGCTTTGGTGATGCGGAACCGTTCGGCCAGGATATGGATCATCGCCGCGTCGATATTGTCGATGCTCTGGCGATAGCCGTCAAGAACAGGGTCGTGGTTCAAGGCGGTCTCCAGTTGGCAAGCGGCGCACGGCGGGGGTGTTTACGCGCTTTGCCCCCATAGCCATGCAAGTTGTGACTTGCCAAGAGCAGACCCACAGGCCAATCGCTTTTCCGATGTCTGCTTCGATCCATCCTTTGCCCCGCCGGGGCCAGCCTTCGCTCCAGCCGCTGATGACGCTCGTTGCCGAAGGCATGAACAGCGTCAATGCGGTGATCCTTGATCGGATGCAATCGCGCATTCCGCTGATCCCCGCGCTGGCCGGGCATCTGATCGCGGGCGGGGGCAAGCGGATGCGCCCGATGCTGACGCTCGCAGGCGCGGCGCTGGTGGGCTATGGCGGCAGTCGGCATTACCGGCTGGCAGCGGCGGTCGAATTCATCCACACCGCCACGCTGCTGCACGATGATGTGGTCGATGGGTCGGACATGCGGCGCGGCAAGCAGACCGCCAATATTGTCTATGGCAACCCGGCAACGGTGCTGGTCGGCGATTTCCTGTTCAGCCGCAGCTTTGAACTGATGGTCGAAGATGGTTCGATCAAAGTGTTGCGCATCCTGTCGAACGCGGCGGCGGTGATCACCGAGGGCGAAGTCGATCAACTGGTTGCGCAGCGCCAGATCGAAACCACCGAAGAACGCTATCTGGCGATCATCAATGGCAAGACCGCCGCGCTGTTTGCCGCCGCCTGCCGGATTGCCGCAGTCGTGGCCGAACGGCCCGAATCCGATGAAGCCGCGCTCGATGCTTATGGCCGCAATTTGGGGATCGCGTTCCAGATCGCCGATGATGCCATCGATTATGACTCCGACGCCGCCGAAATGGGCAAGACTGCCGGAGATGATTTCCGGGAAGGCAAAATGACGCTGCCGGTCATTCTGGCTTATGCGCGCGGCAGCGATGCGGAACGTGCGTTCTGGCGCGATGCCATCGCCGGGGATCGCAACGGCGATGCCGATCTGGCCCATGCTATCGGCCTGATCCGCAAGCACGATGCGGTTCACGCCACGCGCGAACGCGCGCGCCACTATGCCCAGCGTGCCATCGATGCGATTGCCGCCTTTCCTGGCGGTGCGGCCAAAGCGGCGATGGTCGAAGCAGCGGAATTTGCAGTGGCGCGGCGGTTTTGATTGCGGTCGGTCGGTTATCGCGGGGGCTGTTCGATACCGTTTGTCCCTCCGCCTGAAGCGAGGGCTATGGCATTTGGAAACCAACCCCTTCCCCTCAGGGGCAGGAGCCAGGATGGCGGCGCGCATTCCGCTCTAGAGTCATTGTTTTTGCGTGATTTATTGCAAAAAACCGGTTCCCACTTTTTACCTTCGGTGGACTGCGGCTCGCATCACGCTTTAATGCAGGATCGTTAGCCGCAGGCCGATTATCAGCGCATCGGGCCGGGTGGTGTCGGCGCCGGGGTGGGTGATCCATTGGAGATCGGGCTGGATCAGAACGTGGGCATTGGCGCGGTGTTGCCAACTGGCCTCGATTACGCTTTCGGCGCAGGATGGCGTGTCTGGGCTTGGGGCCATGGCGGCGCGGGACAGCGACAGGCCAAGCGTGTCGCCGGTCAGCATAGGTGCGGGATCGTAGGCCACAAGTCCGCCACCGAGGTAGCTGCTTATGGCGGCGGCTGGCCCAAACGCGCGGCCATAGCGCACCCAACCGTCGAGGTGGAATGCGCCGGGGGCGTCGTTGCTGGCGAGCCGTCCGGCGAGCAATTTTTCGCTGGTCACGAACAGGCCGCTTGTGCCGGGCGTGGTGCCGGTGCCATCGACGCGGGGCAGGGGGGCGGTGTGGCTCCAGCCGCCGAGCGCGATGCGCCAGCCGGGCTTTTGCCGGTCGATTTCGGTCAGCACGATGGCACCCGCGTTGCCGCCCAGTCGCCAGACCAGCCGCTGCGGATTATCAGGATCACCGTTCTGCCCCGCAAACACGCCGACGCGCAATTTCACCCCGGCGTGATTATCACTGACAAAGCCAATCACCCCCAGCGCGCTGAACGGAGCCTGGCCCGATCCGTTGAGCCCGGCGGCAGCCAGTTCCGCGCCCATGCCCGCCGAGGCGTTCAAAAACAGCGCGCCGGTGTTCTGCTCGTCAAAATCGGCATTGGTGTCGATGATCCCGGCCTTGACCGCGATGTGCGGCCCCGACCATTGCACCCAGGCATTGACCGGGCGCACCATGCGCGGCGCGGCGATGCTGCTCACGCCTTGCACATCGCCCAGCGGATCGCTGATCCCCGGACCCCAGAATGCCGCAACCGTGGCATTGGCGACCAGCCCGGGCAGGCCCAGCCGCGCACCATCCAGCGTGGCCCCCACGCTGCCGCGCGCGGCGATGCCGCTGGCCCGTTCGCGCGTGCCGAGCGTGGTCAGCGCATCGACGATCAGCGCGGCATCAACCGTGATCGTGGGCGCTAGGGGTGCCGGATCGGGTGGCCCGGCGCTGTCCTGCGCAGCGGCGGTTGCCGGCACGATCAGTCCCGCGATGATACAACATACCCTGTTGAAACCGTGCGGCATTTCTGCAATTCCTGCCATCATGATAAACGCAATCTTTACCATCGCGGCAAGCACGGCGTTGGCCGCTGTCGCATCGCCCGCTCCGCAACCCGCAACCGCGCGCCAGCCCGCCGCACCGGCATCATCGGCGTGGTGCGGGCAAAAAAGCTATGTGCGGCGCTGGCAGGGCGGGGCTTTGTCGGCCCGGCAGCTTGCCCGCTGCACCCAAGCCACACCAGCCCGCGCCACCCGCTGACGGCGCGGGTTAAAACTCGCTCCAGTCATCGGTCGTGGCGGCAGGGACGGGGCGGATGGCAAGATTGCCGGATGGTGGGCGTGGCGCAGCGGCCCGCAATGTCGCAGGCGCAGCACGGTGCAGCGGGACGACGGTGCCGGTGGACGCGGCAAAGCGTTGCACCAGGCTGGTCATCTTGTCCGATTCCTGTTGCAGGTTGCTCGCCGATCCCGACACTTCTTCGACCATGGCGGCATTGTGCTGGGTCATCGTTTCCATTTCGCGCACACTCGCGCTCAGCGCTTCGAGATCGGCGGCTTGGCTGCCGGTGGCGTCGGAAATGCCTTCGATCAAGGCTTTAAGCTCGGTCACTTTGCCGACAATGCCCACCAGCGCCTCGCCGCTTTTGGCCACCAGTTTCACCCCCAGATCGACTTGCGCGGTGCTATCGGCGATCAATTGCTTGATCGAGCGCGCGGCATCGGTCGAACGTTGCGCCAGCGCGCGCACTTCGTTGGCGACGACGGCAAAACCTTTGCCCGCATCGCCCGCGCGCGCCGCCTCTACCCCGGCATTGAGCGCGAGCAGATTGGTCTGAAACGCAATCGAATCGATCATATCGGTAATCTGGCTGATCTGGTTCGACGATCCGGCAATGCCGCCCATCGCCGCCATCGCATCGTTGGCCACGCCCGCGCCGCTGGCGGCTTGCGTTTGCGCCAGTTCTGCCCCGGATTTGACATCGAGCGCACCGCGCGCGGTGGCACGCACCGTTTCGGTCAGGCTGGCAATCGCGCTGGCGGTCGATTCAAGCCGGGTGGCCTGCACTTCGGTGCGCCGCGCCAGATCCTGCGATGCTGATGTCAATTCGCCCGAGGCGGATTTCACCGCGCCCGCCGTGCCCGAAACTTTGCCGATCAGATCGTCAAGATCGGCCATCGCCTGGTTGAAGATTGCGCGCAAGCGGTCGAATTCGGCGGGAAATGGGTGATCGATACGGTGCGTCATCTGCCCGGCTGCCATTGCCTGCAGTGCTTCGCCCAGCGCATCGACGACATGCTTTTGCGCGGCGCTTTCGGCTGCGGCGCGCGCGGCGGCAGCGGTCTTGATCGCATCGACTGACCGAGCGATTGCGCCGATTTCGTCGGCGTGCCCCGCGCCCGGAATGTCTGCGGCAAAATCGCCGCCCGCCATTTGCGCCAACCCGCGATTCAGCCGCGCCAAAGGCACCAGCACCCGTTTGCGCGACAAGACCAGCACCCCGACCGAGCTGCCAGTGGCAAGGATCGTGGCGACAATCGCCAGAATCAACCCGACTTGCGCGGTGCGGGTGCCGCTGTCGGCAGCGTCTTTGGCATCGGCGTTGACATCGTCGAGCGCGCTGTCGAGCGCTTTGGCAAGGTCGGTCGAAACCGGCACGACTTCGCCATCGAAAATGGCGCGCGCGCTGGCAAAATTGTTGGCGCGTTCTTCGCCATGCTGCTTTTCCAAAATCTGGTCGAGACGCGCCCACAGCGTGGTTACGCGTTCAAACCGAATGCGGTCCTGCTCATCGCGGAAATAGCGCTTATACGTGTCAAACATCGCCGGCACGCGCTGCCGCAAGGCTTGCGCCTGATCGGCAAATTGCGCGCGCGTGCGCGGATCATCGCTCAGCAGGAACCGCGATTCGGCCAGCACCATTTCGGTGATCTGAATGTCGATGGTTTGCAGCGCGATCACGCTGGGCAGCCGCGCCCGGCCGATTTCCTCGATATTGCCGCCCATCGCCTGAATGGCATAAAGAAACGCGCCGCCGATGGTCATGCTGACGAGCATCGTAAACACGTTCAGCCGGGTCATCAGGCCAGCGATAGTAAGCTTGCTGAACATTGCGTCCTGTCCCTTGTCGCCGCTGGCACATCACCGGGTTGCGGTGGGGCTTGCCGTGCGATCACGGGGTTACCGGCAAAGCCCTGCCAAGCGCTGATCCGCCCATGGGGGGATCGCGCTTAGGGGCAGGTTGGAACACTGTTAAGACCAGGGGCGCGGCATCGGCAAACCCTTGCCTGTCGGCAGGGCTTGCCCGGCGCGGTCAATTTACTTCTTCTTGGCAGCGATACCTTCGATCTCGATCAGGAAATAAGGGCCTGCCAGTGCGGCCACCTGAAACGTGGATCGAGCCACCGTGCCCGGATTGTCGGTGGTTTTGAAAAACTGCTTGAAGCCTTCGTTGGCACCGGCAAAATCCATTTTGCCCAGCTTCGGATCGGCGGCGACAAACAGCGTCAGCTTGACCAGATCGCCCAGTGTATAGCCTTTGCTTTCCAGCAAGGCCTTGATCTTGGTCAGGGTGCTGATGGTCTGAGTCTTGGTGTCGCCAAAATCGGCAATCGAGGTGGCGGTGGCAAAGGTCACTTTCGGATCGATCGGCGATGCGAGCTGGCCCGACAGGAAAAACAGATCGGTCCCGGCTTTGACTTCCGCGCCATCAAGGATCAGCGCGCCGGGGTTGCTTTGATATTTGATCACTTGCGCGCACGCCGGGGCGGCGGGCAGCAGCGCCAGTGCCAGCGCGGCGGCAAACGTGGTTTTCAGCAGTCGGTGGGCAGGCATGACACATCCTTTGCGGTTGGCGTAACGACGCGACACTACCGACGAAAGCAGCGCTTGGCCATCAACCAGCGCTGATACGGGATAGGAATTTATCGCGCGTTCTTTGCCGCGCCGGTTATCCATGAACAGGCGCGCGCCGCACCTACGCTGAACCGCGTAGGCGCGCCCGGTCCTTGGGGCAGCATGGCTTGACAGGGGCAGTGCGAATGGTTTGGTGGTTCGCGCGTCGGGGCTTTCGTCTGGCGCGACGCAACGGATGAGAACACCGGGAATGATGTCGCGGATAAAATTTGTCACCCTGATGCTGGCCATCGCCAGTCTGGTGCTTGGCTCCACCGGTGCTGCCCCGGGCTTTGCGCAAGAACATCCCGGATTGTCAGGAGCCGACTCGGCGAGCACCGACAGCGGCAAGGAAATCTTTGAACAGATCTGTTCGGCCTGCCACATGGCCGATGCCAAAGGCGGGGGCGAGACCGGCGCGCGCGTGCCCGCGCTGGCGGGCAACAAAAATCTGGCCAACAAGGATTACCCGATCATCATTCTGTTGAAAGGGCGTGGCGGGATGCCATGGTTTACCGATATCCTGACCAAGCCGCAGATTGCGGCGGTCATCACTTATGTGCGCGGCCACTTCAACGATTACAAAGATCCGGTGACCGAGGCGGATATTGACCGCATCGGTTCGACCAATCCGCCGGTTCCCGATTGCAATTGCGGCCATTGACGGCTGCACGGCGTTGCTGCCCGATGAAAAAGGATATGTCATGACAGACCCGGTCTCGCGCGAATTTTTCGCCCCGCCTACGCGCCGCCAATTGCTGACCATGATCGGCAAAGTGGGCGGGGCAGGGGCGCTCTATCAGGCGATGACGGTTCTGGGCCACGCCGCCGACAGCCAGTTTAGCGCGCCACCCCGGCTAACCGGTGCCAAACCGGGCGCGAGCGTGGTGGTGCTTGGCGCTGGGCTGGCCGGGATGGTTGCGGCTTATGAACTGACCAAGGCCGGTTACACAGTGCAAGTGCTTGAATTTCAGGATCGTACCGGCGGGCGCAACTGGTCGGTGCGCGGGGGCGACACGATTACCGAGCTTGGATCGATCCAGACGGTGCAATTCGCGCCGGGCAATTACCTTAACCCTGGCCCGTGGCGCATTCCCTATCACCACCGCACCGTTCTGCATTATTGCAAGGAACTGGGGGTCGAGCTCGAACATTTTGCGCAGATCAACCACAACGCCTTTGTCCATCGCAAAGACGCCTATGGGGGCAAGCCGCAGCGCTACCGCGAAATTTCAACCGATTTCAAAGGCCATGTCGCCGAATTGCTCTCCAAATCGCTGAACGCCGGGGCGCTCGACACCGCGGTAACCGCCGAAGACAAAGCGCGCCTGTTCGATGCGATGAAAGAATGGGGCGTGCTTGACAAGAACCGCGCTTATACCAAAAGCATCAAAGTCGGCGAACAGCGCGGCTGGGACCGCGCGCCCGGAGGTGGGGTCAATGGCGCGCCGATCCCCGGCGAAGTCGGCACATTGTCCGATACGCTGTCGACCAAAGTGTGGCAGCAGATCGGCTTTTATGCCGAAAACGTCATGCAGACCACGATGTTCCAGCCCAAAGGCGGGATGGACCGCATCGGCAAAGGCTTTGCCGCCAAAATCGGTCATCTGGTTCGGCTCAACACCCGCGTCAGCAAAATTGCGCAAGATGACAATGGTGTGACCGTGTCGTGGACTGACAGCAAGACCGGCGTGAGTGGTCAGACCCGCGCTGACTGGCTGGTCTGCACGATCCCGGCGACTGTGCTTGGCCAGCTTGATGTGCAAGTGTCCGATGCCAAAAAGGCTGCGATCCGCGCGCTTCCCTATAGCAATTCGGTCAAGATCGGGCTGGAAATGAAACGCCGATTCTGGGAAACCGATTATGCCATCTATGGCGGACATTCGTTCACCGATCAGGATATCAGCCTGATTTCCTACCCCACCGGCAACTGGTTTGGCGATGGCCCGGCGGTGGTGCTCGGCGCTTATCCTTATGGGCTGATCGGGTCATATCGCCTCGCCGGGCTGACTCCGGAAAAGCGCATCGCTGCAGCGCTCGATCAGGGGTCTGTGTTCCACCCGGCGGAATACAAGGCGGAATTCCTGTCTGGCGCGAGTGTGGCGTGGAACCGCATCCCGTGGATTCTCGGCTGCTGCGCGACATGGACCGAAACCAGCCGCGCGGCGCATTATCAGAATCTCGTGTCGCTCGATGGCCGGGTCGTGCTGGCGGGTGAACATTGTTCGTATTACGGCTGCTGGCAGGAAGGCGCTCTGCTGTCTTCGCTCGATGCCATCTCCCGGCTGCACCAGCGCGCTTCGGCGGCGTAAAGCGCCAAAAATAGGCCGAATGCTTTGGCGCGGTGCCGGCTAGAGCATGATGCGATAAGAAAGAATCGCATCATGCTCTAGGAGCCTCTGTTTTCGCATGATTTTTTGCGAAAAACCGGTGCCCACTTTTTCGCATCATGCTCTAAATGCTGGCACCGCGCTTTTTTTGCTCCGCGCCATGAGATTAAGCATGGTACGATTAATCTGAAACGAAATATGCCTTAAAAGTCTTTGTTTTCGCATCGTTTATTGCAAAACATCGCTACCCGCGTGTTTGCACGATGCGCTATACCGAACAAAAGGCAAAAAAAGAGCCGCTCGTAAACGGGCGGCTCTGAAAAGTTTTGGGAGAGGATGCCTGAAAGGCAATTTTGGTATCGTGCCAAGCCGCCCATTGCGCAAGTGCGAAACATGCGTAGATAGGTGCAAAAAACGCAACTGTTTCATTTATTGCGTGTCCCACCTGCTTGCCGAGGTGCCGCTTTTGGGACGTAAATGGTATTTTATCAAATGTTTCATACCTATGCATAAAACGCTGTGCAATGGCGAAAAATGCATCCCTTGGCAGCCACGATTTCCGCAAAGGTTTGCATAAATTTCGCTTTGCGCACTGCAACCGCGCCATCGGCAGGATTGGCGCGCGAATCATCGGGTGAAGGCGGTTGCTATTGCCCGCCCAATTCGGCAGGTCGGTGCACCACAGGAGATCATCGTCGCCATGAACCACCGCCTTGTCCCGCTCGCGCTGTCCTTGCTCGTCGCTCCGCTCGCCAGCGCGCGTCCGGTCACCCCGCCCGAACCGACCGCTGCCGAAGCCGCGCAGGCGCTCGATCTGGCGGTCAAGGCAATTGCGGTGCGATCAGTACGCGGTGATGGCAACCGCACCGGCGATGTCGCCGTGCTGATCCGCGACCGGCTGGTGGCAGGTGGCTGGGCAGCGGGCGATGTGGTGATTACGCCGCACGGCGATACCGTAACGCTGGTGGCAAGCTGGGCCGGGTCTGACCCGAAGCTAAAGCCGCTGGTGCTGTCAGGGCATATGGACGTGGTCGAAGCGCGGCGCGCCGACTGGGTGCGCGATCCGTTCGGCCCTGTGGTCGAAGACGGCGTGCTCTATGGCCGGGGCGCGACCGATATGAAGTATGATGGCGCGATGCTGGTATCGGCGCTGATCGATCTGCGCGCGCACGGGTTTCGCCCGCGCCGTTCCATCGTCGTGGCATTTTCGGGCGACGAAGAAACTGTAATGGCCACCAGCGCCGCGCTGGCGGAGCAGTTCAAGGGTGCCGAACTGGTCGTCAATGCCGATGGCGGTGGTGGCACATTTGCCGATGGCACCGATCGGCCTTTGTACTGGATGTGGGATGGCGCGGAAAAGGCCTATGCCGACTATCAGTTGGAAGTGACCAATCCCGGCGGGCACAGCTCGGCCCCGCGCGCTGACAATGCCATTGTGCAATTGTCCGCCGCGCTGGTCAGGCTGGGGGCTTATCACTTTGCGCCCGAACAAAACCCGATCACCAAAGCATGGTTCGAAAACGCCGCGGCGTTTGAGCCTGATCCATCCAAAGCAGCGGCGATGCGCGCCTTTGCCACCAATCCGGCCGATGCGGGCGCGGTGGCAATCTTGCGCGCCGATCCGGCGATGATCGGCAAAGTCGGCACGACGTGTGTGCCGACAATGCTGGCCGGGGGGCACGCGATCAACGCCCTGCCGCAACGCGCGACTGCCAATGTTAATTGCCGTATTTTTCCGGGTCACAGCCGCGAAGCGATCCTTGCGCAATTGCAAACGGTGGTCGCCAGCGATGTGGTAAAGATCACCGATGTGACCGAAGGCTCGATCAGTTCACCCGCATCGCCTTTGCGCGCCGATTTCACCTCTGCCGCGCAAAAGGCCATCCGCGCCGCGTGGGGCAAGGATGTGGCGGTGATCCCGGCGCAAGAATCGGGTGCATCGGATTCGATGTTCTACCGCGCACTTGGCATTCCCGCCTATAACGCCAGCCCGACTTTCACCCGCCGCGATGAACGTTTCAGCCACGGGCTGAATGAACGCGTCCGGCTGGTCAATGTCAAACCGGCGCTGACGTATTACTTCAACCTGATCCCCGATCTGACTCGCTAGAGCGTGATGCGATGAGATTGAATCGCATCACGCTCTAGAGTTATTGTTTTCGCGTGATTTATTGCGAGCCGCAGTCCCTCTGTAGCGGGGCGTGCTTTTGTCGGCCTTTGCGCCTGACAGCGCACTTATCCCGCTGTGCCGTGACAGTGCTTGTATTTCCTTCCTGACCCGCACGGGCAGGCGGCGTTGCGGCTGATACCCTGGCCGGCCCATGGGTCGCCTGCGGTTTCGGCCTGACTGATCGTTCCGGCGCTCATCAGCCCCAGCGCCGAAGCGGGGCCGGGGATCGGGCGGGCGTCGTCTTCACCGGTCAGCGGGTCGATATGGCTGAACCGCAGCGCCGGATCGGTCAGAAAATCGGGCAGATCGGGCAAAGCGCCGAACCCGACCAGCGCTTCGGGCGATTGCATCCGGAATTCGGCGGTCATCAGGATGCGCGTAACGTCTTCGCGAATCGCGCCGAGCATCTTTTCAAACAGGCCGAAGGCTTCCTGCTTGTATTCGTTGATCGGGGTCTTTTGCGCATAAGCGCGCAAGAACACCACCTGGCGCAAGGCATCGAGCGTCGCCAGATGCTCCTTCCAGTGGTGATCGAGCCGTTCGAGCAGAATCGATTTTTCCAGACCGGCCCAAGCCTCGGCGTCGATTTCGGCGATGCGCGCATCCATCTGCGCATCGGCCAGCGCGGCGATCCGCTCATCGATCACATCGGGTTCAAGATGATCGTCGTGCATCCAGTCATCGATCGGGATTGCCAGCCCCAGCACTTCGGCGGCGCGGGTCTTGAGTACGTCGATCTGCCACTGTTCGGGATAAGACCCCGGCGGGCAGGCATCGCCGACCAGCGAATTGATCGTTTCGCGGCGCATATCGATCACCACATCGCCGACCGTTGCGGCATCCATGATATCGGCGCGCTGTTCGTAGATCACTTTGCGCTGGTCGTTCATCACGTCATCGTATTCGACCACTTGCTTGCGCATGTCATAATTGCGCGCTTCGACCTTTTTCTGCGCGATCTCGATGGCTTTGGACAAATAGCGCGAACCAATGGCCTCACCATCGGCAAGGCTGGAATTCATCATCCGCGCAAACATATTGTCGGGGCCGAAAATGCGCAGCAGATCGTCTTCAAGGCAGAGATAGAATTTCGACAGGCCCGGATCGCCCTGCCGCCCCGACCGACCGCGCAACTGGTTGTCGATGCGGCGGCTTTCGTGGCGTTCGGTGCCGATCACGCACAAGCCCCCGGCGGCGATCACCTGATCGCGCGCGGCAGCGACTTCGGCCTCGATCCGCGCGATGGCGGCATCGCGCTCGGGGCCGGGGGGCAGATCGGCCAGTTCATCCTCGATGCGGAATTCGGCATTGCCGCCCAGTTTGATGTCGGTGCCGCGCCCGGCCATGTTGGTGGCAATGGTCACTGCGCCCAGCCCGCCCGCTTGCGCGACGATATGCGCTTCTTGTTCGTGGAACCGGGCATTGAGCACGGCGTGCTTGACGCCTTCGGCCTTGAGATATTCGGACAGCAGTTCGGATTTTTCAATCGACACGGTACCGACCAGCACCGGCTGGCCACTGGTGTTCTTTTCGCGGATCAGCCGCGCAATGGCACCGAATTTGTCGGTGGTGTTCTTGTAGAATTCATCGTCTTCATCGACCCGCATAACCGGCACATTGGTCGGGATCGAGACCACGTTCATCTTGTAAATGTCAAAGAATTCCGCCGCTTCGGTCGCCGCCGTGCCGGTCATGCCGGAAATTTTGGGATACATGCGGAAAAAGTTCTGAAACGTGATCGAGGCCATCGTCTGGTTTTCCGGCTCGATCCGCACGCCCTCTTTGGCTTCGACTGCTTGGTGCAGCCCGTTCGACCAGCGGCGGCCATCCATCATGCGCCCGGTGAATTCGTCGATGATGATGATCTTGTCGTCTTTGACGATATAGTCGATGTCGCGCTTGAACATGACATTGGCTTTGAGCGCCTGATCGAGATGGTGGACCACCATCGCGTTGGCCCCGTCGTACAAGTTCGACCCTTCGAGCAGCCCGGCACTTTCGAGTTCGCGTTCGGCCCATTCGACGCCGTCTTCGGTCAGGGTAACGGTCTTCTGCTTTTCATCGGCTTCGTAATGGACCGCATCGATGCGTTTGACCACCGCATCGACCGAGACGTAAAGGTCGCTCTTGTCATCGGTTGGGCCGGAAATTATCAGCGGGGTGCGCGCTTCGTCGATCAGGATCGAATCGACTTCATCAACAATGGCGTGGTTGAACGGGCGGTGCACCATCTGGCTGCGTTCATGCTTCATATTGTCGCGCAGATAGTCAAAACCCAACTCGTTGTTGGTGGCATACGTAATATCGCAGTTATAGGCCTCTCGCCGGTCGAACTCGTTGAGATTGGGCACGATCACCCCGACGCTGAGGCCCAGAAAGCGGTAGATCTGCCCCATCCAGTCGGCATCGCGCCGCGCCAGATAGTCGTTGACCGTCACGACATGAACGCCCTTGCCCTCCAGCGCGTTCAAATAGACCGCCAGCGTCGCCACCAGCGTTTTGCCCTCGCCCGTGCGCATTTCTGCGATTTCCCCGCGATGGAGCACGATCCCGCCGATCATCTGCACGTCGAAATGGCGCATCCCCAACACCCGGCGCGCGGCTTCGCGGCACGTGGCGAACGCTTCGGGCAGAATATCGTCAAGCGTCTGCCCCGTGGCGAGCGCGGCGCGGAATTTGGCCGTCTGCGCCTGCAAGTCCGCATCGCTGAGCGCGGTCAGCGCCGGTTCAAACGCATTGATCTGGCGCACGATCTTGTCGAGCGATTTGACATAGCGGTCATTGGACGAGCCGAACACGGCTTTGGCGATGGAGCCGAACATGGAATGATTCCTGCACTATAGGGGGATGGTAAGGACCGGCGCGCGTCAGCCGCGCAGCCGTGCTGGGCCGAAGATTTCGGGCAGCGCGCGCTATTCGTGCGGTTGATCGGCGATGGTGACGCCGCAAGGGCGCGCAAACCCCGGCTCGACCGGCGCGCGGTTCGGCCCGGGGCGCGTATCCGGTACGCAGATTGCGCGCGCGCGCGCCAGCCCGGCCGATGCCGCCGGAGCCACTGCGGCGGCAACCGGTTGCGCGCGCGCCACCACTTCGCACGGCGACGCGGCAACCGCGACATGGGCGAACGACAGGCCCGAAACGATGGCCAAAAGAACCAGCAGGAACCGCATTGCGCCGCGCCATAAGCCGGTTTTGCCGGATCGTCCATGGCCAAAGCGCGGACCATTGGCTAAAGCCCGGTCGCATGACCGACGCTCGCTCTCCGCTCGCCCTGCCCTTTCCCGTGATGCCGCCGATTGCTGGCGTGACCCTGCGCACCGTGCGCGCGGGGTATAAAGATTGGGGGCGGTGTGATCTGACGTATGTTGAACTCGCCGCAGGCACGAGCGTGGCGGGGGTGTTCACGCGCAACCTGTGCTGTTCGTCCGAAGTCGAACTGGGGCGGGCGAATGTCGCGCAAGGGTTGGCGCGCGCGCTGGTGGTCAATGCGGGCAATTCCAACGCCTTTACCGGCTATCGCGGGCGTGCGGCGGTCGAGGCGATCATGGACCAGGTGGCGGCGCATCTGGACGCCCCGCGCGAACAAGTGTTCGTGTCGTCCACCGGGGTGATCGGGGTGCCTTTGCCGATTGACAAGGCGCGCGCCGGGATCGCCGCAGCGTTCACCGCGCCCCCCGCGACATGGGAAGAGGCGGCGCGCACGATTGGCACCACCGATACATTCGCCAAAGGGGCGAGTGCCACGGCGGTGGTCGGCGACACCACCGTGACGCTGGCGGCGATCATCAAGGGATCGGGTATGATCGCGCCCGATATGGCCACGATGCTCGGCTATGTGTTTACTGATGCCGATGTTGCGCCCGCGTTCCTGCAAAGGTCGCTGGCGGCGGCGAATGCGCGCACGTTTTCGTGCATCACCGTCGATAGCGATACTTCGACCAGCGATACCGTGCTGGCATTTGCCACCGGGCAGGCGGGCAATGCGCGGATCGTCGATGAACACTCGCCCGGTGCCGATGCCTTTGCCGCTGCGCTCCACGCGGTGTGCCGCGATCTGGCGCAAGCGGTGGTGCGCGATGGCGAAGGCGCGCAGAAATTCTTGACCATCGCGGTCAGCGGTGCGGTCAGCGATGACAGCGCGCGGCGGATCGGGCTGGCCATCGCCAATTCGCCGCTCGTCAAAACCGCGATTGCGGGCGAAGACGCCAATTGGGGCCGTGTGGTCATGGCAGTGGGCAAAGCGGGCGAACCGGCGGACCGTGACCGGCTGTCCATCGGCTTTGGCGGGGTCTGGGCCGCGCGCGACGGGCAGCCGCTTGCCGACTATGACGAAGCCCCGGTCGCTGCGCATCTTGCAGGCCGCGACATCGCCATCGCTGTCGATATCGGGCTGGGCAATGGGCGCGCCACCGTCTGGACGTGCGATCTGACCCACGGCTATATCGCGATCAATGCCGATTACCGGTCATGACGCAGCGCTTTGATGGGGCCATCGCCGCATTGTGCGCGCGCGTGGCGCAAACCGCGATCCTGCCGCGCTATCAGCGGCTGGCAGCCAGCGAAATCACTGCCAAAGCCGCCGATGATCTGGTGACAGTGGCCGATACCGATGCCGAAGCACTGCTGGCCGAAGCGTTGGCGCTGCTGCTGCCCGAAGCGGCGATCGTGGGTGAAGAAGCCGCCCATGCCGACCCCGCCGTGCTGGACCGGCTGGGCGAGGGTTTGTGCTGGATCATCGACCCGCTTGACGGGACCAACAATTTTGCCGCCGGACGGCCGCCCTTTGGCATATTGATCGCGCTGGCCCAAGCGGGGGAAACGCTGGCGGGCTGGATCTATGACGTGCCAAGCGGGCGGCTGTGCAGCGCGCATCGCGGCGCGGGGGCGTGGATCGATGGCACGCGGGTAAGCGCGCGCGGCAGTGGCCAGACGCCGCCGGTTGCCGCGCTGTCGCTGGTGTTCATGGACCCGGCGCGACGAGCGGGGGTAAAGGCGCACGTTGCGCCGCATTATACCGTGGTCGATATTCCGCGCTGCGCCGCTGAACAGTATCCGCGCATCGTGCTGGGGATCAACGACGTGTCGATCTTTGAACGCACGCTGGCGTGGGATCATGCCGCAGGCGTGCTGTTCGTCAACGAAGCAGGCGGCAAAGCCGCGCGCATCGACGGCAGCGCCTACCGCGTCGATCAGCACCTGCAACCCGGCCTAATCGCCGCCGCCAGCCCCGCGCTGTTTGACGCGCTGGCGATGCGGCTGGCGGAGATTTAAGGAAACGCGTGACGAATTCGCCGGGAAATAGCCCCCTCCCCTTCAGGGGCAAGGCCATCGCATATGACGCCTGACACAGAAATACGAAGCACACTGACCGACAATTCGGCGTGAGTTACCCTAGGTCCTCCCCCCTTGGGGGAGGTGGCAGCCCGCA
>CAINGT010000105.1 GCA_903848655.1 uncultured Sphingomonadales bacterium
ATCTGTCCTTCATCAGGCGAATGGCACTCGATATCTTGAAATCCCACCCCGATAAACGCTCTGTCGCTCGCAAAATGAAGCTCGCAATTTGGAGCAAAGAATTCTTCTTCGAACTCTTTTCTTATATGCAATAGCCCTGCCTTCAGGGGAGGGGGTTGAGGGTGGGGCCTCGCGTCTCGACCAGACCGTAAGATCCGCCCCCAGCCCGAATGCATAGCCACCCCCCAAGCGCACAACGGTTGACAGCCCCGCGCCCGGCTCTAAAGGCGAAGCCGGGCCACGCGGTCCCAACGCCGCGCGTGCTCTCTGCAAGGAGAGACTGACATGACTGATACCCGTCCGGCGGCGCGCCCTGCGCGCCCGTTCTTTTCGTCCGGACCCTGCGCCAAGCCGCCGGGCTATTCCCCCGAAAAACTCGCCACTGCATCGCTGGGCCGGTCGCACCGCGCCAAAATTGGCAAAGCACGGCTCGCGCGCGCCATCGATCTGATGCGCGACGTGCTTGAACTGCCCGATACGCATCGCATCGGCATCGTGCCGGGGTCGGACACTGGTGCATTCGAAATGGCGATGTGGACAATGCTGGGCGCGCGCCCGGTCACCACGTTGGCGTGGGAAAGCTTTGGCGAAGGCTGGGTGACCGACGCGGTTAAACAATTGCGGCTCGATCCGACGGTGATGCGCGCCGATTACGGCCAGTTGCCCGATCTTTCCGCCATCGACTGGACCAACGACGTGCTGTTCACGTGGAACGGCACGACATCGGGCGTGCGCGTTCCCAACAGCGACTGGATCCCCGCCACGCGCGAAGGGCTGACATTCGCCGATGCGACCAGCGCGGTGTTCGCCTATGACATCGATTGGGACAAAATCGACGTCGCGACATTTTCGTGGCAGAAAGTTCTCGGCGGCGAAGGCGGCCATGGGGTCATCATTCTGGGTCCGCGCGCGGTGGCGCGGCTCGAAAGCCACACCCCGCCATGGCCTTTGCCCAAAGTGTTCCGGCTGGTTGCCAAAGGCAAGCTGACCGAAGGCCTGTTCAAAGGCGAAACGATCAACACCCCTTCGCTGCTGGCGGTCGAAGATGCGATCTTTGCGCTCGAATGGGCCAAGTCGCTCGGCGGACTGGCCGCGTTGCAGGCGCGCAGCGATGCCAATGCCGCCGCGCTCGATGCCTTGGTGGCAGAACGCGACTGGCTGGGCCATCTCGCGGCCGACCCCGCCACGCGGTCGCGCACATCGGTGTGCCTGACCGTGGCGGGGGCCGATGCGGCCTTTATCAAGGCTTTTGCCGATCTGCTCGAACGCGAACAGGCGGCCTATGACATTGCCGGGTATCGCGATGCGCCGCCGGGTTTGCGCATCTGGTGCGGGGCCACGGTCGATACTGCCGATATTGTCGCGCTCGGGCCATGGCTCGACTGGGCCTGGGCCGAATTGACCGCGCCCACTGCCTAAATCCGCAGAGCTGTATTACTATCGCTGCCGCCCGCGTGCCGGGCTGGCCCCATGCTTGCAATCCCATCCAGAAAGTATTCCCATGACCAAGCCCAAAGTGCTGATTTCCGATCAGATGGACCCCAATGCAGAGCGGATTTTCCGCGACAATGGCTGCGATGTCGATGTCATCACCGGCCAGACCCCCGATCAGTTGATCGCGATCATCGGCCAGTATGACGGGCTGGCGATCCGGTCTTCGACCAAAGTCACGCGCGCAATTCTCGATGCCGCCACGCGGCTGAAAGTGATTGGTCGTGCCGGAATCGGCGTGGACAATGTCGATATCCCTTATGCTTCCGCGCGCGGCGTGGTGGTGATGAACACACCGTTCGGCAATTCGATCACCACTGCCGAACACGCGATCGCGCTGATTTTTGCACTCGCACGCCAATTGCCCGAAGCCGATGCCTCGACCCAAGCGGGCAAGTGGGAAAAGAACCGTTTCATGGGCGTCGAAGTCACCGGCAAGACGCTCGGGCTGATCGGCGCGGGCAATATCGGATCGATTGTGGCGAGCCGGGCAATCGGGCTGCGGATGAAAGTGGTGGCCTATGACCCGTTTCTGACCCCCGAACGCGCGCTGGAAATCGGGGTGGAAAAAGTCGATCTCGACACGCTGTTGGCACGCGCCGATTTCATCACACTGCACACCCCGCTGACCGCCGAAACGCGCAATATCCTCAGCCGCGAAAATCTCGCCAAGACCAAGCTCGGGGTGCGCATCGTCAATTGCGCGCGCGGCGGGCTGATCGATGAAGCGGCGCTGAAAGATCTGCTCGACAGCGGCCATATTGCCGGGGCCGCGCTCGATGTGTTCGATACCGAACCGGCCAAGGCCAGCCCGCTGTTCGGCACCCCCAACTTCATCTGCACCCCGCATCTGGGCGCATCGACCACCGAAGCGCAAGTCAATGTCGCGCTGCAAGTGGCCGAACAAATGGCCGACTATCTGACCACCGGCGGGGTGACCAACGCGCTCAACGTGCCGTCGTTGTCCGCCGAAGAAGCACCCAAGCTGCGGCCTTATATGGCGCTGGCAGAAAAGCTCGGCGCGCTGGTTGGGCAACTGGTGGGCGATGAAGTCAACAAGATCGCCATCGAAGTCGAAGGCGCGGCGGCGCAGCTCAATCAAAAGCCGATCACTGCCGCCGTACTGGCCGGATTGATGAAGCAATATTCGCAAACCGTGAACATGGTTAATGCCCCGTTCCTGGCGAAAGAACGCGGGCTTGATGTGCGCGAAGTGCGCCACGACCGCGAAGGCGAATACCGCACGCTCGTGCGGGTCACGGTCGATACCGCATCGGGGCAGCGCGCGGTGGCGGGCACGCTGTTCGGCAATGGCCAGCCGCGCCTCGTCGAAATTTTCGGGATCGCGGTTGAGGCCGATCTGGATGGCGATATGCTCTATATTGTCAACACCGATGCGCCCGGCTTTATCGGCGCGGTCGGCAGCTTGCTCGGGTCTGCCGCGCTCAATATCGGCACGTTCCACCTTGGCCGCCGCGAAGCGGGCGGCGAAGCGGTGCTGCTGCTGTCGGTCGATAGCCCGGTGAGCGCCGAAGTGCTGGCCAAAGCGCGCCAACTGACCGGGGTGCGGCAGGTCAAGGCGCTCAAGTTCGCTTGACGGCTTATTGACATTGATGTTAGTAGACCTCTGTGACTTTGGGAGTGATGTTGGCCATGAACGCAAGGGCGTTTTCTTTCACCGATGATCTACCGCTGTTCGATGAACGGCGGCCGGTTTTGCGTCTGCGCCCGCGCAAGGCGCTTCATCACTTTCGCGAACTGCTCAAGGACAAAGAACGCACCGAAGAGGTGTTCCGGATCTTTGAGGCTCTGCCGTGGCGCGGAATGCGGAACGCGGGTACGCGTTTTCTGTCGAGCGAGCGCGGGTCGGCGATCAGCCGCCGCGAGCCCGATCTGCCCGCAGTGCTCGACGATCACGCCGCCTTGCGGCGCACTGCTCCCGGATCGCTGGCGCATGCTTATTGCGATTTCATGGAGCGCGAAGGGCTGACCGCGCGCGGACTGGTCGAAGAATTTGCCAAATTCAATGACGGCAAGCCGCAATACCGCGATCAATTCGCGTGGTATATGAACCGCACGCGCGATGTGCACGATCTGCTTCATGTGCTGACCGGGTATGGCCGCGATTCGCTGGGTGAAGCTTGCGTGCTGGCGTTTACTTACAGCCAGCAGCCCAGCCCGGCGCATCTGTTCATCGGCTATATGGCGGGGCTGAATATCAAGCGCACCGCGCCCAGCCCCGCGCCAGTGTTGCGCGCTGTGCGCGAGGCGCAGAAACTGGGCAAAGCCTGCCCGCGCCTGCTTGAACAGCCGGTCACCGATTTGTTGCCGCTACCGCTCGAAGACGTGCGTCGCCGCCTGAACATCACCCCCGCGCGCCGCTATCATCAGGCGCATGGCATTTGGCGCAGCATGGGTATCGACCCTTATGACCTGCTCCGCCATCCGGCAGCGGGGACAGTCCCGGCTTCGACCTGAACGCTTATAGCGGAATGCGATTAGATTGAATCGTATTCCGCTATAGAATCTTTGTTTTTGCGTGATTTATTGCGAGCCGCAGTCCACCGAAGGTAAAAACCGGTTCTCACTTTTTCGCATCACGCTCAGATAAACCCGGGAGCGGTTCGCCTTGGCGGCCTCACGCAATTGCTTCTGACCCAATCACGCAGGGCAACGCGCGATCACGCGTTACCCCACTTTGCGCACGACCGCCGTCGCCACGCTGGCTGCCAACGCAGTGGCAAAGCTGCCCCACGCAATGTCGGTCACGCTCAACCACAGCGGCCAGCGCGCCATCGTCGCCTGATTGGTCAGATCATAGGTCGCATAGCACAGACCGCCCAGCAGCGCGCCGTTGATCGCCGCGCTGGCCACGCCAAATTCTGCGCCGGGCCGCACCACAAACCACATCATGCCGCACAGATAGAGCACATAGAACACCAGTGCCGGCCCGGCGCGGAAATCGGGCGCAAGCAGATCGCCCAGCGCGGGGCGATAGAGGCGCGATCCCGCCCAGCCCAGCCACACCGCATCGAGCGCGCCGAACACCAGCGCCGCCACTCCATAGCCGATCACCCATTTCATCGCTGAGGCCTTTCAAAACTGCATCGTGCTGTGCAAATGTCTTGACTGACAGGCTTGACCGTATCGGCGCGGGCCGTCAATTGTCCCCTTGATGACAACTCCCCCTGAAATCGCCGCGCTGTCGTTCGAAGATGCGCTCAAAGCGCTCGAAGATGTCGTGCGTCGGCTGGAAAGCGGCGAAGCGCCGCTCGACGAATCGATCACGCTCTATGCGCGGGGCGATGCGCTGCGCGCGCATTGCCAGGCGCGGCTCGATGCGGCGCAAGCGCGGATCGAGGCGGTGGTCACGGATCGCGATGGCCGCGCGACTGGCACCCGCCCGTTTGATGGAGCAACAGCTTGACCGCGCCAGATACAGCGGAATGGCCGCAAACATTGCTCGGCGATGCGCTCACGCGGATTGCGCAAGAAGTTGATGCCTGCTTTGACACGCTGCTGCCGGTGCCCGGCGACGCGCGCGACCGGCTCTATCAGGCGATGCGCTATGCCGCGATCGGCGGGGGCAAACGGCTGCGCCCGTTGCTGGTCACGGCGGTGGCGGGGATGTTCGGGGTGGACCGCCATGTCGCGGTGCGCGTCGGCAGCGCGATTGAGGCGATCCATGTCTATTCGCTGATCCACGATGATCTGCCGTGTATGGACAACGACGCCATGCGCCACGGCAAACCGACGCTGCATCTGGCGTTTGACGAGGCGACGGCGGTGCTGGCGGGTGATTCGCTGCACGCGCTGGCATTCGATATCCTGTCCGATCAGGCGCTGATCGGCGATCCCGGCGTCCGCATCGATCTGGTGCGCAATCTGGCGCTCGCCAGTGGCGCAGCGGGCATGGCGGGCGGGCAGATGATGGATATGGTGGCCGAAACCACCGCGTTCGATCTTGCCACGGTATCGCGGCTGCAAGCGCTCAAGACCGGTGCGCTGCTGGGTGCGGCGGTGGAAATGGGGGCGATTCTGGGCCGCTTGCCTGCCGAAGGGCGCGCGACTTTGCGCGCTTATGCGCGCGATATCGGGCTTGCGTTCCAGATTATCGACGATCTGCTCGATGCCGAAGGCGATGAAGCGGCAGCGGGCAAAGCGCTGCGCAAGGATGCGGTGGCGGGCAAGCAGACGTTCGTGTCGCTGCTGGGCGCTGATCGCGCGCGCGCGCAAGCGCACTTGCTGGTCGATCAGGCGGTGCAACTGCTCGGCTCGCATGGTGAAGAGGCCGACTTGCTGCGCGCCATCGCGCGCTTCATCATCGCGCGTGACCGCTGACAGAGGATTGCCCGTGGCAGGACACCACCATCGCGTCGGGGTCTATCCCGGCACATTCGATCCGATCACACGCGGGCACCTTGATATTATCCGGCGCGGGGCAAAGCTGGTTGACCGGCTGATTATCGGTGTCACCACCAACCTGTCAAAAAACCCGATGTTCAGCCCCGCCGAACGCATTGCGATGGTTGAACGCGAAGTCGCCGCAGAAGGCATCGACAATGTCACCGTTACCGGGTTCAACGCGCTGCTGATGAAATTTGCCGAACATCAGGGTGCAAGCGTGATCGTGCGCGGCTTGCGCGCGGTGGCCGATTTTGAATACGAATATCAGATGGCAGGGATGAACCAGCAGCTCAACAACCGGATCGAGACGGTGTTCCTGATGGCCGATGTCAGCCTGCAACCGATCGCGTCAAAGCTGGTCAAGGAAATCGCGCTGTTTGGCGGCGATATTGCGCACTTCGTATCCCCGGCGGTGCGCGACGATGTGGTCGCGCGCGTCAATGCGCAAGGGCGGATGGGGGATTATTGACCGGAATTGGCCATTGCAGCCCCGGTCCCGCTCGCCTATCCGCCGATGGTCTCTTGTCGACAGGATCGTTTTTGATGCGTCGTGTGTTCGCTGCTGTTGCGCTGAGTACAATGCTGCTGGCCACGCCCGCGCTTGCCCAGCAAAAAGAACCCAAGCCAGAGGTCAAACCTTTCAAGGTTGATCGCGTGTTGTCATCAGCCGCGATCCCATATCTGATTGACCGCGATGAAGCGCACGATCCCGAAAATGTGCTGGTGCTCTATCTGTCGAACGGCGGGCGCGTGGCGATCCGGCTGGTGCCGCAATGGGCACCGCATCATATCGAGCGGATCAAAACGCTGACGCGGCAGGGGTTTTATGACGGCCTGATCTTTCACCGGGTGATCGATGGGTTTATGGCGCAAACCGGCGATCCCACCGGCACCGGCCAGAGCGGATCAAAACTGCCCGATCTTGAAGCCGAATTCAACGATGTGCCGCACGGGCGCGGCAGCGTGTCGATGGCGCGCACCGATGATCCCAATTCGGCCAACAGCCAGTTTTTCATCGTGTTTTATCCGCGTTCGGCGCTGGATCGCAAATATACCAATTTCGGCCGAGTAATCGCCGGGATGGACGTCGTCGATCAGATCGTGCGCGGCGAACCGCCCGCGCACCCCACACGGATTATCCAAGCCGCGATTGCCGCCGACAACAAGCCTGCACCCGTGATCCCGCCGCCGGCGCCCGCCGCCGCGTCGATCACCGCCGACATGCTGTCGCACTCACCCACGCCCTGATCGCGGCCAATGCGGGCCAATAAGACATTCCTTCCCCCCTCCCCTTCAGGGGAGGGGCCGGGGGTGGGG
>CAINGT010000106.1 GCA_903848655.1 uncultured Sphingomonadales bacterium
CCCAAAGGGGGAGGAGCTAGCAAGGGGCGGGGGCTTTAGGCTAGGTAAGGGGCGCTGTTGGCGGTTAGTGCGTCGGCGGCGGTGCGGTATTCTTGGGTGAATTGCGCCACGCGGTCGGCCACGCTGGTCAGCGTGGTGATCGCGCCGATGCCCTGGCCCGATCCCCAGATATCTTTCCACGCTTTGGCCTCGGTATTGCCGCCAGAGCCGAAATTCATCGCCGAAGGATCGCTGTCGGGCAGATTGTCCGGGTCTAATCCGGCGTTGACGATCGAGGATCGCAAGTAATTGCCATGGACCCCGGTGAACAGGCTGGAATAGACGATATCGCCAGCGCCGCCATCGATGATCGCCTGTTTATAGGCGGCGCTGGCGCGCGCTTCGTGCGTGGCGATCCATGCCGAGCCGATATAGGCGAGATCCGCGCCCGCCGCTTGTGCCGCAAGGATCGAGCGGCCATGGCCTATCGCGCCCGATAGCGCGATCACCCCGGAAAACCACGCACGGATTTCCTGCACCAGCGCAAAGGGGGACTGCCGCCCGGCATGGCCGCCTGCCCCGGCGGCCACGGGGACCAGCCCGTCGGCACCTTTTTCAATCGCCTTGCGCGCGAACCGGTCGTCGATCACATCGTGCAGCACGATCCCGCCCCAGCCGTGCGCCGCGCTGTAGACATCTTCGCGCGCGCCGAGCGAGGTTATCATCAGCGGCACCTGCCACTTGGCGCAGAGCGCGATATCCTGATCGAGCCGGTTGTTGGTCTTGTGCACGATCTGGTTGACCGCATAAGGCGCGGCGGGGCGCTCCGGGTGATCGCGGTTGTGCGCAGCCAGTGCTTCGGTAATCTGGTGCAGCCATTCGTCCAACTGGCTGATCGGGCGGGCGTTGAGCGCGGGAAAGCTGCCGACCACCCCCGCCTTGCACTGCGCGATCACCAGTTCGGGGCCGGAAATCAGAAACAGCGGCGATGCGATCACCGGCAGGCGCAACGGCGCGAACAGCGGGGGCAGCGCCATCAGTTCGCCCCTTGCAAGGCATTGGCCGCCGACAGGATCGCGCGCACGCTCGCGGTGGCGACATCTTCGTCGATCCCCACGCCCCACACCACCCGGCCATCGGGCGTGGTGCATTCGACATAGGCCGCCGCGCGCGCATCGCTGCCGCCGGTCAGCGCGTGTTCGCTGTAATCGCGTACATCAATGGCAATGCCGAACCCGTCGTTGAGCGTCGCCACGACCGAGGAAATCAGCCCGTTGCCGCGCCCGCTGACCGATTGCACCGCGCCATCGACCATGATCGTGCCGGCAAATACGCGCGTGCCATCGGCCGCCTTGGCCTCTTGATAATCGACCAGCGACAAGTGCTGCGGCGCATCGAGGTGATAGGCGCGGCGGAACACTGCCCAGATATCATCGGCGTGCAATTCGCGGCCCAGTTCATCGGCGAGCGCCTGAACATGGCGGCTGAAATCGGCTTGCATCTTTTTGGGCAGCTTCAGCCCTTGATCGGCTTCGAGCACCCAGGCAAAGCCGCCTTTGCCGCTTTGCGAATTGACCCGGATTACCGCTTCATAGCTGCGCCCGAGATCGGCCGGGTCAATCGGCAGATAGGGCACCGCCCACACTTGGTCGTTGCGGCGCTGCTGCGCGGCAAAGCCTTTTTTGATCGCGTCCTGATGGCTGCCCGAAAACGCGGTGAACACCAATTCGCCGCCATAAGGATGGCGCTGGTGCACGGGCAACTGGTTGCAATATTCGACCGTCTGGATAACGTGATCGATATCCGAAAAATCCAGTTCCGGATCAACCCCTTGGGTATACATGTTCAAGGCCACGGTCACGAGGCAGCAATTGCCCGTGCGCTCGCCATTGCCGAACAGGCAGCCTTCGACCCGGTCTGCCCCGGCCAGCAGGCCCAGCTCCGCCGCCGCCACCCCGGTGCCCCGGTCGTTGTGCGTGTGCAGGCTGATCACCGCGCGGTCACGCCCCGGCAGGTTGCGGCAGAAATATTCGATCTGGTCGGCATAGATATTGGGCGTTGCCGCTTCGACCGTGGCGGGCAGATTGAGGATGATCGGCTTGGCGACGGTGGGTTGCAGGATCTCCATCACCGCTTCACACGCCGCGATGCTGAAATCGAGTTCGGCGGTCGAAAAGGTTTCGGGGCTATATTCGAAATGCCAATCGGTCTGGGGAAAGCGCGCGGCTTGGTCGCGCAAGCACGCCGCCCCGGCGCGCGCAATGTCGATGATCTGCGGCTGGCTCATGCCGAATACGACATCGCGCCACAGCGGCGATACCGCGTTGTACACATGGACGATGGCGTGTTTTGCCCCGGCTAGGCTTTCGAACGACGTCTTGATGAGGTCTTCGCGCGATTGTGTCAGCACTTGCACGATCACATCATCGGGCACGCGGCCCTGATCGATCAGGCTACGGATAAAGTCATATTCGGTCGCCCCGGCGCTGGGAAAGCCGACTTCGATCTCTTTCAGCCCGACTTTGACGAGCAGGTCGAAAAAGCGCGCTTTCTTGTCCGCGTCCATCGGGTCGATCAACGACTGGTTGCCATCGCGCATGTCGGTCGAAAGCCAGCGCGGCGCGCGCGTGATCGTGCGGCCCGGCCATTGCCGGTCGGTCAGCGGGACTTGCGGAAACGGGCGGTATTTGACCGAAGGGTCTGTCAGCATGGTCATGGGATGAAGCTCGGAACAGGATTACAAGGATTGGCCAGGCGATGTGCTGGGTGCAGGCCATGCCCGGCCGGGTGACGCTATCCCTTGGGCGCGCGGCGCGCCGCACATCGTGCGCGCGCCTTCACGCCCAAGGGCGGATAAGTCGCAGGGTAAGGGCAGCGGCTTGGATCATGCGGGAGAACCTATGCGCAATCGGGCAAGCCTTGTCCACCGCGAATACGGGCACACACTTGCGACAATTAAGTGGTTTCACCCGGCGGATCATTCGCGGTAGGAACGGCTACGCATTCGCAAGGGAGGTTTGATCTGTCGGATCTGAACGAAGCGCGCGCCCCGCGCCCGCGCTGGCAGGCTTATGCGCTCGTGCTGGCGGCGCTGATCGTGGTGGCGCTGGGGGCGCGCTGGTTTGCCAGCGCCGGGGTCAATCGCAATGTCAAGCCCGCGCGCCCGGCGGCGGCGGTGGCGGTGGCACCGGTGGTGCTGGCCGATGTGCCCGAAACCGTCAGCGCCATCGGCACGATCACCCCGCTCGATACCGCCACGGTGCGTGCGCAATTGTCGGGCACGGTGACCAAAGTGCTGTTTGCCGAAGGGCAATTGGTCCGTGCTGGGCAGCCCATCGTGCAAGTCGATGCGCGCCCTTATGCGCTGGCGTTGCAACAGGCCGAAGCCGCGTTTGCGCGCGACAGTGCCACGCTGACTTTGGCGCGGCTGGATCGCCAGCGTTATGAAACGCTGGCCGCGCAAGATTCGATTGCGCGCCAGACGCTTGATAATCAGCGCGCGAGCGTGGCCCAGCTTGAAGCGACCGTGGCGGCGGATCGCGCGGCGATCGGGCTGGCGCGGCTCAATCTGCGCTACACCACGATCCTCGCTCCGTTTGCCGGGCGGATCGGGCTCAAACAAGTGACCGTGGGCAATTTCGTCAGCCCGCAAGATGCGGGCGGCGTGGCGGTGGTCACGCGGATCGATCCCATCGATGTGGTATTCGCAGTGCCGCAGGCGCAATTGGCCGATGTCCAGCGCAAAGCCGGATCGGGCGCGGGGCTGCCGGTTACGGTGCGCGATCAGGACAATCGCACCGTGCTGGCACAAGGCACGTTTCTGACTTTTGACAACCAGATCAACGCCGCGACCGGCACGGTTCAGGCCAAAGCGCGCGTGGCCAATCCGCCGGTCAGCGGCGCGGGGCATCTTGCCTTGTTTCCCAACCAGTTCGTCAATGTAACGATGCTGGTCAATACGCTGCGTCAGGTGCCGGTGGTGCCGGTATCGGCGCTGCGCCACGGACCGCGCGGGGATTTCGTGTTCGTGGTCCAGCCCGATCAAACCGTGCGGATCGCGCTCGTGCGGCCCGGCCCCGGCGATGGCATTCGCAGCGCCGTGCTCGAAGGGTTGCGCGCGGGCCAGATGGTCGTGTCCGAAGGGGCTGACGGGCTTGACGATGGTTCGGCGGTGCGGCTGCCCGACGCGGCCAAGCGCCGGTGAGCGACGGCGACAGCATTGCCGCACTGCCGGGCGGGCCGTCGCGGCCATTTATCTTGCGCCCGGTTGCCACCACGTTGCTGATGTTGGCGCTGTTGCTCGCGGGCCTGATCGCGTGGCGGCAATTGCCGCTGTCGGCTTTGCCGCAAGTCGATTATCCCACGATTCAGGTCCGCACCCTGTACCCGGGTGCCAGCCCCGATGTCATGGCGCTGACGGTGACCAGCCCGCTCGAACGCCAGTTCGGCCAGATGCCGGGGCTGACGCGGATGACGTCGTATTCGTCATCGGGCGCATCGGTCATCACGCTGCAATTTTCGCTCGGCATGTCGCTCGATGTTGCCGAACAGCAAGTGCAGGCCGCGATCAATGCTGCGACATCGCTGTTGCCGCAAGACCTGCCCGCGCCCCCGATCTATGCCAAAGTCAATCCGGCGGATGCGCCGATCCTGACGATTGCGGTATCGTCGCGATCCCGCGCGGTGGGTGAAGTCGAAGGGCTGGTCGAGCGCCAGTTCGCCAACAAAGTCGCGCAAGTATCGGGGGTCGGGCTGGTCAGCCTGTCGGCGGGCGCGCGCCCGGCGGTGCGCATCGCTGCCGATGTGCAGGCGCTGGCCAGCCGGGGGTTGAGCCTTGAAACCATCCGCAACGCCATTGCCAATGCCAATTCCACGATTGCCAAAGGCAGCTTTGACGGTGCGACCAAAAGCTGGACCATCGACAGCAACGATCAGTTGAACAGCGCGGCCAGTTATGCCGAACTGATCGTGGCCTTTGCCAAAGGTCAGCCGGTGCGGCTGAAAGATGTCGCCACGATTACCGACGGGGTGGAAAATGTCCGCACCGCCAGTTGGATGAACCGCGATCCGGCGGTCATCATCGATGTGCAGCGCCAGCCCGGTGCCAATGTCATCGCCACAGTCGATGCGATCAAGGCCGCATTGCCCGATTTGCAGGCACAATTGCCCGCTGATGTCCGCGCGGTGATCCTGACCGACCGCACCGAAGGCATTCGCGCTTCGGTATCCGATGTGCAGATCGAACTGCTGCTGGCGGTGGTGCTGGTGGTGCTGGTGATCTTTGCCTTTCTGGGGTCGGCACGCGCCACGCTGATTGCGGGTATTGCGGTTCCGCTCAGCCTGATCGGCGCGTTCGCAGCGATGTGGGCGCTGGGCTATTCGATCAACAATCTGACGCTGATGGCGCTGACCATCGCATCGGGGTTTGTGGTCGATGATGCCATCGTGGTGATCGAAAACATCGCGCGCCATATCGAGGACGGGATGGCTCCGTTCGATGCCGCGCTCAAAGGTGCGGGCGAAATCGGGTTTACCATCCTGTCGCTTACGGTCAGCCTGATTGCGGTGCTGATCCCGCTGCTGTTCATGGGCGATGTCGTCGGGCGGCTGTTCCGCGAATTCGCGGTCAGCCTGGCGGTAACGATCGTGTTGTCGGCGCTGGTGTCGCTGACGGTGGTGCCGATGCTGGCGGCGCGGCTGTTGCGCCCGGCGCGGGCCGAGCGGCGGGTGGCGCTGGTCGATGCGGCGATGGCGGGGTTTGACCGGCTGGCGCACGCTTATGCGCGCGCGCTCGATCGCGTGATCGCGCGGCCTCGCGCCACGCTGGCGGTGTTTGCCTTCAGCCTGGTGCTGGCGGGTGGACTGTTCGTGGTGATCCCCAAAAACCTGTTTCCGGTGCAGGATACCGGGCAATTGCGCGCGACCGTGGTTGCCAGCGGCGATATCGGTTTTGCGCGCATGGCCCGGTTGCAGCAGGACGTGGCCGCGCGCGTGTTGGCCAGCCCGGCGGTCGCCTCGCTGTCATCGGCGGTGGGGGTCGATGGCCAGAACCCCACGCCCAATCAGGGGCGGATGATCATCAATCTGAAACCGGTCGGCGCGCGCGCCGCGCTTGATGCGGTAACCGCCGATATTGCCGCGCGCGCGGGTGCAGTGGCGGGGGTGCGGGTCTATCTGCAACCGGTGCAGGATCTGACCATCGACACCGAAACCGGGCTGACCCCCTATCGCTTTGCCTTGCAAGGGGCCGATGCTGCTGCGGTCAACCAGTGGGCGGGAACATTGGCCGAACGGTTGCGCGATGAACCCGCGCTCGCCGATGTCAACAGTGCCAGCCTTGCCATGGGGCGTGCGGTGGTGATCGATATCAACCGCGATGCGGCGGCGCGGCTGGGGATATCGGCGCTAAGCGTGGACAATGCGCTCTATGATGCGTTTGGCCAGCGTATCATTTCGACGATTTACACCCAATCGAGCCAGAACCGCGTGATCCTGTCGGCCACGCCGGGGATGCTGTCCGACCCGGCGGCGCTGGCGCGGTTCTATATCCCGCTGGGTTCGGGCGCGGGGCAAGTGCCGCTGGGCGCGGTGGCGACGATCCGCGAAAGCTGGGTGCCGCTGCAACTCGCGCGGCAAAACCAGTTTCCGGCGGCAACCATCGGCTTTGACGTTGCGCCGGGGGTAGCGCTGGGTGCGGCAGTGGCGGCAATCGAACGCGCCGAAGCCGCGATTGGCTTGCCGCGCGCGATCACCACCGATTTTTCGGGCGCGGCTTCGGCGTTCCGGTCGGCGCTGGCAAACGAAGTGCTGCTGGTGTTGGCGGCGATTGTCGTGGTCTACATCGTGCTGGGGGTGCTCTATGAAAGCTTTATCCACCCGCTGACGATCTTGTCCACGCTGCCATCGGCGGGGGTGGGGGCGCTGATCGTGCTGGCGCTGTCGTCGTATGGGCTGGGGGTGATAGGGGTGATCGGCATCGTGCTGCTGATCGGCATCGTGAAAAAGAACGCGATCATGATGATCGACTTTGCCGTGGTCGAAATGCGCGATCACGGCCACGATGCGCTGACCGCGATCCGCATGGCCGCCAGCTTGCGTTTTCGCCCGATCATGATGACGACTTTTGCCGCGCTGTTCGCGGCGCTGCCGATGCTGCTGGGCGGTGGCATGGGGCACGAATTGCGCCAACCGCTCGGGCTGGCGATTGTCGGCGGGCTGATCCTGAGCCAAGTTTTGACCCTGTTCACCACTCCGGTGATCTTTCTGGCGTTTGAAGACTGGCGCGCAGGTCGCGCGCGGCCTGCGTGAACATTTCGGCCCCGTTCATCCGCCGCCCGGTCGGCACCGTGCTGCTGACGCTGGGGGTGGCGCTGGCCGGGATTGCCGCGTTCTTCAATCTGCCGGTCGCGCCTTTGCCCAAGATCGATATCGCCACGGTCATGGTGCAGGCCAATCTGCCCGGTGCCAGCCCGGCGACAATGGCGAGCACTGTCGCCAGCCCGCTCGAACGGCGGCTGGGGACGATTGCCGGGGTTAACGAAATGACCTCGCGCTCGTCGCTGGGAGCGACGCAGATCGTGCTGCAATTCGATCTCAACCGCGATATCGATGGGGCCGCGCGCGATGTGCAGGCGGCGATTGCGGCGGCGCGCGCCGATCTGCCGACCACGTTGAAGGCGCAGCCATCGTACCGCAAGATCAACCCGGCAGAATCGCCGATCCTGATCCTCGCGCTTACCAGCCCGACGCGCAGCCCGGACCAGATCTATGATGCGGTGTCGAACATCGTGCAGCAAAAGCTGCTGCAAGTCAGCGGCGTGGGCAATGTCGAACTGGGCGGCGCGGCGCTGCCCGCGGTCCGCATCGAAATCAACCCGACCAGCCTTGCGCGCGCCGGGATCGCGCTCGAAGACGTGCGCACCGCGCTGCAATCGGCCAGCACCAACCGCCCGCGCGGGGTGATCGAGGCGATTACGGTGAGCGAGAACGGGCGCGCCTGGCAAGTCACCGGCGGCAATCCGGCGCTGGCGGCAAGCGATTTTGCGCCGATCATCATCGCCTGGCGCAACGGCGCGGCAGTGCGGCTGCGCGATATCGCGCGCGTGATCGATGCGCCCGAAGACCGTCGCACGATGGGGCTGTTCAACGGCAAAGCGGCGGTGCCGATCATTATTACCCGCCAGCCCGATGCCAATATCGTGCAGACGGTCGATGCGCTGAAGGCGCAAGTGCCTGAATTGCAGGCCTTGCTGCCGCAGGACATCACGCTGTCGATTGCCACCGACCGTACCGTCACGATCCGCGCGTCGCTGCTCGAAGTGGAAGTCAGCCTGCTGGTATCGACGCTGCTGGTGGTGCTGGTGGTCAGTCTGTTCCTGCAAAGCTGGCGCGCCACGCTGATCCCGGCTTCGGCAGTGATCGTGTCGTTGCTCGGCACTGTGGCGGCGATGTATGCGGCGGGGTTCCTGCTCGACAATCTGTCGCTGATGGCGCTGACCGTCGCGACCGGGTTCGTGGTCGATGATGCCATCGTGGTGGTTGAAAATATCGCCCGTCATGTCGAAGCGGGGGTAAAACCGCTGACGGCGGCGCTGCGCGGCGCGCGCGAAGTGGGGTTTACGGTCACCTCGATTTCGCTCAGTCTGGTCGCGGTGTTCATCCCGCTCGTGTTCATGGGCGGGCTGATCGGGCGGCTGGTGCGTGAATTTGCACTGACGATGACCGCCGCAGTGGCGATCAGCCTGATCGTCTCGTTAACGTTGACGCCGATGTTGGCCGCGCGGCTGCTCGAAACCAAGGCCGAACGCGGCGGACGCGGGGACCGGTTCAGCGCGGCGCTGTTTGACCGGTCGCAACGGCTGTTTGATTGGCTGCACCGGGGCTATGCGCGCCAGCTTGATTGGGCGCTGGCGCATCGCGGGCCGGTGCTGGTGATGCTGTTGGGTGCGGTGGTGCTCAATGTCTATGGCCTGATGATCGCGCCCAAAGGGTTTTTGCCGCAACAAGATACCGGCAGCATGGCGGGGGGATTGCGCATCGACCAGTCGCTGTCGTTTCGCAATCTGTCGGCCAAAATGACGCAATTGGTCGATATCGTGCGCAGCGATCCGGCGGTGGAGACGGTGGTGGCTTTTGCCGGGGGCGGGCGCGCGGGTTCGGGCTTCGTGTTCGTCAATCTCAAGACCGGTGGCGCGCGCACGCCGGTGGACACCGTGATTCAGCGGCTGCGACCCCGGCTCGCGCGGGTGCGCGGGGTCAGCCTGTTTCTCAATCCGGTGCAGGATCTGCAAGTCGGTGGCCGTCAGACCACCAGCATGTACCAATATGTGCTCTATGCCGACAGCACCGAAGTGCTGGCCGATGGGGGCAGCCGGCTGGTTGCGGCGTTGCGCGCACAACCAGGCGTTATAAGCGATGTCGATATCGATCAGCAGAACGCCGGGGCAACGACGTATGTCCAAGTTGACCGGGATCGCGCGGCACGGCTGGGCATATCGACTATCACCATCGACAACACGCTCTATGATGCCTTTGGCCAACGGCAAGTCGCCAATTTGTACAAAGGGTTGAACCAGTATCATGCGGTGATGGAACTCGATCCTGCGTTCAACGGGCGGCCCGAAGCGCTTGAAGCGCTCTATTTGCCGACCGGCGGTGCGCTGGCACCCGCGCGGCAGGCTGCGACGGCCAATGCGGCGCTGGGCGGCAATGCCGCGCTGGGCAGTGCGGTCAGCACCGCGCCCGCGACGCTGGTGCCGTTGGCAGCCGTGGCGCGCTGGCTTCCCGCTTCGACCAATGCCACGGTCAGCCATTCCAATGGCGAACCTTCGGCGACGATCTCGTTCAATCTGCCCCCGGCGGTGGCGCTAGGCGCGGCGGCGGCGGCGATTGCGCGCACGCAGCAGCAGTTGCACTTGCCCGCATCGGTGCATGGCGATTTTGGCGGCGCGGCCAAAGTGTTCCAGCAATCGACATCCAGCCTGCCGCTGCTGATCGTGGCGGCCATCGTGGCGATCTATATCGTGCTGGGGATTTTGTATGAAAGCACGATCCATCCTTTGACCGTGCTGTCCACGCTGCCATCGGCGGGGCTGGGCGCGATCATGGCGCTGATCGCCACGGGCGGCCAGTTCGATATTATCGCGCTGATCGGGATCATTCTGCTGATCGGCATCGTCAAGAAAAACGCCATCCTGATTATCGATTTTGCCATCGATGCCGAACGCGCCACCGGCATGGCCCCGCTGGACGCGATCCGCACGGCGTGTCTGTTGCGGTTTCGCCCGATCCTGATGACCACGCTCGCAGCCGCGCTGGGCGCGCTGCCGCTGGCCATCGGGTTTGGCGAAGGGGCCGAACTGCGCCGCCCGCTGGGGATCGCCATCGTCGGCGGGCTGCTGGTCAGCCAAGTGTTAACGCTGCTGACCACGCCGGTGGTCTATCTCGCGCTTGACCGCTGGCGGCGGCGATCACCGCATGAACACTTGCTGGCGCGCCATGGCGATGCGCCCGCCGATCTTTTGCCGGGATAAGCCGATGACCGCCCAGACCTGCCGCGTGCTCCCGCTGATCGCTTTGCTGAGCGGGTGTTCGTTTGCCCCCGCCTATCACGTGCCGACCAGCGCCGCGCCGCCCGCAGCGTTCCGCATCGATCCCGGCTGGGCGCCGGCCCAACCTGCCGACGCCGTTGCGAAAGGGGCGTGGTGGCGGCTGTTCGATGATCCGGCGCTCGATGCGCTGGAAGAACGGCTGGTGGTGACCAACCAGAACCTTGCCGCCGCGCGCGCCGCTTATGCGCAAGCGATGGCAACGGTGCGCGCGGACCGCGCCGCGCTCTTGCCCAGCGCAGGGGTCAGCGCCGGGGTCGGCCAGTCAGGGCGGCTGACCGCCAGCGCTGCGGCGACGACGCTTTCGGCGGGGGGCAGCGCGTCATGGGCGCCCGATCTGTGGGGCGCGCTTGGCAACACCACCAGCGCCGCGCGCGCCAGCGCGCAAGCATCGGCAGCACAGCTTGCCAATGCCACGCTGTCAGCCCAAGGCGCGCTGGCGACGGCCTATGTCACTGTGCGCGGGATCGACGCGCAAGCCGCCATGCTCGATGACACGCTGGTATCCTATCGCCGTGCGCTGGTCATCGCGGGCAACAAATATGCTGCGGGCACGGTCAGTTCCGCCGATGTCGATAGCGCGCGCGCCACGCTCGCCAATGCCGAAGCCAGCCGCCGCGATCTCGCGCGCAGCCGCGCCGCGCAGCAGGCGGCGATTGCCGTGCTGGTCGGGGAAAATCCCGCCAGCTTCACGCTGGCCCCCGTCGCGTGGCATCCGGTGGTGCCGCAAGTCCCCGCCGTGGTGCCATCCGCCGTGCTCGAACGACGGCCCGACATTGCCGCCGCCGAACGCCGCGTGGCAGCAGCCAACGCCACCATCGGCGTGCAGCGCGCGGCGTTCTTTCCGGCGATCACGCTGAGCGCCTCGCTCGATAGCAATGCCGGATCGGTGGCCAAGCTGTTCGGTGCAGCCACCTCGCTGTGGTCGCTCGGCGGCAGCGCGGCGGAATCGCTGCTCGACTGGGGCGCGCGATCAGCCCGCGTGGCAGGCGCGCGCGCGGCCTATGACGGCACCGTCGCGACCTATCGCCAGACTGTGTTGAGCGCATTTCAGGAAGTGGAAAGCGATCTGGCGGCGGTTGACGCTTATCGTGCCGAACACGCGCACTATCTGGAGGCTGCAACCGCCGCAGATCGCGCCGAAACCGTCACGCGCAATGCCTGGGCTGCGGGCACGGTCGATTTTACCGCCGTAACCGCCACACAGGCCACCGCTTATGCCGCGCGCAGCAACCTGATCGCCAGCACTGTCAACCAGCAAACCGCGACGATTGCGCTAATCCAGTCCATCGGCGGGCACTGGAGTGGGGAATAGAACTAATCGCGCAACAGCTCGTTGATCGCGGTTTTGCTGCGGGTTTGCGCATCGACGGTTTTGACGATCACCGCGCAATAGAGCGAGGGGCCGGGGGTGCCATCGGGCAGCGGCTTGCCCGGCAGCGCGCCGGGCACCACGACGGCATAAGGCGGCACTTTGCCGATATGCACCACACCGCTGGCCCGGTCGATGATTTTGGTCGAAGCGCCCAGAAACACGCCCATCGACAGCACCGCGCCTTCGCCAACGATCACGCCTTCGGCAACTTCGGACCGCGCGCCGATAAACGCCCCGTCTTCGATGATGACCGGCCCGGCTTGCAGCGGTTCGAGCACGCCGCCGATCCCCGCGCCGCCCGAAATATGCACATTCTTGCCGATTTGCGCGCACGATCCGACTGTTGCCCACGTATCGACCATCGTGCCCTGATCGACATAAGCGCCGATGTTGACAAAGCTGGGCATCAGCACGACGCCGCTGGCAATATGTGCGCCGCGCCGCGCCACTGCGCCCGGCACCACGCGAAACCCGGCAGCGCGAAACCGCGCATCATCCCAGCCGGCGAATTTTGATGGCACTTTGTCGAATGCCGGTGCGCCGCCCGAGCCGTGTGCGATCACCGCATTGTCATTCAGCCGGAATGACAGCAGCACCGCTTTCTTCAGCCATGGGTTGACGCGCCATGCACCATCGACTTTTTCCGCCGCGCGCGCCTGACCGCTGTCGAGCAGATCAAGCGCCGCTTCGACAATCGTGCGCACATCGGCGCTGTCGGGCGTGACGCTGGCGCGGTGTTCCCATGCGGTATCGATGGCGGCGGCAAGCTGGTCGGTCATGGTGAAGTCTCCACGCAAATTCGCGTTGCGCGCCTAACCCGGCCGGCGCGTCGGGGCAAGGTCATGCAGCACGCTATCCAGCCAGCCGGCCATATCGTCGATCTGCACATCGATCATCCGGTCATCGCGCGCGCGATCCCCCCATTCGGTCGCCATGTCGATCCACACTGTCTGCATTCCCAGCGCTTTGGCCGGGGGCAGATTGCGCGCGGTATCTTCGACAAATACCGCGCGCGCGGGATCGATGGCGAAATGGTCGATCAATCCGTGATAGGCGCTGGCCTCGGGCTTTGGCCGGTATGCCATCGCGTGAATATCCCAGATCCCCTCAAAGCAATGCGCGATTCCCAGCGCATCGAGCGCACGCGCGCCATAATCGGCATCGGCATTGGTAAAGATCAGCCGCCGCCCCGGCAGCGCCAGCAGGCGATGAGCCAGCCGTGGCGCATCAGCGAGCACGGACATGTCAACGGCGTGGACATAGTCGAGGAATTCGCGCGGATCGACGGTGTGGTAATGCATCAGCCCCGCCAGCGTGGTGCCGTGGTCGTGAAAATATAGCTTTTGCACCCGCCGCGCTTCGGCCAGATCACACCCCAGCAATTCGGCGATGAACCGGCCCATCAGCGCATCGATCTGGCTGAACAGATTGACCCGCGCGGGGTATAGCGTGTTGTCGAGATCAAAAATCCAGCAATCGACGCGGGCAGGTTCGAACGGCATGGACGGGGGATCTCTGCTTGCCGGGAGTGGCAGTGCCGCGATAGGGGGTATCGCCATGGCCTGTCCACCGCTCATCCACGATCAACGGCTGGTGATCGGGGTCGATGAAGCCGGGCGCGGGCCGCTGGCCGGGCCGGTGGTCGCCGCCGCCGTGGTGCTGGGGCCGGATGCGCCAGCGGGGCTGGCCGATTCCAAGACGCTATCGGCGCGGCGGCGCGCAGTGCTCGACCCGGCAATCCGCGCAACCTGTCGCTGGGGCATCGGCGTGGTCGAAGCGGACGAGATCGACCGGATCAATATCTTTGCGGCAACGATGGCGGCGATGACGCTGGCGGTCGCGGCCTTGCTGAGCGATGACGATGCGGTAGAGCTGGTGCTGATCGATGGGAACAAGACCCCGGCGGGCCGGGTGCCGGGCTGGATCTGGCCCGCGCGCGCGATTGTTGGCGGTGATGCCAGCGAACCGGCAATCAGCGCCGCCTCGATCGTGGCCAAGCAGCACCGCGACGCGATCATGATCCGTGCGGCGCAGCAATGGCCGCACTATGGCTGGCAGCGCAATGCCGGGTATGGCACGCGCGAACACCTCGACGCCTTGCAGCGTCATGGCCCATGCCCGCTGCACCGCCGCAGCTTTGCCCCGGTGGCCCAGGCGCTGCTGATCTGACCCTTCTGCAAAAAATTTTTCGCCCGGCGATCTGCCACAACATGTGGTGTCGCCTCCCATTGCACGGCTCAAGATAAAGTGCGCGGACTCGTTTCGTTCACCCGTGCCATTCCGTGCGACTCGCCGGATTCTGGCGAGTCGCGGCTTGACGGCAGGGCTTTGTTCGGGAAAGATCGACGCTGTTGGCAGCGAAAGGTCGATTTTCATGGTGATGGTACAAGACCGCGTTGCCCTGCGCTCGCGTGCAAAGCCATTGGCACCAGTCCAGGTGGCACTGCCGGTAAACCGCATCTTGCGCGGCGATTGCATCGAAACCATGCGCGCGCTGCCCACCGCGTCGATTGACATGATCTTTGCCGATCCGCCGTACAATCTGCAACTGGGGGGTGATCTGGCGCGGCCCGATGGCAGCGCGGTCGATGCGGTTACGCAAGACTGGGACAAATTCGCCAGCTTTGCCACCTATGACGCATTTACCCGCGAATGGCTGGCCGAAGCGCACCGCCTGCTCAAACCCGATGGTTCGATCTGGGTGATCGGCAGCTATCACAATATCTTTCGCGTGGGCGCGCTGTTGCAGGATATGGGCTTCTGGATCCTCAACGATATTGTCTGGCGCAAGGCCAATCCGATGCCGAATTTCAAGGGCACGCGGTTTACCAACGCCCACGAAACCCTGATCTGGGCGGCCAAGAGCGACAAAGCGCGCTATACTTTCAACTATCGCGCGATGAAAACGCTCAACGACGAATTGCAAATGCGCTCTGACTGGGTGCTGCCGATCTGTTCGGGGCCGGAACGAATCCGCAAAAACGGGGTGAAAGCGCATCCGACGCAAAAGCCCGAAGCTTTGCTCTATCGCGTGCTGCTGGCCACCACCAATCCGGGCGATGTGGTGCTCGATCCGTTCTTTGGTACTGGCACCACTGGCGCGGTGGCGAAGCGGCTGGGGCGGAACTGGATCGGGTGTGAGCGCGATGCCGACTACATCGCGGTGGCCGAAGAACGGATTGCGATGGCGCTGCCGCTCGATGAATCGGCGTTGAAAACGATGATGAGCCGCAAGACCGCGCCGCGCGTGGCGTTTGGACAACTGGTCGAAGCGGGCTGGATCCGCCCTGGCACCGAACTGACGTGTCGCAAGGACCGCTATCGCGCCACTGTGCGCGCCGACGGGTCAATCGACGGCGGGGCGCAAGCCGGGTCGATCCATGGCATCGGCGCGGCGCTGCAAGGCGCGCCATCGTGCAATGGCTGGACCTTCTGGCACGTGCGCCACGAAGGCGAGGTCAAACCGATTGACGCCTTGCGCCAGTTGTACTTGCTCGCCACCGAAGACTGACCGGCGCGATGCCCGAAAGCGTCTATATCCGCCCGATCACGCTGGCTGACAGCCCGCAGAGCGTGGGCGGTGATGCGCTGCGGCTGGGTGGCGGGCTGATCTGGGCCAACCGGTTTGCGCTGATCGTGCGGCGCGATGGCCGGGTGGTATCGCGCGCGGCGCTGGGTATGCGCGAAATGCCCGCCGCGATTGCCGCACTGCCCGCGCCGCTCGCTGCCGAGGCCGGGGCGCAATGGCAGGATCTGGCGCGCGTTCATGCGCCGCTGGTATGCGGCGCGCGCACTTTGCGGCTCGATCAGCCGCTGGTGATGGGCATTTTGAATGTGACCCCCGATAGTTTTTCCGACGGCGGGCAATTTCTCGATTCGCCCGAAGTGGCGTTTGACCATGCCAGCGCGATGCTGGCGGCGGGGGCCGCGCTGATCGATGTCGGTGGTGAATCGACGCGTCCGGGCGCTGCGGCGGTGTGGGAAGGCGATGAACAGCGCCGCGTCGTGCCGATTATCGCACGGCTCGCCGCCGCTGGTGCGGCGTTGTCGATTGACAGCCGCCGCGCCGGGGTGATTGCCGCCGCGCTCGATGCCGGGGCGCATCTGGTCAACGATGTTTCGGCCTTGCGCCATGATCCGCGCAGCGCGGCGCTGGTGGCGCAGCGTTCGGTGCCGGTGGTACTGATGCACGCGCCCGGCGATGGCGCCGATTTGCATGCGGATGGCGCCTATCGCGATGTCGTGCTCGATGTGTTCGACACTTTGCGCGCGTGGCGTGATGCCGCGCTGGCCGCCGGGATCGCGCGCGAACGGATCATGATCGATCCGGGCATCGGCTTTGGCAAGTCGCTGGCGGAAAACCTTGCGCTCATCAATGCGTTGCCGCTGTTTCATGCCTTGGGTCAGCCAATCCTGTTCGGTGCCAGCCGCAAGCGCATGATCGGCGCACTGTCGGGCGAGGTCGCGGCGCATCGGCGTATGCCCGGATCGGTGGCGGGGGCGCTCGCCGCAGTCGCCGCCGGGGCGCATATCGTGCGCGTGCACGATGTGCCCGAAACGGTGCAGGCGCTGCACGTCTGGCGTGGGTTGCGCGATGCGGCGCTGACCGATTTCAGCCAGATCGCGGAGTGATTAGAGCGGAATGCGATTAGGTTGAATCGCATTCCGCTATAGAGTCTCTGTTTTCGCGTGATTTATTGCGAGCCGCAGGCCCCCGCAGGTAAAAACCGGTTCCCACTTTGTACCTGCGGTGGCCTGCGGCTCGCATCACGCTCTAAGCCGCTGTTTCGATACCGAGTTCGGACAGCTTGCGATAGAGCGTCGATCTGCCGATCCCCAGCCGCCGCGCCACTTCGGACATGCGCCCGCGATAGTGCCCGATGGCCAGCCTGATGACATCGGCTTCAATCGCCTCTAGCGGGCGCAGATTGCCGTCGGGGGCAAACAGCGCGATGCTGCTCGCTTCCGTTTCGCGCGGATCGTCGGTTGACGCAGCCGTATCTGCCAGACTGGCAAAGTCTGCCGGGGTCAGTTCACCGTCATCGCAATAAACCGCCGCGCGAAACAGCACCGCCTGCAATTGGCGGACATTGTCGGGCCAATCGTGCTTTGCCAGCACCTCCAACGCCGCATCGCTGATATCGAGCGCAATCAGCCCCGGCTTTTTCGCAATCTGTTCCAGAAAATACGCGGAGAGCGCCGGAATGTCGCCGCCGCGCTCGCGCAAGGGCGGCAGGTGCACCCGGTGGACAGCGATCCGCGCATAGAGTCCCGCATCGCAGCGTCCTGCGGTAACCAGATCGGCCAATGCCAGCGTGCTGCACAAGATCAGCCGCACATCGGGCCGCTCCGCATGGCGCGCACCGATGGGCCGCGCTTCGCCACTGTCGATAAAGGCTGCCAGTTTTGCCTGCACCGCCATGGGCATCTGGTCGATTCCATCGATCATCACGGTGCCGCCATCGCCAAGCAGCAAGGCCCCGATCAGTCTTTCAAAAGCACCCGGAAATGCGTCCTGTTCATGCCCGAACACCACCGATTCGATCTGGTTGGCGGGAATGCCGGCGACAGTGATAATCCGCAGCGGCTTGAGCGCGCGCGGCGATGCGGCGTGCAGCGCGCGCACCAGCGCGGCCTTGCCCGTGCCGGGTTCGCCTTCGATCAGCAGCGGTGCGGTTCCGGCAGCTGCACTCGCCGCATTTGCCAGCGCCGCGCGGAACGCGGGGGCGGTGCCGATCAGCGCTTCAAATCCGGGCAGCGGTTTGACTGCATCCGCCAGCAACGTGTCCGAAGGACCAGCCGAAGTCGCCGCGTGCAAGGCCTGCAGCAGGCGCTGCGCGGCAACCGGTTTGACCAGATAGTCCGCCACTCCGGCGCGTATCGCTGCAACCGCCAGCAACGGCGAAGCAGTCTGGGCCAGCATGACAATCGGCAATCCGGGGCGACGCCGTTTCAATTCGCCGATCAGTTCAATTGCGTGATCGCCGGGCACTGCGCAATCGAGCAGGATCGCGCCCAGCCGCATTCCCTGATGGGTGCCGAGCATGGCAATGGCGGTTTCCGAATCACGCACCACCACTGTGCGCCAGCGGTCGCGCGAGACAATGGCGGTTAAATGCCCGGCTTGCTCCGGATCGCCATCGATCAGCAGTAACAGGCGGTCTTCGCTAACAGCCATCGGTGGTCCGCTTTGAAGGATCGACAGGGAAGCGGTGAGCCTAGCCGCGCGGAAGTAAACACTGTATTAAAGTTTCCGGTGTCGGTTGGCGCTTGAGCCGGGGCGTCCGGGTCGATAAGGCGTCGTCGATCAGGCTTGCCGGTGCAGGCATGGGGTGGCAGCAGCTGTACGAGGGACAAAGCATGGCTTCGGCAAATGATATCAAATCGGCGCGCGCGACATACGAAGGGTTTATCGGACTGATAAAGATTTCAGTGCCGGTGATTGCGCTGATCGTCGCCTTTGTCGTTTTTCTGATTCATTGACGTGACGGTGGCGCAACCGGTCCGGATATCCGTCTTGCGCGAGCGGGCGGTAGGGGAAACGCGGGTGGCGGCAACGCCCGAAACCGTCAAAAAGCTGATCGCGCTGGGTGCTGCGGTCACGGTTGAGGCCGGGGCGGGGCTGGCGGCGTCGATTGCCGATGCCGATTTTGCCGCCGCCGGTGCGCAAATCGTGGCTGAGGATGCGGCACAGGGCGCTGACATCGTGTTTGCCGTGCAAGGGCCGGAATCCGACGTGCTGACCGGGGCGAACCCCGGCGCATGGGTGGTGGCCGGTCTCGATCCGTTTGGCCGCCGTGACCGGGTAGCGGCTTATGCCGCTGCCGGGCTTGAGGCGCTGGCGATGGAATTCATGCCGCGCATTACCCGCGCGCAATCGATGGATATTCTGTCGAGCCAGGCAAACCTTGCCGGGTACAAAGCGGTGCTGATCGCCGCCAGCCTGTACGGCCGCGCCTTTCCGATGATGATGACAGCGGCCGGGACAGTCAGCGCGGCCAAAGCGTTTGTGATGGGCGTCGGTGTGGCGGGGTTGCAAGCCATTGCCACCGCGCGGCGGCTGGGTGCACAAGTGTCGGCCACCGACGTGCGGTCGGCCACGCGCGAACAGATCCAGTCGCTGGGGGCCAAGCCGATTTTCGTGGAAAACGTCAAAGGCATCGAAGGCGAAGGCGCAGGCGGCTATGCCACCGAAATGAGCGCCGAATATCAGGCCGCGCAAGCCGAACTGGTATCGAGCCATATCGCCAAGCAGGACATCGTTATCACCACCGCGCTGATCCCCGGCCGCGCTGCACCGCGCCTGATAACCGACGCGCAGATCGCAACGATGAAGCCCGGCAGCGTGATCTATGACCTTGCCGTTGCACAAGGCGGTAATGTCGAAGGATCGGTTCCCGATAGCGTGGTCGAACGCCACGGGGTCAAGATCGTCGGCTATAGCAACACCCCCGCGCAACTGCCCGCCGACACTTCGGCGCTGTTTGCGCGCAATTTGTACAATTTTGTCAACGCGTTCTGGGACAAGGACGCGGGCTGTCCAGTGCTCGACGAAGAAATCGGCAGTGCCATCCGCCTGACGCAAGGCGGCCACATCGTGCACCCCCGGCTGCTGGCGTGACAGCGCTGCTCCCCAAGGTCCTCCCCCCCTGGGGGAGGTGGCAGCGCGCAGCGCTGACGGAGGGGGC
>CAINGT010000107.1 GCA_903848655.1 uncultured Sphingomonadales bacterium
ACCCCCTCCGTCAGCGCTGCGCGCTGCCACCTCCCCCAGCGGGGGAGGACCTTGCGCGTGGTGCCGCAGCAGGGGTTCCCTAACGCGTCGCCACGATCACCCGCGCGGTCAGCGGGATCGCCGTGCCCAGGGTGCGCACCTGCGAAAACCCTGCCGATTTAAGCATCGCGGTGATTTCTGCCGGGCTGCGCGGGCGGCCCGAGCCCATTGCCAGCAAATACAGCCCGAAATAGGCCGCACCCGCCGGTTCGGCACCGGGGGTCTGCGCCATCGGTTCGGAGATGACCAGCCGCCCGCCCGGTAGCAAAGCAGAATGGATCGCGCAAAGCAAAGCTTGCGCCGGGTTATCGTCGTGATCGTGCAACACGCGCACCAGCGAGATCACATCATAACCCTGCGGCAGGGCATCGACCATGAAATTGCCCGGATGGACATGCGCGCGCGCCGCCAGCCCATATTGCGCAAACCGCGCTTGCGCGCGTTCGCACACCGGCGGCAGATCAAACAGCCCCAGTTCCAACACCGGCACCCGCGCGCCCACCGCTGCCAGAAACGCGCCTTCACCGCCACCCACGTCGAGCAGGCGGCGATGGCGGGCAAAGCGATAGGCATCGATGGTCTGCGCGGCGACCAGCGGTTGCGACGCCGCCATCAGCGCTGAATAGGCAGCGACCGCTGCACCATCGCCACTGCCCGGTGTTTCGGCATAGCCCCAGAGCGCTGACAGCGCCCCGCCCCCGCCGCCACGCCGCAGCAAAGCGACTGGATCGGCCAGATCGGCATAGAGCAGATGATGGTGCGCGACCATTTCGGCGATCCCGCGATTGCCGAGCAAATCCGCCCCGGCGCGGCCCAGCGCCCAGTGCGGGTTGGCAGCATGGCCCACCGGTTCAACCAGCCGCAGCGCCGCAGCGCCGCGCAACAGGCACAGCGCGCCCGCTGCGGGAAGATGGGTGCGCGCGGCAATCGTATCGGCATCGCGCGGCGCGTCGGCCAGCAGTTCAAGCAGGCGCGTTTCGACACAGGCCGCCACGATCTGCGAATAAGTAAACCCCGCGACCAGATCGAACAACGCCCGCGCCCGCGCGCGCGCCACGGGCCGGGTCAACGCAAAGCGCGGGGCAAAGCGTTGAAAGCGCGGGTTGAGCAGGATACGGTTGCGCCACGCGATCCACGCGCCGCGCCAGCCGAAATCGCTTGGTGATGACAATTGCATATGTCAAACATATTGGACATATGCTACCCCTGCGTCAATGGGATGATCGGCGCGGGGCACGGCGGAAACGGACGGGCAACCATAGCCCGCCGGGTAGCACCGGCACGGGTTTGCCAATGACGGAGATCGGGAAATGGACACGGGCTTTGCGCAGCGCGATTTCGCCGGTGGAACATTCCGGGATGGAACAGCGGGCCCCGCCGCGCGGGGGCGCGACCCGGTTTCGCTCGAAGGATGGAGCCCGCTATGGACCGGGCTTGCTCGCGTCGGCGGCCTGCTCGGGCCGGCGGACCGCCCTGATCGCGATCCCTGGGCGCTGCTCGACGGGCGCGGACAAGGCTGGCAGCGCGACAGCCGCGTGTTCTGCCCCACCAGCCGCCGCATCGTGGGTGACGGGCCGCGTTTTGATTGTGTGGTACCGCCGGGCGGCTATGCATGGTGGTACATCGACGCCACGAGTGCAGACGGCGCTTATGGGCTGACCGTGATCGCTTTTGTCGGCAGCGTGTTTTCGCCCTATTACAAGATCAGCGGGCGGCACCGGCCCGACAACCATTGCGCAATCAATGTCTCGCTCAACGGCCCACGCGGATCGGCTTGGGCGATGACTGAACGCCCGGCGCGGCAAGTGGATCGTGCCAGCCACCATTTTGCCGCCGGGCCCAGCGCGCTGCGCTGGGATGGCGCGACGCTGGTGATCGACATTGCCGAACTGTCCGCCCCCCTGCCCGTGCCCGTGCGCGGCACGATCCGTGTGACGCCGGAATTGCTTAACCGCACCGCGTTCGCGCTCGATCCCGAGGCGCGCCACCGCTGGCACCCGGTGGCCCCGCGCGCGCATGTCGAAGTGGCGATGACCGATCCGGGTGTGCGCTGGTCTGGCGCCGGCTATTTCGATTCCAACTTTGGCGATGAACCGCTGGAGGATGGTTTTAACGACTGGCACTGGTCGCGCGCGCATTTGCGCGATGATGTCGCCGTGCTCTATGAGGGGCAGCGGCGCGATGGCACGCCGTTCGATCTGGCGCTGCGGCTGGATCGCATGGGCAATTGGCACGATGTCGATCAGCCCGCACCCGCGCGCCTGCCCCGCACCGGCTGGCTGATCAACCGCACCACCCGCGCCGATGCCGGATTTACCCCGCGCGTCACCAAGACTTGGGTCGATGCGCCGTTTTACGCGCGATCAAAGCTGTCAACGCGGCTGTTTGGCGAAAATGTCGAGGCGGTGCATGAAAGCCTGTCGCTGCGCCGGTTCCGATCACCCATCGTGCAGGGGATGCTGCCTTTTCGTATGCCGCGCGCGATCTGGTAATCGGATGCGGTTAACGCGCCGCGCTGGCCAAATGCGGGCGGCTGGCCGGGCTGAACACTTCGCTGCCAATGGTGTCGAGCGCCAGTCGATAGCTTTTGACCACCAGCGCAAACACTGATGGATCGATCCCCCGCCCGGTAATCACATCCCACGTAACGGTGATGGCATGGTCCGGCGCGACCGTTACCGCACCAAAGCGGTTGTCACGCACGAATGCAGCGGCGGCAGCGGCATCAAACGGTTTTTCGGGCATGAAACTGGCGTTGAACTGCAACGACTGGCACCCCGCGTGGGTGATTGGATTGCAATCGTAAAACACCACTTGCGTGGCCCAGCCACCGATGCGTGCATGGATCAGCGGATCACCGCTGTCATCGCGGGCCAAGTGTGCATCATGCCCGGCAGCGTGTAAGGCGGCTATCACACCCGCCGGTTCGGCGGCGGCCACCGATGCAGGTTCGGCCGATGGTTCTGCTGCATACGCCGTCGCGCTGATCGCACCAGCCAGCAGCAAAGCAACGATCCGCGCGGGCACCACTTTCATCAACGCCATCCTCCGACCATGTCTTTTTTTGTTGGTCGAAAAGTCGCATAAACCGGCCATGCCGGCAAGCGGCGAATGGGGTGCAGGCGCGGTCAGTCCGGCGCGAGAAATGCCACCAGCGCCGCGCCCAGCTCGGGCCGGGTGACACAGCCCATATGCGTGCCCGGAATGGTCGCCCGGCGCGCGTCGGGCAAAGCTGCTGCCAGCCGGTCGGGCGAGCCGTTGTCAGTATCCTGATCCCCGCACAGCACCAGCGCAGGCATTGCAATGCCCGCCAGCGCGGCAGGCGGAGTATCGGCCATCGTGCCCAGCAAGTGCCGCACCGCCACGCGATCAATCCCCGAAGACTTGAGGAACTGCTGCGGCAGATAAGCCGCATCGCCGGGCCGGATCGTGCCGTACCGGTCGATTACATCGCGGAAAAAATCCTGCCGCGCGGCCCAGCCTGCCAGCCCTTCAAGCCCCATCCCCGCCAGCACCAGCCGACGCGGGCGCAACCCGCCCAGCACCGCGCGCGCCGCCGTGCGCGCGCCAAGCGAAAACCCCACAAGATCAAAGTCATCCAGCCGCAGATGCGCCACCAGCGCCGCTACATCGTGCACCAGCACATCGGCGGGATAGGCCGCCGGATCATGCGGCGCGGCGCTGGCACCGTGCGCGCGGGCATCGGGCATCAGGCAGGCAAAACCCGCATCCGCCAGTTGCGCCGCCGTGCCATAGCGCACCCAATTGACATGGGCCGAAGAAAACAGCCCATGCAGCAGCACCACTGGTCGCCCGCTGCCCAGCCGGGTCAACGCCAGTGGCGCACCATCAAAACCCGGAAATGATTCGTGCGTCGGCAGATCGGTCATAGCGCCAAGGATAGGCGATCAGGCGAGCAACTTGTAGCCGGAAAGCAGCAACACCCCGGCCAACGCCGGACGCAGCACATGATCGGGGGACCGCGATGACAGCAAACTGCCCGCCACCACCCCGGGGATCGATCCGATCAGCAGATTGGCCAGCAGCAATTCATTCACATCACCGATCACCCAATGGCCAAACCCGGCCACCAGCGTCAACGGCACGGCATGGGCAATATCGCTGCCCACGATGCGTGAAACGCGCAAGGCCGGATACAGCATCAGCAGTGCGGTCACCCCGATGGCCCCTGCCCCGACCGATGATACCGTTACCGCCAGCCCGAGCAGCGCACCCAGCGCAACCGTCGGCAACAAGGTGGCACGCGGCGCGCGGTGCGCGGCGCGGGTGGCAAGCGCGGCCAACTGCTTTTGCAACAGCGTCGCAAACGCGGTCAGGATCAGCATCACCCCCAGCGCGACGAGAATGGCATGGCTGGCCGAATGCGGCGGTTGGCCGACGCGCGACAACACCAGCAGCATCACCAGCGCGGCAGGCACGCTGCCGCTGGCCAGCCGCCGCACGATGACCCAATCGACCGTCGCGCGCCACCCGTGCACCAGCGATCCGGCAATCTTGGTGGTCGCGGCGAACAGCAGATCGGTGCCGACTGCGGTGGTCGGGTTGATTCCGAACAGCAGTACCAGCACCGGGGTCATCAGCGATCCGCCGCCAACCCCGGTCAGTCCGACCATAAACCCCACCATCAGGCCGGCAAATGCGTGAAGACCATCAAACTGGGCAAACATCGGGGCATCCTGCGGGCGGCGACGCGTGACAGGCGCCGTGTGGTTGCGCCTTACCGGGCGGTCCGGGTGATCGGCAATCGACCGCTGCACAAACTCTATTCTTACAATTGACATTAAAACTGTCAACGCGGTTAATGGATTTGGCCAGACCCGATGCGTAGCGGTGCTGGCTTGCACCGCCATGGCGACCGCCTATAGATTTGTCGGCATGAAGAAATTATGCCTCATCAATGGCACGTTTCGCCGCCTGCTGGCGAGGCCCGTTGGGCAATGGCAACGGGTGATCGCGCTCTGCGCCGTGATGCTGACCACGCCATCCGCCTTTGCTGCCGCGCCTGCGAGCTTTGTCGCCACTGCCGATCAACCGCTGCGGTTTGGCACATTGGTTACGGCGGGCGGTGGTTCGCGCACAATCGGTGCCGATGGTTCGACCAGCAACAATGGGGTGTTTGCGCTGGGCGAACAGGCGGCCGGCCCAGCCCAGTTCACCATGACATATGCGCGCGCCAGCGGCGATACCGGGGTCTACCAGTTGATCTTTCAAGTAACCATGCCCGCCGTGCCGCCGGTCAGCGCGGGCGGGGTTCAGGGCAATGTTTCCGAATTTACCACTGATCTGCCCGGGGTGCCGGTGCTGCGACCGGGGCAGACGGCAGTGACCACGCTGCCCGCGTGCGCCACGCCCACCTGCCAGGTGACATTTCATGTCGGTGGGACGCTGACCATCGTGCGCGGTGGCGGGGGTGCTGCGCTGACCTTTCCGCTGTTCCTGCTGACGTCGGTCACCGCAGCGCTGGGATGACCGCGCTGGTCCGGTTATGGTGGCTGGTGGCGGCATCGGGGCTGACCATCGGCAGCGGCGCGCGTGCGGCCACCGCCAGCGGGCAGGCCGCCGCAACGATAATTCGCCCGCTGACGGTGGTCGCCACCGCCGACATGGATTTCGGCACGATCAGCCACGCGCCGGGCAGTGGTGGCAGCGTGACGGTTACCCCCGGAGTGGCCGGCGCGCAGTTTGGCGGCGGGGCCAGCGCGGGCTGTGCGGGTGCAGATTGTGCCCCGGCGCATGCCGCGCGCTTTGCCGTCAAGGGCGAACCTTTGCGCAATTATTCCATCCAGTTGCCCACGAGCGTCACCGCCACCGGCACCACCACGACCCCCGGGAGCAGCGCGCCAGCCTTGACGGTCGATCATCTTGCAGTGGGTGCCGCAGGCGGTGGCGGACAACCCCGGCTCGATGCCGGCGGCACCGGGCAGTTCGAAGTCGGCGGCACGATCACCCTGCCCGCTGATCTGCCCCCGGCGCACTATCGCGCCAGCTTTGCGGTCATCGTCAGCTATATCTGACAGCGCACGTCGGCGCCCCAACGCAGCGGCCCCTTGAAATTCAGGGCTGGCGCGCTAAGATGTAGTGCGTATTAGCGCGTTAAGTTCAGCATTGCCCAATGATGCAGGATGCACGCGATCCACCGCCGGGAATGCGATCATGAAATACGCCATGCTGCTGGGGTTGGGTGCACTGGCAGGCTCATCACCCGCTTTTGCCGATTCGGGCAACACGGCCAGCGCTTCAGGCAGTGTCGTTGTCAATGTCATCACACCGATCGAACTAACCCATCTGGCGGGTGCAACGCTCAATTTCGGCAGCTTTACCACCGGGTCTGGCGGGACGGTAGTGGTCGGCGCAGACAATCGCGGCACAACAACGCTGAACGTCAGCTTTGTGCCCGGATCACAAGTGGCGGCGGACCAATTCACCGTCAAAGGCGATCCGAACCGCAATTTCGCGATTGCCACGCTGGGCGGCGCGGTTTCCAACGGCCAGGCCACGATCAGTTTCACCACCGCGCCTTCAACAACCGCCGCAACGATCAATCCGTCCGGCACCGCAGCGTTCTCCGTTGGCGGCACATTAACCCTCGACGGTACCGAAGTGGCGGGGAACTATACCGGGTCGTACAGCGCGACGGTGACGTACAACTGATGGCAAGTGCCTTGGCGTGCGCGGACATTGCCAGCGCCGTGTGCTGACGCGCGTTGCGCCCATACCGAACCGTATGACGCGATGGAGCACTTGTTTTTGCGTTACTGTTTGACAAAACGAGTCGCCCGGGTTTGTTAAGATGCAGTGGGGATTCGTACTTAATCCGATGTTAACCTTACGCGCGCAAGGCTGGGTCAGTCGGGCTTCGTCTTGCTTTGACCGATATACACGCAACCGCTCAAGGACCGCGATCATGGCCCGACATATCCTTGCCGTTGTGGTGGCCATCATCGCGCTTGGCAGTTCTTCGGGCGCTTTTGCCGCTTCGGCCAACAGCGCAAGCACCGCAGGTGCGTCGATCGCAACCGTGATCGCCCCGATCACATTGGTCCACACCGCTGACGCTTCGATCAATTTCGGCCGGTTCACCGTCGGATCAGGTGGTGGCAAAGTTTCGGTTTCACCGGCAAGCCTAGGCACGACAACCGGCGATGTCACGTTCGTGCCCGGCAGCACGGTATCTGCCGATCAGTTTTCCGTAACCGGGGAACCGGGGCGCTCATTCGGCATCGGCACGCCAGACGGGTCGATCACCAACGGTACCAAGACGATCCCCTTCTCCACCGGGGCAGCCAGTTTGTCCGGGACAATCAATCCCACTGGTGGCGCAACGTTTTCAATCGGCGCAATTCTGACCCTTAGCGGTACCGAGCCGACGGGCACTTATTCGGGTTCATATACGGTGACTGTGGGTTATCAGTAAACGATGGAGCCATGCAGAATTACAACTGTTCGAGTGAATATTACGAGAAAACGATATTTTTGTTGTGCGAGTCATTAACTTTTAAAAAAGGCTATAAGATCATGAAAAAATACTATTCCGCCATGGTTGCGATTGTGGCAGTTTTGGGCGGTTCATCGGCAGCATTTGCTGCTTCGGGCAATAGCGCCAGCGCTTCGGGTGTCGCTCTGGCAACTGTGGTCGCCCCGATCACACTGACTCACACCGCGTCGGCATCGCTCAACTTTGGCAAATTTACCGTCGCTGCGGCTGGCGGTACTGTGGTCGTAACCACGGCAGGCGTTGGTTCACGCACCAGCGATGTCAACTTCACGCCCGGTTCTACCACCAGCGCCGACCAGTTTGCGGTAACCGGTGATCCATCGCGCGCCTTCAGCATCGCCACCACCAGCGGCACGATCGCTGCTGGGCCCAAAACGATTGCCTTTACCACCAGCACGGCGGGCAGCGGCACACTCGATGCCACTGGCAATGCCACGTTTTCGGTCGGCGGCACGCTGACTTTGGTCGGCACCGAAACCGCTGCCAACTACAGCGGCAGCTACACCGCGACCGTCACGTATAACTGACGTGGCCGGACGGGCAAATCTGATGATGATGCGCAGGATCGCGCGGGCGCTTGCGCCCGTGCTGTTCGCAGCAACAGCATTGCCGGCGTTGGCCAATTCGGCCAATACGGCGCTGACTGCAGGATCGGCGGGCGGCCAGGTCATAGCGCCTATTCAGGTCAGCGCGGTCGATATGTTGCGGTTTGGCAGCTTTGTCCAGCCCCAGACGGGCGGCACGATCACCGTGTCGCCCGCCGGTGTGGTTACCACCACCGGTGATCTGACCACAGCAGCGACAATCGCGCAGCCAAGCCCGCGGGGCGCCGCCAGCTTCAAGGTCACTGGCGAACCGGGGCTGTCCTATTCGGTGGTGTTTACGTCGCAAGCCTGGCTTTACAATGCCACGACCAAAACGGACCGCCTGACGCTCAGCCTGTTCCGCGTGACACCGCAATCCGGTCGCTGGCAGCTTGATTCATCGGGCAATGCGGCGTTCAATTTTGGCGCAACGCTGACCATTACAGCTGCGCAACCGGTTGGCGTATACGTCGGCGCGTTCGGGCTGCTGGTGCAGTACAACTAGGCTCTATCATGATTACGCGACCGTCTCGCAAACCACAACCCGTGCTGTCCGCGCCACGGCGGGTATTGCGCGCCGGACTGCTTACTGTCGGTGCAACGCTGACTGTACCGGCAAACCTGCCCACGGGCACATACAGTGGTTCCTTTCCGCTAATCGTGGTGTATCGATAGGCCATGATCGGCGAAAGCGGCACATCTGGACGACCGGCAACGCAGCCTGCCCAAGCTTGCCTGCACCGATGGTGCGCGCTCGTGCTGGTTGCGGTGGGCCTGATGTCTGGTGGCACCGCAATGGCTGGTACGGCCAATATGGCAGCGGCTGACGGGGTCACCGGTGGCCAGATCATCAGTCCGATTTCGATTACCCCGTTGTTGGCCTTGCAATTCGGTGCGATTGTCCAGCCGCAGACCGGTGGAACGGTGACCATCTCGCCGATCTCGGCGATCGGCGTGACCACTGATCTGGGCGCGGCTGTGGCGATCACGCAGCCGATTTTGCGGCGCGCGGCCGCTTTCCGGGTCACCGGCGAGGCCAATGCGCGATACACGGTCACACTGCCCGCAACGATACAGCTCAGCAATGGCAGCGCGACGATGACCGTCAGCGCGTTCACCTCCAGCCTTAGCCTTGCAAGTGGCATTGGCCAGATCAGCGCCATCGGTACCCATATCTTTCAGGTGGGCGCCACGCTGTCCGTGGCCGCCGGGCAAGCGGTCGGCTCCTATAGCGGGACTTACCCGGTAACGGTGCAGTACCAGTGATCGCGCGAATCTCCGGGTACGTGTGCTGTCGCGCGCTGACTGTCATGCCGTTGGTGCTGGCCACGGCTGTTCCGGGAACCGGCTTCGCGCAGCCTGCCCCTGACCCGCCAGCCGCGCCGCCGATCACAGCGCAAGCGCCGCCCGGTGCCGTCAGCGGCATGGGCGATATCAATCTCTATCCGAAGCGGGTGGTGATCGATGATCGTCATCGCGTTGCCAGCGTTGGGGTTTACAACAAGACCGCCAACAGCGGCGATTATGACATTACCATCACCGACATGCTGATGACGGCCGATGGACGGCTGGTCGAGCCGGGATCGGTGTCACCCGATGATCCCGCGCTGGCGCGGCTGCACGGCGCGGCGGCGATGATCCGCTGGTCGCCGCACCGTTTCACGCTGGGCGCGAACGAAGCGCAATTGGTGCGGATCATGGCACGGGTATCGCCCGATCTGCCGCCGGGCGAATATCGCACGCATATGGCGACAATTGCGGTGCCGCCGGGTGATGACGGGCTGACCATCGCCGATGCCGCCGACCGACCGCAAAACGCCAACGGCATCGGCGTGCGCATCACCCCGCGCTTTGGTATTTCGATCCCGGTGATCGTGCGCGTGGGCGAAACCTCGCTGAGCGCAGGGTTGCAGGATCTGACGCTGACGACCACCCCCGAAGGACAAAAACTGATCCGCCTGATCGTTACCCGCACCGGGACGCGATCCGCCTTTGGCGATATCACGATCACGGCGCCGGGCGCGCCAAAGCCGGTGGCAATGGTCAAAGGGGTCGGCGTCTATACCGAAGTCGATGCCCGGGTGCTGTCCGTGGCGGTCGATCCTGCGCTCGATGCCCGATTCACCGCCAGTGGCACCCGCCTGACCGCGACATATGTCGATGATGACCACGATCCCGGCAAAGTGCTGGCCAAGCAGGATTTCGTCGTCCCGTGAACGGGCCGGTCCGGCCCGATACAGCATTGGTCATCTCTACCCTGCTGCTGGGCATGATACCGCTGACGGCATGGGCTGATCCCACCCCTGCACCCGGCATGGCGGCTGGTCCCGCCACGCCGGATACCACCGGTTATGCCACGCTGTCCGAAGCTGATGAACTGATCCTGGAAATCCGCACCCATAATCGCGAATTGACCGATACGATCATCGCCCATGGACTGCGCGGCGCAGTATTTCTGCCGTTGGGCAACATTGCCCGGTTCCTCGATCTGCCGATCACCATCAGTGATGACGGGCACTATGCGAGTGGCTGGTACCTTGCGCCGCAGCGCACATTGGCGATCAACTTGCGCGCGGGCACGATCACCCGCAATGGCCGCGAAGCGCCGCTCGACCGGGGCGATTTTGCCTTTTATGACGGTGAATTGTGGGTTCGGGCCGACCGGCTGGCGGATATCCTGCCGATTGCGGTGGCGACCGACTTGCGCGCGCAAAACGTGGTCATCACCCCGCGAGAGGTTTTTCCTTTTGCCTTGCGCGCTGCCCGCGAAGCAGCGCGCGAACGGCTGGCCAATCCGGGCAACCGCACCGCTGGCCCGGCCTATCCGCGTCAGGATACGCCATGGCTTTGGTATGGCCCGCCGATCACCGAAATCGAACTGCGCGCAGCCGGCAGCCCGGGAATTGCGGCGCACGGCGAAACCGACCTGCGCGCTGCCGGCGATGTGCTGATGATGACCGGGCGGCTGTTTGCCAGTGTGTCGTCAACCGATGGGCTGGTTGCGGCGCGCGCCCAGCTTGGCCGCCGTGATCCGGATGCGCGCTTGTTCGGGCGGTTGCGCGCCACCGAATTTGCCATCGGCGATATTGCCACGCCATCGCTGCCACTGGGCTTGCGCGGTGTGGCAGGGCGCGGTTTTGCGCTGACCAATCAGCCGCTTGAATATGCGTCAGTATTCGATTCGCAGGATTTTCGCGGCGACTTGCCTTCGGGGTTCGAGGTTGAATTGTATCGCAACGATACGCTGGTCGGCTCCACCCGCGATGGAACCAACGGCCAGTATGAATTTCTGCAAATACCGGTCGATTTCGGGCTCAATGTATTTCGCCTGGTATTTTATGGGCCGCAAGGGCAGCGGCGCGAAGAAGTCCGGCGGATCAGCGTGGGCGATGGGCGGTTGGCGCGCGGGGCATTCGTCTATCAGGTATTCGCCGCGCAAAAAGACAAACCGCTGATAAATGCCAACCTGCCGACATTTCGCCCGACCATCGATTATGGCGAATGGCGCGAAGGCGTGTCGCTGCAATACGGGCTGACTCGACGCGTCACAGTGGTGGGCAGTGCTGCGCTGTTTCACGCGGCGGGAACATCGCGCTGGCTGACTTCGGCCGGATTGCGCAGCGGCGTGGGCGGGTTTGCCGCAAAGCTCGATGCTGCGCTCGGCACCGATGGTGCCAGCGCGGTCGAACTGGCGGTGGCGGGCAAAGTGCTGGGCGCGAGCGTGGTTGGCGCACATGCGATCTATGGCCACGGGTTTGTCGATGAAGTGCGCTCTCCCGGCAGCCTGCCGCTGACCGCGATGACCGAATTCGACCTGTCGCGCACGCTTCATGTGGCAAGCCACGCGCTGCCGGTGTCGCTCGGCTGGCTGCATCTCGATTATGCCAATGGTCAGGCAACCGACACCGCTGCCTTGCGCCAGACGATGACGCTGGGCCGGGTCATGGCATCGAACGTGATTACGTATACCGCCACCGCGCAAGCCGGTGCAACTACCACCCGCACCACCACCGGGGTGTTCGACCTTTCAACATTTGCTGGTCGACGCACGCAGTACCGCACCGAACTGGGCTATGCATTTGGCCCGCATCCGGCAATCATCGCGCTGGGGGGCGAAGTCACGCATGATTTCGATGCGCGCACGACCGCGCGTGCATCGCTCTATCAGGCTTTCACCAGCCACCAGACCACATTTGGCCTGGCCGGGACACGCAAATTCGGACCGGCGGCGCTTTCGCTCGATTCGACTTATGCGGTGCCGACGCACAATTTGTCGTTCATCGTGCGCCTGGGCTTCAGTTTCGGGCGCGATCCGCTTTCAGGGCGAATGTTTGCCGGACGCCCCGGCCTGTCGGGCAGCGGCGCGGCGGCGGTGCGCGCGTTTACCGACGCCAACGGCAATGGCCGGTATGATCGCGGCGAACCGCTGGTCGGCAATGTCGGGTTTTTTACCGGCACGCAGCATGTCACCGCACCCGATGCTGGCCCTGCCATGCTGACCGGGATTGGCGATGGCATCCGCAGCGCCGTGCGCATCGACAGCAGCACGCTGCCCGATATCGCAATGGCCGCATCACGCCCCGGGGTGGAGCTGGTGGCGCGCGCCGGGCGCATTGCCGTGGTCGATTTCGCGGTTCAGCAATTAACCGATATCGAAGGCACCGCGATCTTTGCGGACAGTGTCCGGCAGCGCGGGGTGGCCGGTCTGCAACTGCAACTGATCGATGTCTCGGGCGGCATCGCTGCCCGCGCGCGCAGCGAAAACGATGGTTTTGTCCTGATCGAACAAGTCCGCCCTGGCGACTATACCCTGCAAATCGCCCCCGAACAGGCGCGCAACCTCAACATCCGCTTGTCGAGCGAGCGCGGTATCCATGTCGGCAACGATGGCAAAGTCATCCGGCTGAAAATCGTCGTCGCACCACAAACCACGCCATAAAGTTTTCCGCGAGTTTACCTATCAGAAAGAAATATCGTGTTAACCACGTTTGGACTCAGTTTCGAAAGTTCCACCTAACGCCACGCACTTCCGGCATGGGCCACCCACAAGGTACCATAACCGGGCGGCCGGCACGGGGCGGTGGGTGGCACAAAGTCACCATCTGGCGGCTTTTGAAACAGGTTCTTAGGCACGTTTTGTTTGGCTGGACGATACCCGCTTGGCTCCGATCTATTCCCGTTTGAAAGCCCCGATCACCGCCCCGACGGCACCCGGCGTAGCGCGGGCAGGGTTGCATGGCGGTGATGCCGAGGCGATGGCCGCTTCGTTTGAATCGCTCAATCTGGGTGGGTTCTGGTCGACCGACCGGTCTGGCCGGGTGATCTATCTTTCGCCCGCACTGGCGGCAAGGCTGCTACACCATAGTGCGGCAGCCGATAGCGAATTTGTCGGACTGTTCATGCAGCCGGGCATCACCAGCGACGGGCAACGGACTTTGCCGTTTGCGCTTGCCCGGCAATCGCGGTTTGAACGCGTCATCGCGCGGACCGTTTTTGACCAGATCGAAGCGCTGTGGTCGGTTTCCGGAGAGCCGGTCCTTGACGACAGCGGCGATTTCGCAGGGTTTCGCGGGCATATCGTCGATGTTACGCGCGACCGGCACAGCGCCGAACAAGCCTCGCACCTTGCCACCACCGATGCGCTGACCGGTCTGATGAACCGCCGCCGGATGGGCGAAGTGCTCGCCCGCACGCTGGCCACGCAAGCACCGCGCGCAAAGCCTTGCGCCGTGCTGCTGATCGATCTGGACCGGTTTGCGCAAGTCAACGACACGCTTGGCCATGCAGTTGGTGACGCTTTGCTGAAACATGCCGCGCTGCGGCTGCTCAATGTGGTGGGGCAGGCCGACCGGCTGTGTCGCCTGGGCGGCGACGAATTTCAGGTGATCGTGCCCGACTGCGGTGATCGTGTGTACCTCGCCGATCTGGCCGCGCGGATCATCGCCAAGCTGTCGGAACCTTATGCGCTGTCTGCGCACCGCTGCACCATCGGCGCGTCGGTCGGGATCGCGCTGTGCCCGGACGATGGGGCCAGCGCTGATGATCTGATGCGCAATGCCGATCTGGCGCTATATGCCGCCAAACAGTCGGGGCGCGGCAGTTTCCGGTTTTTTGCGCGCGCCATGCATGAAGCGGCGGAACAGCGTCGCCAGCTTGAAGAAACCATGCACGATGCGCTGCTGCGCGGCGAATTTGAGCTGCATTATCAGCCGCTGGTTGAACTGGAAAGCAATTGCGTTGTCGGTACCGAGGCGCTGGTGCGCTGGAATCATGCGCAACGCGGTATGATCGCGCCCGGGCTGTTCATCCCGATTGCCGAACAATCGGCAATGATCGGTCGCATCGGCGAATGGGTGCTGGGCACGGCTTGCGCTGATGCAGCGCGCTGGCCGGGCCGGGTGCGGGTGGCGGTGAATGTTTCGCCGGTGCAATTTGCCGATCCGCACTTTCCCAAAGTGGTTGCAGCCGCGCTCAACTCATCGGGGCTTGATCCCGACCGGCTGGAACTGGAAATTACTGAAAGCGTGTTTCTGCAGCCCGGTGCGGCGACCGCCGCAATGTTCCGGGCGTTGAAAAGCCTGGGTGTGCGGCTGGTGCTCGATGATTTCGGTACCGGTTATTCCAGCCTTTCCTATCTCAAGGACACGCCGTTCGATAAAATCAAGATCGACCAAAGCTTTATCCGGGGTGTAAATGGTGCGGGCAGCCGCAACCGCGCTATCATCAGCGCGATTGTCACGCTCGCAGCAGCGCTCGACATGGATACGATTGCCGAAGGTGTGGAAACGCTGGATCACCTCGCCATGGTGCGCGAATTGAACATAGGCCAGGTTCAGGGCTATATTTTCAGCAAGCCGGTGCCCGAACGCGAACTGTTTCGGGATCAACCGTCCGATCTGTGGATGCTTTCCCCGGCTGGCCCGGCGCAGCAACGGCACGAACGCCGCGCGATGTTCCGCACCATCGGGGTGATCCATGACGATCATTACTATCCGGTCACGCTGCGCAACTTGTCGCTGTCGGGCGCGCTGATCGAAGGCTTGCTCAATGTGCCGGTCGATACGTGGTTTCTGGTCGATCTGGGCGAAGGCCAGTTGGAACTCGCGCGCGTGGCTCGGTCGCGCGAGGCGAGCCAGGGCATCCGGTTTGAATGCGAACTGGTCAACGATGACGAAGGCGGGCTTGGCACCCGCCACCGTTTTTCCCGCGATCAGCTTGACGCCGCAGGAGTGCCCGTCAATGCCATGGAAACGCTGGCCAAACAGGCAGTCGCCCTGCGCACCGGCCAGGCCAGCCTGCCGCGCTTCCGCCTGGCGGGCCGCCTGAACGGGTCTCGCGCCAAACCTTACAGCCAACCCCAAGGCCCCATGTCCCACCTCTGACAGGCGGTTGCGAAACCGCCACCAACCGCCCGGTACTGCCGCTGGCCTGGAGCGTGATGCAAGCCGCAGGCCACCGAAGGTAAAAAGTGGGAACCGGTTTTTACCTTCGGTGGCCTGCGGCTCGCAATAAATCACGCGAAAACAAAGACT
>CAINGT010000108.1 GCA_903848655.1 uncultured Sphingomonadales bacterium
ACCGAAGGTAAAAACCGGTTCCCACTTTTTACCTTCGGTGGCCTGCGGCTCGCATCACGCTCTAGCCGGGAAACCCCTATGCCGTTACCTTATCAGAGGCAGTGGCTGCCCGCGTTCAGCGGCGCAAGCGGCGCTGTTCGATCAGACCGGCCAGCCGCACGCTCGTGCCCACGGCGCTGACGCGGGCGTGATCGGCCCCGACCGTGCGCGCGGTGGCCGTGGCTTCGGCAAATAGCCGTCCGCCCACCGATACCACCAGCATGTCATCGGGCGCGGCGGCGCGGCTGCGTTCGATGGTTTCGGTCAGGCGGGTCAGCGCGTGATGGCGGGGCAGGGCATCGGACAGGGCGATATCCACCGCATCAGGGCGTTGCGCGCGCAATTGGTTGGCAAGCTGATCGTTGGTTTCGGGAAACGCAATATCGACCGCCCACCCGGCATTGTTGAACAAATCGCCCAGGTAGCTGGATCCGAGCATGTGGCGTTCGCCCGGAGCCGTCACCAACAGGATCGAATAGCGGCTTTTGCGGATGCTGTCGGCGCACGTGCGCGAATGGACGGCGTGGCCTGCCAGTTGCAACATGCTGAGCGCGATGGTCAGATCGACTTCGCCGCAGTCTTCAGCCAGCCAGGCATCGCCGATGGCGCGCGCGCTGGGTTCGAGCAAGTGTTTGACCAGCGCATTGCCTTGCCAGCCTTCGGCCACCAGATCCCCGATCAGCGCGTTAAGCTGACGATCATCACCGTTGAGCGCAAAACGCGAGGCCGCCGGAACATGATCTCGCAGCGGGACTGCGGCGTCGGAGCCGGGCATTACCGGATTGCGATGTCCACCTTTGTGGTAATACAACTGCATGTCCCAACCCGAAAACAGGCGGGATGGGACGATATGCTGGCTCAACACTTCGATCTGGCCGTGGCGGGTATCGCGCTGGATCGACGACCATACTTGTTCGACCGCAGCGGGCGGGCCTTCGATCGTTTGCAGATAGCGCCCTTCATCATAGAGCAGCATTCCGGTCACGCCCAGCTTGCGGTTGCGACCCCGCGCGGCGACGAGCAAGCGCTGGAGATCGGCGGGTGAGGGCGTGATCGCCGCTTCGCTGCGATAGGTCAGACTGGCCATCCAGTCAGGGGGCGCGGCTGTGCTGCGATCCGCTTCAATCTGCATTCCACCGCCCCTTGCCGCTATCGTGCTTGCCGCCGACTACGTCACATACCACCATTGCCAGCGGTCGGGGATTAACCCGGCATGACTGCGAACCCTGACATTCCCTTATGTCAGGGGGGCCGTCAAGCGCGAATTGGTGGTGCGATAATCTATCGTCGTGCCCGCTGTGCCGGTTTGCCAGCGCAGACGGCCAGGTGCCGCCCGATTGCCCTTTTTTCCTGTTAAATCGAACGTAATCAGCGTTGGACAATTCAGCATCAGCGGTTGATAATCATGGTTGGAAAACAATCCCAATATGGAGAGAATACGATGATGCAATCTGGTTCGAAGGCGCGGTTTGGACGGTTGATGCTGTGCCTCGCGGTGCCGGCATTGGCGCTGTCGGCTTGCGGCAAAAAAGAAGCAGCTGATGATACCAAAGCTGACGCTGCACCTGCCGCCGCCGATGCGGCGCCCGCTGCGGCACCGGTCGCTGCAGCTCCTGCTGCAGCGAACACCGACACTCTGGCGGGGGTCAAGCTCGCCAGCTATACCGGCGATGCCACGAGCGGCAAGGCAGTGTTCGTCGCCTGCCAGACTTGCCATGTGATCGAAGCCGGGGTGAACAAGATCGGCCCGTCGCTGCATGGCGTGGTCGGTCGCGCGGCTGGTTCGATTGCCGGTTTCAGCTATTCCGCCGCCAACAAGAACAGTGGCATCACCTGGACGCCGGAAAAGCTGTTCCAGTATCTCGAATCGCCGCAGCGCGTCGTGCCCGGCACCAAGATGAGCTATCCCGGCGTCACCGATCCGCAAAAGCGCGCGGACGTGATTGCTTATCTCAAAGCCAACAGTTGATCGCTCACAACCGGGGGCGGGCAATCGTTCGCGAAGCCCGCCCACAGTTTATAGAGCAGGATGAGATTGCATCGCATCCTGCTCTAAAGCGGAATGCGATCAGATTGAATCGCATTCCGTTCTTGATTCTTTATTTTCGCGTGATTTATTGCAAAAGACCAATTCCCACTTTTTTGCATCACGCTCTAGCGCTTTTGCCGGTTCCGGCGCGCCAGATCAGCCAGATTGAGCGGGAACGACGCCAGCAACGGCAGCGCGATCCAGCGCCAGTCCAGCCCGATCAGCGCGGCGCGCAGCGCGATCAGCATCAGCGCACCCGGGCCAAGGCACAGCGCGGCTCGCACCAGTGGCCAGCGCCAGCCGCGTACCAGCCAAACCAGTTCGACGGCGATTACCACCAGCACGATATCGACCGCCCGGCCGCTCGCAAACAGCGCGGCCATTGCCGTGTTCAGGAGAACGGGCCATTCAGATGGACGATGGTCATATTGAGATAACCGGCGAAAGTCACCCACAGCAGATAAGGCAGCAGCAGCACCGATCCGATGATGGAATGGCGCCAGATCGTCACAATGAGCGCCAGCACTGATAGCCACAGCCCGAGCGCTTCCACCATCGCCCAATCGGGGCGGTGCAACTGAAAGAACAGCGTGCTCCACACCACATTGAGACAGCCGTTGAGTGCAAACAGCCCGATCAGCCATTCACGTTCGCGCGCGTTCGGAGTGGCGAGCCAGGCTGTTACCCCGGCAAGTGCGGTAAACGCATAAATCGCCGTCCAAGCCACACCATAGGCGGCATCAGGCGGAGCCCAGCGCGGCTGGTGCAACGTGTGGTACCATGGGCCGATGTCGGTAATCGTTGCCCCCAGCACCGCGACCAGCGCCGCCGCCATTGATGCGATGATAACCGGAAACAGCCACACCCGGTTCATCGGCCTGCACCCGCAGTTTGCAGCAGATGGCGCATATCTTTGAAAAATATGCGCAAATACGCGATGGGATGGGCATAGACCAAACGTTTGTTCATATAAGCCGGCCATAGCATGTTCTGCACGTCGCGATCCTCGCACATTGCGACAAAGCGTTCGCGCCGCCGATCATTGCTGTACCAGAAATATTGCATGATCCCGAGAATCCAGAACACTTGTCCATGTGCGCGCATGAACCGTCGCCGCGCCTGGCGCAAGGCGCGCGGCTTGCCCGTTTGCAAAAACGCACCGACCGCGCTTGCCGCTTCACGCCCGGCGACCATTGCGTAGTAGATTCCTTCACCCGATGCAGGTGCAACCACACCGGCGGCATCGCCCGTCACCAGCACATCGCGCCCATTGTCCCACCGGCGCAACGGACGCAGCGGGATCGGCGCGCCTTCGGAGCGGATGGTGGCACAATCGTGGAGGTTTTCGCGCTGGCGCAACCGGCTGACTGCAGCGCGCAAGCCAAAGCCCTTGATCGCGCTGCCAACGCCCACGCTGGTGGTATCGCCATGCGGGAAAACCCAGCCATAGAAATCAGGCGAGATCGCTGCCTGATAGAAGACGTCACACCGGCTGCGATCAAATGTCGCCGATGTGGGTTGGGGTGAACGAATGATCTCGTGATAGGCGAACACGCAAGGCATGCGTTCGGCATCAGGAAAAGTCGCGCGCGCGACTTGTGATCGCGCACCATCAGCCCCGATTACGCAGCGCGTGGTCACGCGGTGTTCGGTACCGTCGGCGATGGCGGTATAGACCACCACCGCGCCGCCGTCGGCATCGCGCTCGATCCGGTCAAACCGCCCGGTGGAGCGGTCGGCACCTGCCGTGGCGGCGCGTTCGCGCAGCCATTCGTCAAAACTGTCGCGGTCTACCATGCCGACGAACCCGCCCGCAACGCCGCGATCAACCGCCATATCGACCATAGCGTCCGATGGCGCGATCATTCGTGCCGATGACACCCGGCCCACCAGCAAATCATCGGGAATGGCAAAATCGCGGATCAAACGCGGCGGAATTGCCCCGCCGCACGGCTTTATCCGCCCGGCGCGGTCAAGCAGCAGCACTTTGTGCCCGGCTTGCGCCAGATCGTTCGCCGCGGTTGCCCCGGAAGGACCGCCGCCGACGACGATGCAGTCATATACCGCTGTCATGCCAGCGACGGCTGCGCAGGTGCGCGCCGCGCCGCACGGTGCAGCGCCAGCGAGGCGGCCACCAGAAACAGCAACGCCTGCACGGTAAACACGATCATGAAAGTCAACGGGGTCGATCCGGTCAGCTTGCGCCCGAGATCAAGCCCGATGGCGCCGATCAAACCACCCAGCGCAAAGGCAATCGCTTGCGCCGCGCCCCATACGCCCATGCGCATCCCTTCGCGATTGCCGCCATCGGCCCCGGCCAGCCCCATCATCGCGCCAATCGCAGCCACCGCAAACACGCCGTTGGCAAGGCCGAGCGCGGCAATATTGGCGGTCAGCGGCCAGCCTGGCCCGCTGCGCGCGGCCAGCACCAGCCCGACCAGCGCGAGCGAAGATCCGGCACACCCGCCGACAATCCAGCGCCGCATGGATTCGACCGTGCGCTTGCCGAGCACACTGCCGCCCACGCCAACCACGATCATCCCGGCCAGCACCCCGCCGTGCAGAATTCCGCCAAGGTGCGTCGATTGGCCCGGCGTAAAGCCGAACAGCAGCCCGGCAAACGGTTCGAGAATCAGTTCCTGCATCGAATAGGCTGTCATCGACAGAAAGATGAACATCGTAAAGCGCCTGGCATCGTCATCGGCCATCATGGCGCGCAAGGCGCTGCCAAAGCTTTGCGTTGGGCCGCGCTGCTCTGCCACTGGCACGAATGGCGCGCGGCCTTCGATACCCCATACGCCCAGCATCGCGATGACAAACGCCACTGCCGCCACCCCGCCGACCACTTTGGCAAGGCGCGGCAATGAATAAGGATCGATCAGCGAACCCGCCACGATGGCGGTGACAACGATCCCGCTAATCATCATGATCCAGGTGATCGACGCCGCCGCCGCGCGCCGCGCGGGGGCCACGCGCATCGCAAGCAGCGCGAGCAGCGATGTGCCCGCCGCGCCGACACCCGCGCCGATCATCGCAAACGCCAGCACCGCCAGCGGCAACCCCCATGATGAGCGCGCAGCCAGCAGATCGAGCGCGCCCACCGCCCCGACCACACCGAGCGCAAGCGTTGCCATGCCAAGTACGATCCACGGCGTGCGCCGCTGCCCGCGATCAGAGCCGTGGCCCCACACCGGCCGCGTCAATTGTACCGTATAATGCCATGCCACCAGTCCCGCTGGCAGCGCGGCGGGCAGCGCATATTCGACCACCATCACCCGGTTGATCAGCGATGTTGCGAGCATCACGATTGACCCGATGGCGGCTTGCACCAGTCCAAGCCGGACGATCCCCAGCCAGCCGAGCGGAGCAGCACTCACAACCCCGACACCCCGCCCAGCCCGAACGCCGCAGCCAGCATCCCCAACACATATAGCGTCGTGCCCGTCGCATTGTACCACGGGGTATTCGCGCGCGGATCGCGCAGCAGCCGGGGCATCAACGCCAGTTGCCCGATCAACAGCGCCGCGACCAGCGCGGCATCGAGCCGGTGCCCCCAGTGCGCCAGCAAGCCGACCACCGTGACTTGCGGCAGCGCCATCACCACACAGGCCACGCGCGCCGCCGGGCCAACCCCCAGCACCACCGGCAAAGACCGCAGTCCGGTGGCGCGATCACCCTCTACCGCTTTGAAATCATTCAACGTCATGATTCCATGCGCGCCAAAACTGTACAGCGCCAGCACGATCAGCACGTGCGGGGCGGGCAGGGCGCCGGCCATCACGCTGGCCCCGGTAAACCATGTCAGCCCTTCATACGTCAGCGCGACGACTGCCGGGCCCCAGATGCCACTGACTTTGAAGCGGAACGGCGGCGCGCTGTAACCCCACGCGCAGATCAATCCGAGAATGGTTGCCGCCAACACCCATGGCCCGGTGGCATAAGCCACCAGCGCCGACAGCGCGGTGCCGATCATGGCGATCCACAATCCCCAGCGCCCGGCGATGCGGCCCGAGGGAATCGGCCGGTCGGGCTGGTTGATCGCATCGACGTGCCGGTCAAACCAGTCGTTCACCGCCTGGCTGGTGCCGCACACCAGCGGCCCGGTCAGCAGCACCCCGGCGATCAGAAACGGCCAGCGATCCGCCAGCGGCACGCCCGACGATACCACGCCGCACATAAAGGCCCAGATCGGCGGAAACCACGTAACCGGCTTGAGCAGTTCAAGCACATCGCGCGGCGCTGGGACAGGAGTTGCGAGTTTGGATATGCCCGAAGTTGCCATGGCCGGAAACTTATGCTGGACACCGGGCAGCGTCAAACCGAATTTACAGGGTGTTTGTATAGTCGCCTCACGGCGACTTTGCGCCACCCACCGCCTTTTGGGCCAACGCCGCGCGGGGATTAAGCCTCGCCCGCCGCCTGATTGGCCAGACCATGGCGGTGCAGCTTGGAATAGAGGCTCTGGCGGCTGACACCGAGGATTTCGGCTGCCGAAGCGCGATTGTCCGAGGTATATTTCAGCGCCGCTTCGATGCACAGCCGCTCGATCATGTCGGTGCTTTCGCGCACGATTTCCTTCAGCGACATGCGCCCCACCAGTTCGGTCAATTGATCGACCGAGCGCGGGACATCGCGCGCGTCCACCGGCGTATCGCGCTGACGCCGCCAGACATTGCGGATGGTAAAGCCATAGCAATCTTTGCCATCCATCGTCGCAACCACGCCCGACACTTCGATCTCTTCTTGTGCGCCCGCTGCGCCGCGCATGATCGTGGCGACATTGCGCACCGAACCGTGATCGCGCAATTGGCCGATGATCGCTTCGAGGTCGATGCCGGGGCGACCCAGCCACGCGCCCAGCCGCGCGCCGACGACACGATCCGTCGAAGGCATTTCAGCCAGTTCGACAAAGGCGGCATTGGCGGTCAACACTTTAAGATCCCGATCCACCAAGACAAAGGCATCGGGCATCCGTTCGACCACGTCGCCCAGTGTCGAATCAAACTGGCGCTCGGCCCCACCGGCAACACTCGGCTCGATCCGCACGATCAGCATCGGCGCGCGCGACTGCCGGAACAGCCGCGCCGAAAACCGCGCTTCGCCGCGTTCATCGCACAAGCCCAACACCACCGGATCGACATCATCGGCGGCTTCGGCAGCGCCAAGATAAGCGATCAGATCATCGCGCTGTTCGGTTGCCACCACCGCGCTGACCAAAGTTCCGATCAGGCTGCCCTCGCGCGCATCGAGCAAGCGATGCGCCGCCGGGTTGGCTTCGCGAATCCGGCGGGTCTGGCCATCGACCACCAGCACCGGCTCGGCAGCAAGGTCGAACAGCAGGCGATAGCGCGTTTCCGCCTGACGCAGGCGGATGTAATCGCGTTCCAGCGATTGCTGGGTCTGCAACAGGCGTTGCTGCATGGCGGCGGCGGCGCGCATGTCGCGACCAATCGCAATCAGCCGCCCGCTATCGCCCAGCGCCAGCACCATATAGCGCACCGGAACATCGCCACCAGCGGCAGCATGGCTAACCTCGCGCCAGCGTGGCGCTGCGGTCCCGCGCGCGGCCTGAACCATTTCGGCGGCTTTCGCGCGCGTTTCGGCGGTCATTGCGCCAACCCACGATTCACCGATCCAATCGCCAAACCCGTGGTTGGCCAGATCGCCATGCGCCACCGCGACATCAAGGATCGTGCCGTCTTCGCCCAGAATGAAAGTCACATCGCCCACCGCAGCCAGCAGCGCCGCCGCAACGCTCGCGGGCAAATGTCCGGGAACAGCCGAAGGGCTGCTGAAAACCGCGTTCCGGGAAGGGGCGACATGCTGGGTCATCGACGAGCGACGCACTCCAATCGAAAGTCAACTACGGGGCGTTGCCGTCCGCTCGCGGACGAGTTTACCGGCAACATCTGGCGCAAACCGCGCATCGCGGGCCACACCATCGGCACCGACATACGCTGCAAGTTCTGGATCTGCGCTGAACGGCTTGCCTCCGACCATCACACAGACTTGCGGATTTTTCGAATTATTCCGCAGTGCAGCAATAATCGGCGGCAGGCGGGCGATATCGCAGTCGCTACTGACGGTCAATCCGATTATGTCAAACCAGTCGTTGCTTACCCGGTTCAGCAAATCATGGGTTTCGGCCTGGCCCAAATGATCGGTCAGCCAGCCTTCGCGGCGAAACATGGCATCGACGGTCGCAGTTCCCATGTCCGCCTTATCGCCCGGCATGGTCACAAACAGTGCCCTCAGCGCGGGCTCGGCAGGTGCTGGTTGCGTGGGCAAGCGCCCCGACAATTCCTGCACGATTTCCTGCAAGCGCCACAGCCCCATCGTCACATCGACGAATTCGCACAGCTCTTCTTCCCAGAATGACCCCAGCCGCCGTGCGGTCGGGGCGAGCAGTTCGACCAGCACGGTTTCGAACGAAATCCCGCGCGCCAGAATCGCTTCGACATGCGCAAGCAGCGCATCGGCCTCGATTTGCATGACAAGCGGGGCAAACGCTTCGATCTCGTCGGCACCGATTACCGTGCCGCTGCCACCTGGACCGGGCGGGGGCGTCTGCGCGCCATGCGCTACCATCAGCCGGGGGATGATCTCGCCTTCGATCAGTGTCGATAAAGACCGCGCATAATCCGCATCAAGATGCAACCGCAAGGCTGCCAGACCGTGGGGATCGGGCGCAAAGCCGCGTTCCACAATCCAGCCTTCGCCAGAAGACGTGCAGTCATTGAAACGGTTCATCGATGTCATCCACGGCTCTCCCGGCCTGACCGACACGTACGCAAGGTGATCGGTATGGCTTGGTGCCATTCCCTCTCACGATTCGCAGCCTATGCCCCTTGCCGGGAACTGGCAACAGGCAAGGTGGGCAGGTGAAGCCGGTCCAAAGGGCTGTGTGTCATAAAAATTGGACGTCAAATTTTGTTGACACATGGCCAAGCCGGGCTAATCATCGGCGGTGTAATCAAACGGGTGGGTGGGAAGCGATGCGGGCGAACAACCCTCATTTCCTGAAAAAAGCGAGCGGGGCGGCGGCACCGTTGTACACGCCAGAACAGCGGGTACGGCGCGATTCGTCGGTCTGGACGCTGTTGCAGGGCATTCTCGCGCCCGTGCAGTTCCTGATTTTTCTGGTCAGTCTGGTGCTGGTGGTGCGCTACCTTCAGACCGGCCATGGCGCGGGCGCGGCCACGGTGTCGATCATCGTCAAGACGCTGGCGCTCTATACGATCATGATCACTGGCGCGATCTGGGAAAAAGTCGTGTTCGGCAAATGGTTGTTCGTGCCTGCGTTCTTCTGGGAAGACGTGTTCAGTATGCTCGTGCTGGCGCTGCACACCGCTTATCTGGTGGCGCTGATCGCGGGCTATGGCACCGAACGCGGGCGGATGCTGCTCGCGCTTGCCGCTTATGCGACATATGCGATCAACGCGACACAGTTCATTCTTAAGCTGCGCGCCGCGCGGCTGCAAACCGCTGCGGCCACGCTGGTGGCGGCATGATGACCCCGGCGCTGCCCGGCACGGCCACCGGTTGCCAAAGTGCACCGGTGCTGCGCGAACGCGGGCAGCGCGAAGTGTTCTGCGGGCTGACCGGGATCATCTGGCTGCATCGCAAAGTCCAGGATGCGTTTTTCCTCGTCGTCGGATCGCGCACGTGCGCGCATTTGCTGCAATCGGCGGCGGGCGTGATGGTGTTTGCCGAGCCGCGTTTTGCCACGGCGATCATCGAAGAGCGCGATCTGGCGGGCCTTGCCGATTGCAATGACGAGCTTGACCGCGTGGTGGACCGGTTGTTGACGCGCCGCCCCGATATCCGCTTGCTGTTTCTGGTCGGATCATGCCCGTCCGAAGTTATCAAGCTCGATCTGGCGCGCGCCGCCGCGCGGCTTTCGGTCAAACATGCCGGTGCCACCAAAGTGCTGAATTATTCCGGTTCCGGTATCGAAACGACCTTTACCGAAGGCGAAGACGCCTGTCTGGCGGCGCTGGTGGCCGATCTGCCCGCCGACCCGTCCGCCGCCCCCGCGCTGATGATTGTCGGCACCTTGCCCGATGTGGTCGAAGACCAGTTCGTGCGGCTGTTTGCCGATCTGGGTATCGGCCCGGTGCATGTGCTGCCCGCGCGCCGCGCCGATGCCATGCCGGCGGTCGGGCCGAACACGCGGTTTCTGCTCGCGCAGCCGTTTTTGGGCGACACCGCGCGTGCGCTCGAAGATCGTGGCGCGGTGCGGATCGACGCCCTGTTTCCGTTTGGCGCTGAAGGCACGACGCAATGGCTCCACGCCGCGGCGCAAGCGTTTGGCGTCGACGAAATGCATTTCCGCCGCACGATTGCGCCGGGGCGCGAACGGGCGAAGCGCGCGATTGCGCACAGCCGCGCCGCTTTGGCGGGCAAACGCGTGACATTCCTGCCCGATTCGCAGCTTGAAGTGCCGCTGGCGCGGTTCCTCGCCACCGAATTGGGAATGCAGCCGGTCGAAGTCGGCACGCCTTATCTCCACCGCCGTCATCTGGCGCAAGAACTGGCGCTGCTGCCCGCCGACACGCTAATCAGCGAGGGACAGGATGTTGATCGCCAGCTTGACCGGGTGCGCGCTGCGAAACCTGATCTGACGGTGTGCGGGCTGGGCCTCGCCAACCCGCTCGAAGCCGAAGGGCTGACCACCAAGTGGGCCATTGAACTGGTGTTTTCACCGATCCACGGCTTTGATCAGGCCGGCGATCTGGCCGAACTGTTCGCGCGCCCGCTGCGGCGGCGCGATGTGTTGAGGGTCTGATGCAACTGACCGTCTGGACATATGAGGGGCCACCCCATGTCGGCGCGATGCGGATCGCCACCGCCATGGAAGGCGTGCATTACGTGCTCCACGCGCCGCAAGGCGATACATATGCCGACTTGCTGTTCACGATGATCGAACGGCGCGCCAAACGCCCGCCGGTCACGTATACGACATTTCAGGCGCGCGATCTGGGCACCGATACCGCGCAGCTATTCCAGACCGCCGTGCGCGATGCTTATGCCCGTTTTGCCCCGCGCGCGATGCTGGTGGGGGCATCGTGTACTGCCGAATTGATCCAGGACGATCCCGCTGGGTTGATCGAGGCGATGGATTTGCCCTGCCCGGTGGTTGCGCTCGAACTGCCGAGCTATCAGCGCAAGGAAAACTGGGGCGCGGCGGAAACGTTTTACCAGTTGGCGCGCAAATTGGCCGCTGATGCTGCGCCGCGCGAAGCCGGTGCTCAGCCCCGCGCTAATATTCTTGGCCCCACCGCGCTCGGGTTTCGCCATCGCGATGATGTCGTTGAAATCACGCGGTTGCTCGCAACGCTGGGCATTGCCGTCAACGTGATTGCCCCGCTCGGGGCCAGCCCGGATGATCTGGCGCGGCTGGGCGATGCGGATTTCAATATCTGTCTGTACCCCGAAATCGCCGATACCACCTGCCGCTGGCTCGAACGCCGGTTCGGGCACAAGACGGTGCGCACGGTGCCCATTGGCTATGGCGCGACGCGCGATTTCATCGCCGAAGTGGCGGGGCTTGCCGGGGTCGATCCTGCTGCCGTGCTGGCGACGTCAAACCTGCCGTGGTGGAGCCGGTCGGTCGATTCGACGTATCTGACCGGCAAACGCGTGTTCATTTTTGGCGATGCCACCCATGCGATTGCAGCGGCACGGGTCGCGCGCGATGAACTCGGGTTCGAAGTCGTCGGGCTTGGCTGTTACAACCGCGAATTCGCACGCGATGTGCGCGAAGCAGCCGCGCGTTATGGGGTCGAGCCGCTGATTACCGACGACTATCTGGAAGTCGAAGCCGCGATCCAGGCGCTCCAGCCCGAACTCGTGCTGGGCACGCAAATGGAACGCCATATCGCCAAGCGGCTGCGCATCCCTTGCGCGGTGATTTCCGCGCCGGTCCATGTGCAGGATTTCCCCGCGCGCCATTCGCCGCAAATGGGGTTTGAAGGCGCGAATGTCCTGTTCGACACTTGGGTTCATCCGCTGGTGATGGGGCTGGAAGAACATCTGCTGACGATGTTCCGCGATGATTTCGAATTCAGCGATGCCGCCGGTGCTTCGCACTTGGGCCATGGCGCAGTGCCGCACGCGCCGGTTGCGCTGGCCGAACCGGTGGCCGATCCCATTGCCGAACCGGTTACCGTCGTCCCCTCTGGCTGGTCGTCCGAAGCCGAACGCGAATTGCTGAAGATCCCGTTCTTCGTGCGTGGGAAAGCACGGAGGAACACCGAGCGTTATGCCACCGAGCAGGGCATTACCGCGATCACGCTCGAAACGCTCTATGACGCGAAGGCGCATTATGCCCGCTAATTCAGCATCATCGGCTCGCTCGATCCCCGTCAGAGTGGTGATTATCACGCTCGACAACCATCTGTCGGGCGCGGTCACGCGGGCGCAGGAACAGTTCGCGCGGGCCTATCCGGGGGTGACCATCGGGTTTCATGCCGCTGCCGATTGGGAAGAACAACCCGGCGCGCTGGCAGCAGCGCGCGAGGATATTTCGCGCGGCGATATCATCCTGATGACGATGCTGTTCCTCGAAGATCATATCCGCGCAGTGTTGCCGCAACTGACCGCGCGGCAAAATGATTGTGACGCGATGATCGGGCTGATGTCAGCGGGCGATATCGTGCGGCTGACGCGGATGGGCGATTACCGCATGGACAAGCCCGCGACCGGGCTGCTGTCGATCATCAAGAAATTGCGCGGCACCACCAAGTCCGGCGCGAGTTCGGGCGCAGGGCAGATGGCGATGTTGCGCCGCTTGCCCAAGCTGCTTAAATTTGTCCCCGGCACCGCGCAAGACGTGCGCGCCTATTTCCTGACGATGCAATATTGGCTCGCGGCGTCGGACGACAATGTCGTCGATATGGTTCGCGCGCTGGTGGATCGCTATGCCGATGGCGAACGCCGGGTGTTGCGCGGCACGATGAAGGCCGTGGCACCGCGCGATTATCCCGAAGTCGGGGTCTATCACCCGGCATTGCCCCAGCGCATGGCGCATACCGCAACCGAACTGCCGCGCCGCCGCAATGCCAAAGGCACGGTCGGATTGCTGATGCTGCGGTCTTATGTGCTTGCCAAAGACGCGGCGCATTATGACGGCGTGATTGCCGCGCTCGAAGCGCGCGGGCTGAATGTGATCCCCGCATTTGCCGGTGGGCTTGACGGTCGCCCGGCGATCGATGCGTTTTTCATGAAAGACGGCGTGGCCACGGTCGATGCGGTGATCAACCTGACCGGGTTCAGCCTGGTCGGCGGCCCGGCCTATAACGACACCGCCGCCGCAGAAGCCGTGCTGACCCGGCTCGACCGCCCCTATATCGCCGCGCATCCGGTTGAATTCCAGACTTTGCAGGCATGGGGGGCCAACCGTCAGGGTCTGCTGCCGCTCGAATCGACGATGATGATCGCGATTCCCGAACTCGATGGCGGCACGGTGCCGATGGTGTTCGGTGGGCGTTCGGACGGATCGGCCAGCGCGTGCACCGGGTGCCAGCGCGGTTGCATTTTTCCCGCCAACGATCAGGTGCGCGCGATGCAGGCCTGCACCGAACGCGCCGACATGCTCGCCGCGCGGGTGCTGCGGCTGGTTGAACTGCGCCGCGCCGCCAATGCCGATAAACGCATTGCGGCGGTCTTGTTCAACTTTCCGCCCAATGCGGGCGCAGCGGGCACGGCGCAGTTCCTTGCGGTGTTCGAATCGCTGCACGCCACGCTCCAGCGGCTTGAGCGTGAAGGCTATACCGTTGAAGTCCCGGCCGATGCCGATGCGCTGCGCGAACGCATCCTTGGCGGCAATGCCGCGCGCTATGGCGCGGAAGCCAATGTCCATGCCCGCGTCAGCGCCGATACGATTGTCGCGCGCGAAACCTGGCTCGCCGAAATCGAAGCTTCGTGGGGCCCCGCGCCGGGCAAATTGCAGGCCGATGGCACGTCGGTGCAGATCCTTGGCGCGCAATTCGGCAATGTGTTCGTCGGCATTCAGCCCGCGCTCGGCTATGAGGGCGATCCGATGCGGCTGCTGTTTGAAGGCCGGTTCGCACCGACTCATGCTTTCGCCGCGTTCTATCGCTGGCTGAAGGAGGAGTTCCGCGCCCATGCAGTGCTGCATTTCGGCACTCACGGCAGTCTGGAATTCATGCCCGGCAAACAGACCGGGTTGAGCGCGCAATGCTGGCCCGACCGGCTGATCGGCGATCTGCCCAATATCTATCTCTATGCCGCCAACAATCCATCAGAAGGCGTGCTGGCCAAGCGCCGGTCGGGTGCCACACTGGTCAGCTATCTGACCCCGGCGCTGACCAATGCGGGCGTCTACAAAGGGCTGGCCGAATTGAAGGGCTCGGTCGACCGCTGGCGTCAGGCCGATCCCGGCAGCAGCGAACTGGCCGATCTCGCGGCCTTGATCGCCGATCAGGCGGCGGCGCTCGATCTTGATGGCGGCGACATTACCGCGCTGGCCGCGCGGCTTTATGAAATCGAACGCGAACTGATCCCGCAAGGGCTGCATGTCGCGGGCGAAGCGGCAACGCGCGCCGAACGGATCGACATGATCGCCGCCTCTGCCAGCGCGCGCGGCGAAGATCTGGCGCGTGATGTGATCGAAGGCTTGGTCGATGGCACGGTCAAGCCCGCGACGCCGCTGCTGAAAGATATGGCCGCGCTCAACACCGCGCTGTCAACCAATGGCGAAATCGACGGCATCGTGCGCGCGCTCAATGCGCAATTCATCCGCCCGGTCAGCGGCGGCGATCTGTTGCGCACCCCGGAAATCCTGCCGACCGGGCGCAATATCCACGGGTTCGATCCCTTCCGCCTGCCTTCGGCCTTTGCGGTCAAGGATGGCGCGGCGCAGGCGCAGCGGCTGATCGATCGCACCATCGCCGATGCGGGCCATATTCCCGAAACCGTGGCCATGGTGCTGTGGGGCACCGACAATCTGAAAAGCGAAGGCGCGCAGATTGCACAAGCGCTCGCGCTGATCGGCGCGCGCCCGCGCTTTGACAGCTATAACCGGCTGGCCGGGGCCGAACTGATCGACCTTGCCACGCTCGGCCGTCCGCGGATCGACGTGGTGGTGACCCTGTCGGGCGTGTTCCGCGATCTGCTGCCCTTGCAAACGCGGATGATGGCCGAAGCCGCGCTCTTGGCCGCGCAAGCTGACGAACCGGTGGAGATGAATTTCGTGCGCCGCCACGCGCTCGCGCATCAGGCCGAATATGGCGGCGATCTCGAAACCGCTGCCTTGCGCGTGTTTTCCAACGCCGAAGGGGCCTATGGCGCGAATGTCAATCTGATGATCGACAATGGCGGCTGGTCCGACCCTGATGAACTGGCCGACAGCTTCGAACGGCAAAAGGGCTATGCTTACGGCGTCAAAGGCGCGCCGGTGCGGCAAGCGGTGGTGCTCGCGTCGGCGCTCAAGACGGTCGATTGCGCCTATCAGAACCTTGAAAGCGTGGAATTGGGCATCACCACCATCGACCAATATGTCGATGCGCTGGGCGGGATCAGCCGCGCCGTGACCCGCGCCAAAGGCGGCCAGGCCGCGCCGGTCTATATTGGCGACCAGACGCAAGGCACGGGCAAAGTTCGCTCGTTGCAGGAACAAGTCGCGCTCGAAACGCGCACCCGCATCCTCAACCCGGTATGGACCGAAGGCCTGCTGCGCCACGGTTACGAAGGCGTGCGCCAGATCGAAGGCAGCGTGACCACCACGATGGGCTGGTCAGCCACCACGGGCGAAGTGGATCCGTGGGTCTATCAGCGCATCGGCGAGACCTATGTGCTCGATGCAGCGATGCGCGAACGTATCGCCGCGCTCAACCCCCGGGCGGCGGCGCGCGTCGCCAACCGGCTGATCGAAGCCAGCGAGCGCAACTATTGGCAACCCGACGCGGCGACGCTCGCCGCACTCCATGCTGCCAGCGACGAACTCGAGGATCGCCTCGAAGGTGTCGTTGCGGTGGCGGCATAAAGGAAACGAAAAATGGCATTGCTTGACCCCCCTGTGCGCCAGCGTGATCTGATCGGCCGTGATGGCGAAGGCAGCGTGCAAGTGCGGCTTGATCCGGCTGACCGCATCGGCACTGCCAAAGTGTTTGCGGTCTATGGCAAAGGCGGCATCGGCAAATCGACGACATCGTCGAACTTGTCCGCCGCGTTTTCGCTGCTCGGCAAACGCGTGCTGCAAATCGGCTGCGATCCCAAACATGACAGCACGTTTACCCTCACCAAAAAGCTGATGCCGACGGTGATCGACGTGTTGGAAACGGTCGAATTCCACAGCGAGGAGCTGCGGCCCGAAGATTATATGTTCGAAGGCTTTAACGGCGTAATGTGTGTGGAGGCGGGCGGACCGCCGGCGGGTACCGGCTGCGGCGGCTATGTCGTGGGGCAAACGGTCAAGCTGCTCAAACAGCACCATTTGCTCGAAGAAACCGATGTCGTGCTGTTCGATGTCTTGGGCGATGTGGTGTGCGGCGGGTTTGCCGCGCCGCTGCAACATGCCGAACGCGCGCTGGTGGTGGCGGCCAACGATTTCGACAGTATCTTTGCGATGAACCGGATCATGGCGGCGATCCAGGCCAAAGCCAAAAATTACCCGGTGCGGCTGGCCGGGATGATCGCCAACCGTTCGGCTGCGACCGATGAAATCGACCGCTTCGGCGATGCCACCGGGCTTAAGCGGCTGGCGCATTTCCCCGATCTCGATGCGATCCGCCGCTCGCGGCTGAAAAAGTGCACTTTGTTCGAAATGCCTTCGACTCCCGAAGTCGATGCCGCCTGCAACGAATACAAACGGCTGGCCGCGCTGCTGTGGGCCGGGGCCGAACCATCCGATGCCATGCCGATGAAAGACCGGGAAATCTTTGAATTTCTCGGATTTGAATAAGATGACGACCGCGACCTATCACCGCTTTCGCGGCAATCTTGAAACCTATTTTGACCGCACGGCGGCCAAAGCGTGGGAACAGTTGACGTCTGACGCGCCGGTCAGCGGGATCCGCGCGACCGTGCGCGCCGGCCGGACTGAAATGCGCAATACGCTGCTGTCATGGCTGCCCGCCGATATGCGCGGGCTGCGTTTGCTCGATGCCGGTTGCGGCACGGGCGCGCTGGCGGTTGAGGCCACGCAGCGCGGCGCGAATGTTGTCGCCATCGATGTCGCGGGCAGTCTGGTGGCGATTGCGCGGGATCGGGCGCCAGCCGGGCTGGATATCGACTGGCGCGTGGGCGATATGCTCGATCCGGCGCTCGGCAGCTTCGATCATGTCGTGGCGATGGATTCGCTCATTCATTATCAGCCTGGTGATATTGTCGGGGCGGTGGCGCGACTGGCGCAGCACACGCGCGGATCGGTGGTGCTGACATTTGCCCCGCGCACCGCGCTGCTGATGGCGATGCTCGGCATGGGGCGGCTGTTTCCGCGCGCGGACAAATCGCCCGCGATTCTGCCGGTGCGCGACCAGCATTTGCGCCACCTGATCTCGGCGGCGATCCCTCATGCCAAGATCGGCCGTGATCGCCGCATTTCCGCCAGTTTCTACACCAGCCACGCGCTTGAGGTGGTGACACGATGAGCTATCTGCCCGCGCTCAAGGCTTCGTTGGCCCCCCGGCCTGCGCCCGCCGGATCGGTGGGCCGGATCGAAAGTCTGAAGTCCGGCGCGTTCTGGAACCGGCTGGGCACTCGGTTTCTGCCGTTTGCCGATGCTGCGACCGAAGACTTGCCGTTGCACCGCATTTTGCGCCTGTCGCTGTTCCAGATTTCGGTGGGCATGGCGGCGGTCTTGCTGACTGGCACGCTCAACCGGGTGATGATCGTTGAACTGAACATGTCGGCCAGTCTGGTGGCGGTGATGGTATCGCTGCCGCTGCTGTTCGCGCCGCTGCGCACGCTGATCGGGTTCAAATCCGATCACCACGCGTCGTTGCTGGGGTGGAAGCGCGTGCCCTATATCTGGTTTGGCACGCTGATGCAGTTTGGCGGGCTGGCGATCCTGCCGTTTGCGCTGCTGGTGATGACCGGCGACGGGCGAGGCCCGGCGGTGATCGGTCAACTCGGGGCAGTCGCCGGTTTCCTGCTGGTCGGGGCCGGGATGCACACCGCGCAGACCGCCGGACTGGCGCTGGCGACCGATCTTGCCCCGACGCACGCGCGCCCGCGCGTGGTGGCGCTGCTCTATGTCATGCTGCTGATCGGCACGATGTTCAGCGCGATTGTGATCGGGCGGTTGCTCGCCGATTTCAGCCCGACCAAGCTGGTGCAGATCGTGCAAGGCGCGGCGGCACTAACGATGATCCTGAACCTGACCGCCTTGTGGAAGCAGGAACCGCGCAACCGCTCCGCAACCATGCAGCGCGAAGCCCAACCGGGGTTTCGTGAAGTCTGGGCGATCTTTATCGCCCGCCCGCGCACCATGCGGCTGCTCGTGTCGGTCGGGCTGGGGGCAGCGGCGTTCACGATGCAGGATGTGCTGCTGGAACCGTATGGTGGCCAAGTGCTAGGGTTGAGCGTTGGGGCGACAACGTCGCTGACGGCATTGTGGGCGCTGGGGATGCTGGCGGGATTTGCTTATGCTGCAAAACAGCTTGGCGAAGCGCGCGATCCGCATCGGCTGGCCGGATATGGCGCGGTGATCGGGATCGGCGCGTTTCTGCTCGTGCTGTTCGCCGGGCCGCTTCATGGCGTGGTGCTGCTCGAAATCGGCGCGACGCTGATCGGACTGGGTGGCGGACTGTTTTCGGTCGGCACGCTGACTGCGGCGATGGCGATTTCCGATAGCGAAACACTCGAAGGACGCACCGGGCTGGCGCTGGGCGCGTGGGGCGCGGTGCAGGCCACATGCGCCGGCCTTGCGATTGCGCTGGGCGCGTTCTTGCGCGATCTTATTGCGAATGCTGCGCTTTCGGGACGGTTCGGGCCGACGCTGGCCGATCCGTCAACCGGTTATGTCTGTGTCTACAGCGTCGAAATAATGCTGTTGCTGGTTACACTTGTCGTGCTTGGCCCGCTCGTGCGCAGCGATGGGGGCGAACCCGCCGCTGTCGGCACACGCTTTGGCTTGGCCGAATTTCCGATTTGAAAGGGGAAATCTGATGCATCCCAATCTGACCGCCGGAATTGACGTGGCCTTGCTCGTATTCTGGGCTTTCGTGTTGTTCTTTATCGGGCTGATTTTTTACCTCCGCCGCGAAGATCGCCGCGAAGGCTATCCGCTCGAAGACGAAATGACCGGGCGACTCGACACCCCGGGCGGCATGCTGAGCACAGCAGCGACCAAATCGTTCCTGCTGCCGTTTGGCCAGGGCACGGTTACCGCCCCGACCAAAGGGCGCGAACCGGTCAAGATCGCCGCGCGTCAGACCGAACCATTTGGCGGCGCGCCCTATCAGCCGACCGGCAACCCGCTGGTGGATGGGATTGGCCCCGCCGCTTGGGCCAATCGTGCGAAGCGGCCCGATATTGATTTTGAGGGCCATCCGCGCATCATCCCGCTCACTCATGCCGCCGGGTTCAGCATCGCGCGCGAAGATTCGGATCTTGCGGGCTGGCCGGTGATTGCCGCCGATGGCAAAGTCGCAGGCCATGTTAGCACGTTGTGGATCGATACTGCGGATCGTCTGGTCCGTTATCTGCAACTGGAGGGTGAGGGCGCACCGCTGCTCGCGCCGATTTTTGACGCCAAAGTTGATCGCCGGGGCCGCCGGGTGGTGATTGACGCGATTACTGCCGCGCAATTTGCCGATGTTCCCCGGCTCGAAGCGCATGATCGCATCACGCTTTATGAAGAAGAACGCGTTCAGGCCTATTTCGGCGGCGGCTATTTGTACGCCACGCGCGACCGGCAGGAGCCTTTGCTGTGACCGAATATGAAAACGAACCGATCCGCGGGCTACCCGGATTGCTGCCACCGGGTGAAGAGATCGTGTGGCAGGGCTCACCCGATTGGCGCACGCTGGCGCGCACTGCCTTCAGCACTCGGCTGGTCATCGGCTATTTCCTGCTGCTGACCGCTTGGGCGCTGGTGGCCGCGTGGGGCAGCCATGGCAGCTATCTGGGGGTCGAGATGACCGCCGGGTTGGGCACGCTGGGTGTGCTGCTGCTGCATGGCCTGGCATATGCTTCGGCGCGCACGACGGTCTATACGCTGACCAATCGGCGGATCGTGATGCGCTTTGGCATTGCGGTGCCAAAATGCGTAAACTTGCCGCTGGGCGCGATAGCGGCGGTCGATCTGTCGCTGCGCGCCGATGGCACGGGCGATGTGCCGCTGACGATTGCCGGTCCGGCCAAGCTGGGCATTGTCGCGCTATGGCCCCATGCGCGTCCGTGGAAAATCGTGACGCCGCAACCGATGCTGCGCGCTATTGCCGATGCCGAACGCGTCGCCGGTCTGGTTGCGCGCGCCTGCCGTGCCGCCAATCCGCACGGTAGCACTCACGGCAGCACTCACGGCAGCACTGTGGCCGCACCAGCCGCCGCCGCGCGCACTGCAACTTTTGCCGATCCGGTGCAGGCATGACCGCGCACAGCCACGCCGATATGCTGCCGCGCGGCACGCTGGTTACCGCCGCTGCGCTGGTGCTGTTTGCGCTCGGCGCGGTTGCGATCATGCGGATTGCGCATGTCCCCGCCAGCGCCTCGCCACTGGCGCTGCGCGCGGCCAACCATATGGTGCCGGTTGCCTCGCGCAATTTGCGCTTCATTGATCGCGCCGATGGTGCCGTGCTGATCGAAGACGCGGACAGCGGCGGCACCGCATCGGTGATCGCCCCTGGGCAGCAGACCGGGTTCATCCGTGGCGTGATGCGCGGTCTGGCGCGCGAACGGCGGATGCACGGGATTGGCAATCAGCCACCGTTCAACTTGTCGCTGTGGCGCGATGGAGAATTGTCGCTGACCGACAGCGCCACCGGGCGGTCGATTGAATTGACGGCTTTTGGTTCGACCAACCGGGCATCGTTTGCAGTGCTCCTGCCCCAACAGGCGACCGCCTCATGATGACCTTGCGTCGCACCCGGTTTGACACCACCTGCGTTATCGAGCTCGAAATCAGCGACGAATCGTTGTGCGCGCATGTCGAGCTGGCGGACGGGGTGGCGGTCGGTCCCGGCGATGTGGTGCATGTGCATGGTGAACCGATCCGCGTGGGGTTTGGCGAGCGGCGCGTGGTCGAACGCATGGCGACGGTCGAGCGCGCCAGCACGGTCGGGCGGTTGTGGACCAAATTCGCCGGCAATTTCCAGATGACCGAACTTTACGAAGTCAGCTTCACCGACCGGACTATGACGGACAGGACGACGCCATGAACGCGATGACCGAAATCAAAATTGCGCCAAACAGCGACCTGATGGCAGTGGCGACCAAGGACACGATCCTTAGCCCGCGGTTTTACACCACTGATTTTGCGGCGATGGATCGGATCGATGTGTCGCGGGTGCGCAAGGAATGGGATGCGCTGATCGCCGAAATGGTGGCCGATCCCAACAAGCGGCACTTCAAGCGCAATGCCTCGTTCGACGGCGTGATCGAAAGCCTGCCCGATGGCTTGCGCGAAGAATTCTGCGATTTCCTTGTCAGTTCGCTGACCTCGGAATTTTCCGGGTGCATTCTCTATGCCGAAATCGCCAAGCGCGTGACCAACCCCGATATCAAGCAACTGTTCAAATTGCTCAGCCGCGATGAAAGCCGCCACGCCGGGTTTATCAACGAAACGCTGAAAGATGCCGGGATCGGGATCGACCTCAGCTTTTTGACCAAGGCCAAGAAATATACCTATTTCCGGCCCAAATTCATCTATTACGCGGTCTATCTGAGCGAAAAGATCGGCTATGCGCGTTATATCACGATCTTTCGCCATTTGGCGCAGCATCCCGAATTGCGCTTTCACCCGATTTTCAACTGGTTTGAACAATGGTGCAATGACGAGTTTCGCCATGGTGAAGCCTTTGCGATCCTGTTGCGCACCGATCCCAAGCTGCTGACCGGGGTTAACAAGCTGTGGATCCGGTTCTTCCTCGTATCGGTCTATGCCACCATGTATGTGCGCGATCACAACCGCCCCGCGTTTCACAAGGCGCTGGGGATGGAGCCGACCGAATACGACCATCGCGTATTCCGCGTCTGTTCGGAAATTTCGCGCCAGGTGTTCCCGGTCGTGCTCGATACCGATGCGCCGCGCTTTGCCCAGGGGCTTGAACGCTTGCGCAAGGTATCCGCCGCGATGGATGCGGCGAAGGCGCAAGGCGGGGTGATCGGCGCGATCAAGCGCGCAGGGCTGATCGCGGCGGCCGGATTGGCGTTTGCGCGGCTCTATCTTGTTCCGGTCAAAGCCAATGTCGCGCCCGCCACGGTGCGGCTGGTTCCGGCCTGGTGATTATTCCCCCGCTCTTGTTCGCATTTCTGATGTGGTTCATCGGCACGGCAGCGATTGTCTGGCTCGACAGCCTGCCGCGCTCGACTTACGCCGTCAGCCTGACGGTGTGCGCCGGGCTGGCGCTGGCAGCCACTTGGCTGGTGTGGGCTTTGCGCGGTGATGCCAGCGCGGGCGGGGCCTATAGTGCATTTGCCGCCGCCATCGTGATCTGGGGCTGGCACGAAATGAGCTTTTTGATGGGCCTAGTCGCTGGGCCAAACCGCGCCGAATGCCCGCCCGATGCGGTCGGCTGGCAGCGGTTCAAAGCCGCCACGGCGACGGTGATCCATCATGAAGTGGCGATTGCGGCAACCGCGATCCTGCTGTTTGCGGTTACATGGGGCGGGGCGAACCAGGCTGCGCCGCTGACATTCCTGCTGCTGTTCGTGCTGCGGGTCTCGGCCAAGTTCAATCTCTATCTGGGCGTGCCCAATCTGAGCGATGAAGTGTTCCCGGAACACTTGGCTTATCTCAAAAGCTATTTTCGCAAGCGCCGGTGCAATGCGCTGTTCCCGGTTTCGGTTGTATTCGGCAGCGCGGTCACGGTATGGGCTTGGGCATCAGGGCAGGCCGCGCCCGCCAACAGCGCGGCTTGGGCAACCGGATCGCTGCTGGCCGGGCTGGGCGCGCTCGGCGTGATCGAACATCTGTTTCTGGTACTGCCTTTGCGCGATGCCAAATTGTTTCAATGGGCCGCAGTCCCTTCAACCCGGACGGCAAAAGCCGCCGTCATTTTTGAGCAAGCGGGGAAGATCAAATGAATTACGAAGCGTTTTTTGAATCTGAACTGGCAGCGCTCAAAAATGATGGCCGTTACCGCATTTTTGCCGAACTCGAACGCCGCGCGGGCGCGTTTCCTGCCGCGCAACAGTTCACCGATGATGGCACCCGCCCGGTAACCGTGTGGTGTTCGAACGATTATCTCGGCATGGGTCAGCATCCTGTGGTGATTGCGGCGATGCACGAAACGCTCGATCGCTGCGGCGCGGGTGCGGGCGGCACGCGCAATATTTCTGGCACCACGCATAGCCATGTCGTGCTCGAAGCCGAATTGGCCGATCTGCATGGCAAACAGGCCGCTTTGCTGTTTACCTCGGGCTATGTGTCGAACTGGGCCGCGCTTGGCACATTGGGTGCGCGTATTCCGGGCTGCGTGATCCTGTCCGACGCGCTCAACCATGCCTCGATGATCGAAGGCATCCGCCACAGCCGTGCGCCGGTGCACAAATTCGCGCACAATTCGCCCGAAGATCTTGATCGTCGCCTGGCGGCGCTCGATCCCGCGCTGCCCAAGCTGGTGGCGTTTGAAAGCGTCTATTCGATGGACGGCGATATGGCCCCGATTGCCGAAATCCTTGACGTGTGTGAGGCGCATGGCGCGATGTCCTACCTCGATGAAGTCCACGGCGTGGGCCTCTATGGTCCGCGCGGCGGCGGCGTGGCCGAACGCGAAGGGCTGATGGACCGGGTAACTGTGATCGAAGGCACTTTGGGCAAAGCGTTCGGCGTGATGGGCGGCTATATCGCCTCATCCGCCGCGCTGTGTGATTTCGTGCGCAGCTTTGCCAGCGGGTTCATTTTTACCACCGCGCTGCCGCCCGCGCTTGCCGCCGCCGCCGCCGCAAGCATCCGCCATTTGAAGACCAGCACTGCCGAACGCGAACGCCACCGCGACCGCGTGGCGCAAGTGCGCCGTCGGCTCGATGCCGTCGGTATCCCGACGCTCGACAACCCCAGCCATATCATCCCGATCATGGTGGGCGATGCGCACAAGTGCAAACGCATCAGCGACTGGCTGCTCGAACACCACGGCATCTATCTTCAGCCGATCAACTACCCGACCGTGCCCGTCGGCACCGAACGGCTGCGGCTGACGCCTTCACCCGTGCACACCGATGGCGATATCGACCGGCTGGTTTCGTCGTTGAGCGAAATCTGGTCGATGTGCGAACTGGCGCGGCGGGCCATGGCGGCCTGATCGCCAGGTTGGATTCAGAACCTCCGCTCCGGCCCTTTAAAGCCCCCTCCTCTTTAGGGGAGGGGGTTGGGGGTGGGG
>CAINGT010000109.1 GCA_903848655.1 uncultured Sphingomonadales bacterium
GCCCCCTCCGTCAGCCCTGTGGGCTGCCACCTCCCCCAGCGGGGGAGGAGCTGGATTCAACTGCGCACACAGCAACGCCCGGCGATCCTTCGATCGCCGGGCGTGGTTTTATCCGGCCGGGGGGTTCCCGGCCGGATAGGCAGGTCATGCGGTTATCGCAGCAGCGACAGCACGTTTTGCTGGCTCTGGTTGGCCTGGGCCAGCATCGCGGTCGAGGCTTGGCTCAGGATTTGCGATTTGGCGAGCGCGGTGGTCGTTGCCGAATAATCGGTGTCCTGGATCTGGCTGCGCGCCGATGACAAGTTGGTGATATTGGTGTTGAGGTTGTTGACCACCGATGTCAGCCGGTTCTGCGCCGCACCGAGCGAGGCTTCGGTGCTGTTGACTTGCGCAATCGCCGAATCGACATTGGTGATCGTCGTTGCCGCTGCGGCTTGCGTGGTGACATCGAGCGCCTGAGTCGCGCCGCTCGCGCTGCTATAGGCGGTATTGCCGGTGCCGCTGGTGGAGCCGAACAAGTGCGACCCGTTGAACGCAATCGAATCGATTGTCACCGAATTGCCGTTGTTGGCCCCGGTCTGGATCGTGAACGTCGCATCCTGCGACCCGTTGGCGGCAGGCGCACCCGATGTGACCGCAAACACATTGACCCCGTTGAACTGGGTCGTGGTCAGGATCGACGAGATCTGCTGCGTCAGGTTCGACACTTCGGACTGCATCGACGTGCGGTCCGACGCCTGATACGTGCCGGAGCTTGACTGCACCGCCAGTTCGCGGATGCGCTGGAGCATATTGGTCACTTCGTTCAGCCCGCCACCAGCGGTCTGCGCCAGCGAAATGCCGTCGTTGGCATTGTGCACCGCTTGCGTCATGCCCTTGATCTGCGAGGTCATGGTGTTGCTGATGGCAAGGCCTGCCGCATCGTCGGCAGCGCTGTTGATGCGCTGACCGGTCGAAAGCTGCTGCATCGCCTTGGCGGTCATCAGCGCGGCAGAATTCGACGCATTGGCCGCCTGCAACGCCGATATATTGGTGTTGATTGCTGTCATGTGGGGTCTCCAGGGTGGATGGTATATTCCAGAAACGACTGCCGGATCGGTTCATCAGCGAAATCGGCTGCCACACCCTAAAGCGGCAAAATTCTGCCGGATTTAAGCGCTGAACCGGCAAATATTTGCCGGTTAACACATTGTTTATGTGTGATTTTACTTGGCTAGAGCGGAATGCGATTAGACTGAATCGCATTCCGCTCTAGAGACTTTGTTTTCGCGTGATTTATTGCGAAAAACCGGTTCCCACTTTTTCGCATCACGCTCTAAAACGCAATCCGCCCCGCTGCCCGGTCAAACGGGAAACGGGGCGAAATGGGCGACTTGGGGCGATACGGCTATTTCAGCAACGACAGCACGTTCTGCTGGCTCTGATTCGCTTGGGCCAGCATCGCGGTCGAGGCTTGGCTAAGGATCTGCGATTTGGCGAGCGCGGTGGTGGTTGCCGAATAATCGGTGTCCTGGATCTGGCTGCGCGCCGATGACAAGTTGGTGATATTGGTGTTGAGGTTGTTGACCACCGAGGTCAGCCGGTTCTGCGCCGCACCGAGCGAGGCTTCGGTGCTGTTGACTTCGGCAATCACCGCATCGACATTGGTGATCGTGGTGGCGGCGGTCGCTTGGCTGGTAACATCGAGCGCCTGCGTTGCGCCGCTCGCGCCGCTATAGGCAGTATTGCCGGTGCCGCTGGTGGTGCCGAAAATGTGCGACCCGTTGAAGGCAATCGAATCAATCGTCACCGAATTGCCGTTGTTCGCGCCGGTCTGGATCGTGAACGTGGCGTCCTGCGACCCGTTGGCCGCCGGTGTGCCCGATGTGACTGCAAAGACATTGACCCCGTTGAACTGAGTCGTGGTCAGGATCGACGAGATCTGCTGCGTCAGGTTCGACACTTCGGACTGCATCGACGTGCGGTCCGACGCCTGATACGTCCCAGAGCTGGACTGCACCGCCAGTTCGCGAATGCGCTGGAGCATATTGGTCACTTCGTTCAGCCCGCCACCAGCGGTCTGCGCCAGCGAAATGCCATCATTCGCATTGTGAACGGCTTGCGTCATGCCCTTGATCTGCGAGGTCATCGTGTTGCTGATGGCAAGGCCCGCCGCATCGTCGGCAGCGCTGTTGATGCGCTGACCGGTCGAAAGCTGCTGCATCGCTTTGGCCGTCATCATCGATGCGGCGTTCGACGCATTCGAAGCCTGAAGCGCGGAAATGTTGGTGTTGATGGCGGTCATGGTGGTTATCCCTTGTGAACGGGTTGGCAAGGACTTGGCGGTCGGGCCGGAGCGTTGCTGCTGGTCACCGGCTGTCGCGGCAAAGACCGGCAAAACGCTGCCGGGTTTAAGCCCCTCCCCGGCCCCTGCTTGCCGCTGATCAGGGCCCACGCTAAGGATATCTACGGGGGTTAAATTACCGGAGCCTTGGTCGTTTCCGCGCGACAACCGGCCTGCCAGTGATGGTTAAAACGGGGCAGGACAAAATGATGCGCGCGACCAACGGATTGCAGATTTCCGACGCGGCCCGCGAGCGCCATGCCGCACTGGTGCAGCGAGCCGGGGCGGTCATGGGCGCGCTGGCGACCGCGCAGCCGGTGTGGCTGCTCGCTGCGGATGAGACCACGCCGATGCCGCTGGCGCGAACGGTGCGGCTGGCGCGGACAAGCAACGCTTCACCCGTGATCCAGACTGGCCCCGGCCAGCGCTTTACACTGACATATGCCGATGGCGCGAGCGAAGCGACGCTGGCCGCGCTGATCGCTTGCGCCATCCCGCCGGGCAACCCGGTCGCCGCCGATCCCGAAAGCCTGTCAGTGCTGGCGCTGGCCGAACGGATTGCCGCAAGCGATATTCCAGTGCTGATCAACGGCCCGACTGGCACGGGGAAAGAAGTGCTGAGCCGGTTCATCCATGACCGTTCGGCGCGCGCGAACCGCCCGTTTATCGGCATCAATTGCGCCGCGATGCCCGAAGCGATGCTCGAAGCGATGCTGTTCGGCCATCAGAAAGGCGCGTTTACCGGGGCGAATTCGGCCGGCGAAGGGTTTTTCCGCGCGGCGCATGGCGGCACTTTGCTGCTCGATGAAATCGCCGAAATGCCGCTGGCCTTGCAAGCCAAGCTGTTGCGCGCGTTGCAAGAACGCGAAGTCGTGCCGCTGGGCGCGACCCAGCCGGTCAAAGTCGATGTGCGGGTGATCGCTTGTGCCAACCGCGATCTGCCGGTCGAAGTCGATGAAGGGCGGTTTCGCGCCGATCTCTATTACCGGCTCAATGTGTTTCCCCTCCTTCTGCGCCCGCTGTGCGAACGCGCCGACGATATTGCGCCGCTGGCCTTCGCGTTGCTGCTGCGCCATGTCGCGCCCGGCGCAATCGTACCGTGGTTCAGCGATGCCGCGCTCGCCATGCTGGCCGCGCATCCCTGGCCCGGCAATGTGCGCGAGCTGGAAAATGTCGTGCGGCGCGCGCTGCTGCTGGGTGGGCAGGCCAGCGACGGCGCGGTGCCGGTGATCGGCCCGCATCATATCGTGTTCGACCGCGCGGTGCGCGTGGCGGGTGACACCACCACCGCCGATCCGGCCATCGCCGCTGCGGGCGGCGCGCGGCTGTCGAACATCGTGCACTTGTCCGAAAGCCGCGCGATCCTCGCCACGCTGGAAGCCTGCAACGGCAGCCGCGTGGCGGCGGCGCGGCAATTGGGGATCAGCGAACGCACGCTGCGCTATCGCCTCGCGTCGTTGCGCGAAGCCGGGATCGCGGTTGGCGGGGGGCGGCGATGAGCGGCATTGGCGGGCTGGGTGCGGGGGCCGGAATTCACGAGATCATGGCCTTGCGCCAGCAGATCATCGACCGCAGCCAGACTTTGCAAGGCGTGCGGACCGGCGACACTGCTACTGCTGCTGCCGAGACCCCGGCTGGATCGTTTACCGGCGCGCTCAAATCCGCGCTCGACAGCGTCAGCAAGACGCAGGCCCATGCCGAAGCGGTGACCAGCGGCTATGAAACCGGGCAAGTTACCGACATCGCGCAAGTCATGCTGGCGCGCCAGCAATCGAGCGTCGCGTTCGAAGCCACGCTGCAAGTGCGCAACAAATTGCTGTCCGCCTATCAGGACATCATGAAGCTGGGCGTGTAACCGGTCATGGCCGATCTTGTCCCCACCACCGGCACGTCGTTGCTGGCTCCGCTGACCGATCCGGCGGGTGGCAGTATGCCCGCGCGGCTGGGCCGGTTTATCAGCCAGCCGCCGGTGCGGCGCGCGCTGCCGTGGTTTGCCGGGGTGGGTGCCGCCGGACTGGCCGGGCTGCTGTGGTTGCAAATGGCCCCCGCGCCGCAGCGGATACTGTACAGCACGCTGAGCGACCGTGACCGCGCGCAAGTCGCCGCCGCGCTCGACAAAGCCGCGATCCGTTATGCCATCGACAACCAGACCGGCGCGATCACTGTGGGGGAAGACGATCTGTACAAGGCGCGGATGGTGGCCGCCGCCGATGGCGCGCTCGCCACGCCCGAAACCGGCGAACAGATGATCGACAAATTGCCATTGGGGGCCAGCCGCACGGTCGAAGGCCAGCGGCTGCAAGCCGCGCGCGAGCGCGAGCTGGAACTGACGGTAATGCAGATCGACGGGGTGGAGGCGGTGCGCGTCCATCTCGCCGAGCCGGAAAAATCAGCCTTTGTGCGCGAAGCCGCCGCGCCGACCGCATCGGTCATGGTGCGGCTGGCCAAAGGCCGCAGCCTCGCCGCCAGCCAAGTGACCGCGATCATCAATCTGGTGGCGGGTTCGGTGCCGGGGCTGGCGGTCGATGCAGTCAAAGTGATCGACCAGCAGGGGCACTTGCTGTCGAGCGGGCACCCCGGCGATTCGGACCGGATCGACATGCAGGCGCGGCTCGAAAGCAAATTGCGCGATCAGGTCGAAGCTTTGCTGACGCCGATGCTGGGCGCGGGCAATTTTTCGAGCGAAATTCAGGTCGATCTCGACATGGATCAGCAGACCAGCGCGCGCGAAAGCTATGACAAGCAGGGCGTGGTGCGCAGCGAAACGCAAACCGCGTCGCAAACCAGCGCTGCCAGCGGGGCAAGCGGTGTTCCCGGCGTGTTGTCGAACACCCCGCCGCCGCAGCCGACGCCGTCTGCCGGGCCACCCGCCGCCGGTGCCTCCACCGCGCCCCCGGCCGCCGCCAACAGCGACAGTTCGACCAGCCGGACGTATGAATTGGGCCGCGAAGTCGCGGTAACCAATGCCGGGCCGGGCAAGATCCGCCGTCTGTCGGTTGCCGTGGCGCTGAGCGCGGCGGCGCTGGCCAAAGCCAAACCGGGCGAAATCGACCAGATCAAGCAATTGGTCAGCGCCGCCGTCGGGGCCGATGCCGCGCGCGGCGATCAGATCGCGGTTGTCATGCGCAATTTTCAGCCGGTGATCGTTGAAGCGCCCAAATTCTGGGAAACCCCGTGGTTTGCGATGGCAGTGCGCAACGGGGTTGCGCTGCTGGCAGTGTTGCTGACGCTGTTGCTGGGGGTTCGCCCGCTAATCAAGGCGCTCAAGCGCGAACCCGCCCCCGCCGTGCCCGTTTCCACCGACGATGATGCCGATGACGCCGATACCGCCGCACCGGCGGAGCGCACAGCCCCGGCTGCCCCCGGCACGATCGATCCGCAAGCTTTGGGGCTGCAAGTCGGGCTGGCGCAACGGCTGGTGCGTGAAAAGCCGGATACCGCCGTGGCTGCCTTGCGCCAGATGCTCGGTGAAACCGATGCGGAGGCGGCATAATGGCCGAAGCCGCGCCCGATGATGCCGCCATCACCGATGCCGACCGCGCCGCGGTGATGATTATGCTGCTCGACGACGATCAAGCCGCTGCATTGCTCGGCCAGCTTGGCCCCGCGCAATTGCGCGTGCTGGGCGAAAAGATGTGTGCCTTGGGCGAAATCAGCCCGGCGGCGATTGCCGATGCGATTGGCCGGTTCGTGGAAAAGACCGATGGCATGGGGCTGATCGTGCCCGACCGCGTCGGCCAAGTGCGCGCGATGATGACCCGCGCCATCGGCGATGTCAAAACCGACAGCCTGATGCAGCGCATCGCGCCAAGCGCGCGCACGAGTTCGCTGGAAATGGCGCGCTGGCTGACGCCGCAAGTCTTGCTGCCGCTGGTGCGTGATGAGCATCCGCAGGCGATCGCGGTGCTGCTGGTGCAGCTTGATCCCGATGTTGCCGCCGGGGTGCTCGCCGGGCTGCACGATGACGTGCAATCGCAAGTGGTGCAGCGCATCGCCACGCTTGGCCCGGTTGCGCCCGAAGCGCTGGCAATGCTCGAAGACATGCTGGCGCGGCGCATCGGCGAATTCCATGGCCGCGCCGCGCTGACAATGGGCGGCCCGCGCGAAGCGGCGGATATTATCAACGCCGCCGCGCGCACCGTCGAACGCCGGGTCATGCCCGAAATCGCCAAAGCCGACAAAGCGCTGGCCAAAGCGATTGAAAACGAAATGTTCAAGTTCGAACATCTGTTCGCGCTCGATGACAAATCGATGGGTACGCTGTTGCGCGAAGTGGACAGCGACACGCTGATCGCCGCGCTGAAAGGCACCGCCGAACCCAACCGCGAAGTGTTTTTGCGCGCGATGTCATCGCGCGCGGCAGACGGCGTGCGCGACGAAATCGCCGCGCGCGGGCGGATGAAAATGGCCGAAGTGCTCGAAGCGCAAAAAGCCATGGTCACCGCCGCGCGGCGGCTCGCCGCCGAAGGCGTGATCGTGTTCGGCGCGGGCGATGATGATTATGTCTGAGGGAGCGCGCGCATGTGCGCTGACCGCGCTCGGCGCAGCGCCGGGCGGATTTGCGCGCGACTGGCGGTTCAGCGTCGCCACCGAACGGCCCGAACCCGCGCCTCCGCCACCGCCCGATCCGGTCGAACAGGCTTATGCGCAAGGCTACGCCGATGGCAGCGCAGCGGCGCAAGCCGCCGCGCAAGCACAAGCCGCCGCCGACGATGCCGCGCGCGCGCGGATCGAAGATGGGCTTGCGCGGATTGCCGCCGATCACGCCGACCAGTTTGCCCAAGCGCTGACCGATACCGTGCTCGCGCTGTGCGATGCGGTGCTGGCCGAAGCCGCCATCGCGCCCGATGCGCTGGTGCGCCGCGCGACCCGCGCCGCCGCGCTGTTCGCGCGCGCGGGCGAAACCCGCGTGATCCGCTTGCATCCCGAAGACCTCGCGCTGATCCATGCGCGCTTGCCCGAAACATGGCATTGCGAACCCGATCCGGCGCTCGAACGCGGGGCCTTGCGTATCGAGACCGACGCGGGCGGGGTGGACGACGGCCCCGACCAGTGGCGCGCCGCGCTTGCCGCTACGGTGCGCGAATGCTGAACCCGGCGGTTGGCGTGCTCGACCGGCTGGCAGCAGCGCGGCCCGATTTTGCCCCGCGCCGGTTTGGCGTGGTGTCGGCGTGCGATGGCGGACTGGTCGAAGTCAGCGGGCTGGCGCTGCCGATTGGCGCAATGGGGGCCATAACGCATGGCCATGGCGCGCTCTCAGCCGAAACCATCGGTTTTCGCAACGGCCATACGCTGATGATGCTGCTGGGCGATCCGGTGCTGCTGCGCCCCGGCGCGCGTGTCCGCGCGATTGGCCGTCCGGGGATGCTGCCGGTGGGCGAAGCGTTCCTCGGGCGCGCGGTCGATGGTGAAGCGCTGCCTATCGATGGCGGCGCGGCGATCAGCGCCACCGCGCAATGGCCGGTCGGCGGAGTACGCGCCGGGGCGCTCGACCGATCCCCGGTGCGCGTGCCGTTCGATGTCGGGGTGCGCGCGCTCAATGGCTTGACCACATTTGGCGTCGGTCAGCGGATCGGCATTATGGCCGGGTCGGGGGTCGGCAAATCGGTGCTGCTCGACATGATCGCGCATGGGGCGAGCGCCGATGTCGTGATCGTCGGGCTGATCGGCGAACGTGCGCGCGAAGTGTCGGACTTTGTCGAACGGCATATGCACGGCGAACGGCGCGCGCGCAGCGTGATCGTGGCGGTTCCCGCCGACCATGCGCCCAATCTGCGGATGCGCGGCGCGATGCTCGCCACCGGCATGGCCGAATATTTCCGCGCGCAAGGGTACCGCGTGCTGCTGATTATGGACAGCCTGACGCGCGTTGCCCATGCCGCGCGCGAAATCGGACTGCTGCTGGGCGAACCGGGCGCAGCGCGCGGCTATCCGCCTTCGGCGCTGGCAACGCTGACCAAACTGGTCGAACGCGCGGGCAATTCGGGCACCAGCGGCGGATCGATCACCGGGCTTTATACCGTGCTCGCCGATGGCGACAACCAAGACGACCCGGTGGTCGATACGGCGCGCGCGATCCTTGACGGGCATGTCGTGCTGTCGCGCGATCTGGCGCAACGCGGGCAATATCCCGCCATCGACATCGCCGCCTCGCTCAGCCGGGTGATGAACGATATCGTCGATCCGGCGCACGCACGGCTGGCGCGCGCGTTTCGCGCGCATGTCGCCAGCTATGAGGCCAACCGCGATCTGGTGCTGATGGGGGCCTATCGCCACGGCACCGACGCGCAATTGGACCGCGCCATCGCGATGCACGACCAGCTGATCGGCTATCTGGCGCAAGCGCAAGACGAACGTGTGGCGCTGCCCGCCAGCGTGGCGCAACTGGCAGAGTTGTTCAGCGATGCAGGCTGAAAGCGCGCGCCTTGCGCGGCTCATCCGGCTGGAAAAGCTGCGCGCGATTGCGCGCCACAGCGCGCTGGCCGAAGCCGCGCGTGCCGAGGCGCACCTCGCCAGTCTGGAAAGCCTCGGCCAGCGCACCGCCGCGCTGCTGACCGGCTACGCCCGCCGCAGCGATGCCGCGTGCGGGGCCGATCTGCTGGCGCAGCGGATCTATCTGGGCGAATTGCAGCGGCTGACCCTGCGCGGGCAGGCCGACATTGCACGTGCGCGCGAAGCGGCCGATGCCCGCGCCGCCGCCGTCGCTGCCGCCGAACGCCAGCGCGCGGCAGTCGAAACCCGCGCCAGCGCCACCGCGCAACGCATCGCGCGCCACGCCGCCGCCAGCGCCGTGGCGCTGGGCGCAAAGGGGCCACGGCGATGATGGGCAACTGGCACGATTCTCGCTTTCTTAATGGCACCTCTGTGCCGGGACCGCCCACGCCGATGACCACCGCGATTGCCGCCTTTGCCCCGCCCCGCTCCGCTGCCCCGCTAGCCGCACCCTCGCCGCCCGTGGATACTATGGGATTTGCTGCCGCGCTGGCCACGCTGCAAGCGGCTCCGCCGGTGCTGCCGATGTCCGCTGCCTCCACGCTGGCTGCCCCGGCTTCGGTTACTCTCCCCGCCCCGATCTTTGCGCTTTCGCTTGCCCCAAGCGCTGACCCTGCCGCTGCGACTGCCACGGTCGCCCCCCCAGTGCCCGTGCCCGTCGCCGGTGCTGTCCCGGCTGACTTGCCCGGCAAGACCGTGCCGCCGGCCAGCCTGCCATTTGCCGCCTCTGCCGCGCCTGAACGGCCTGTGGCCAAGCTAGCGCATAGCCCGCGCGATCAGGCCGCGCCGGATGATGATCGTGCGCTGCCAACCGCGCCCGCGATTACCCCCGCGACGCCGCCCGAAGCGCTCGCAGTGTTGCCGCCCTTGCCGCCGATCACCAGCAGCGCACCCGCGCCTGCTGATCCGGCCCCCGCGCCGCAAACATCCGCCCCGCCCGCACCGCGCGTTGTGCTACCCCCGCGCCGCAGTTCCAGTCCGGCTGCACCCACCATGGCGGATAGCGCCGCACCGGACATTGGCCATGCGCGCGAGCCCGCAATCCGCCGCGTCGATCCGCTCATCCCCGCAGCAGCCGCGCGCCATGGCAGTGGCGAGGCTGCGCCCGCAGACCGAATGTCCGATCTGGCCAGCCCCGATAGCACGCGCGCAGAGCCGGGCGCCGCGCTGATACCCCCGCCAGCCGCTGTCATCACCAGCCCCGCGCCCGCCGCCAGCCGCACCGCCGATGCGCCAAGCGATTTTGCCAGCTTGGTCGATTCGATCGCGCGCGCGCGCAGCGATTCCGCCGCGCCGGTCGCAGTCACACTGCACCACGCGCAATTCGGGCCGGTATCGCTGCAATTCACCACACACGATCAAAACCTGGCGGTCACGCTCCGCAGCGCCGACCCCGGCTTCGCCCCGGCGGCAGCGGCCGGCATCACCGCAAGCATCAGCACCGATACCCCGAATTCCAACCCCAGCGACCCCCAACCCGGTCCGCCCACACCCTTTGCCTCCAGTAGCGGCAATGACGACAGCTCCCCCCGCAGCGACACCAATCGCCAAAACCCGCGCCCCGCGCCCGCCCCGGAGCGCCGTATCCCGCTTGAGCGCGAGCGCGACGATGACACAGGAATTTTCGCATGATGGCCTTCGAAAAAGCCCCCTCCCCTTCAGGGGAGGGGGGAAGAAGTTTAGCACCATCAAAGGGGGCGCGTGACGCGCTATGAGTGACAGGAAAGACAAAGACGCCAAGCACCCGAAGAAAAAGTCGGGCGGGGTCATGCTCAAGATCGTTGCCGCAGTCGCGCTGCTTGCGGTGGGCGGCGGCGGTGTGTTCGGGCTGGTCGCATCGGGGCTGATCGGTGGCGCGGGCAAAGTGTCCGCCAAAGAGGACAAAAGCCCCAAGCTGATCCGCAAGGGCGAATCCGATCCTTTCGCCCCGGCGGCCAAAGACGGTGAAGGCGCAGCCAGCGGCAAAGAAGTCGAAGGCGATGGCGGCAGCGAATATCGCACCGCCTATTTCAGCTTTACCGAAGATTTCACCTCCAACCTCAAAGGCACCGGATCGCTGGTGCAAGTGTCGATCGCTTGTTCAACGCACCGCGACTACCGCGTGCTGCTGTGGCTGAAAAAGCATGAATTGCCGATCCGTTCGGCAATGCTGGCGGTGCTTGCCGATACTGCCGAAGACAGTGTCGAAACCCCGCAAGGCAAAGAGGCGCTGCAACATCGCCTGACCCAGACGATCAACAAAGTGCTGACCGAAACCGAAGGGTTCGGCGGGGTCGATGCGGTCTATTTCAAGAACTTCATCATCCAGTGAAGCAGGATTTTGCCTTTTCCGCCGCGCGCGCGCTGGCCCGGCACAGCCCCGCGCTAGTGCGCCCCGGCCCGGGCGAAGCCGAACTGGTCGGCGCGATCACGCCGGCCACCGCGCGGCTGGCGCGGTCGTTGCGCAGCGGTTTGACGCCGTTTTGCGGCGGGCAAGTTCCCGAAATCGCCATCGACCCGCCGCGCTTGCAAACACTCGCCGAATTCGCCGACCAGCCCCGCGCGATCTGGAGCAGCTATGCGCTGACCGGTGCGACCGATGGCGCGCTGGTGTTGAGCGCGGTGTCGCTCGAAACCGCACTGCGGCTGGTTGATCGCGCGTTTGGCGGCCCCGGCGATGCGCCGCGACCGCTGCCGCGCGAAATGCCGCTGTCGGCGGAAATGATGGTGCAGCGGATTGAGGCGATCATCGCGGCGCATCTGGTGCAAGCGCTCGACAGTGCGGCACTGACCGGCATCGAACCTTTGCGCCGTGATGCCGACTTGGCGCAGCTTGCGCCGGTAGCCTCTGGCGCGAGGCTGGCAACGCTGACCGTCACCGTGTCCGAAGGCGCGCGCACGCCTTGGCTGATCCAGATCGCGTTGCCGCTGGCACTGATCGCCGCGCTGGCCGGGCAAGGCAGCAGCACGCCGCGCGCGGCTGCGCCCGCCGATCCCGCGAGCGAGCCATTTGGCACCGTACCCCTGCCGCTGACCGCGCTGTTGATCGACACGCGACTGCCGCTCGACATCGTCTCGCGGCTCGAAGTGGGTCAAGTGCTCAATCTGCCCATCGCGCGGCAGGTTCCGCTGGTGATCGGGCGGCAGCGCCCGGCGCGGACGATTGCGCATGGCACTATCGGCGCGTGCGATGACCGCGTCGCCATCCAGATTACCCAGCTCGCCTGATCGTCCCCGACGCGCGACCGTTCCCCACGCATGAGGCACCCATGACATTCACCCCACGCGGTTTTGACCTTATCAAGAATGTCGATGTCCGGCTGACGGTCGAACTCGGGCGCACCGATATGGTGCTCAAAGACGTGCTGGCGCTGACCACTGACAGCGTGGTCGTGCTTGAACGCATGACCGACGAATTGCTTGACGTGATGGTCAACGGATCGCTGATCGCGCGCGGCGAAGTGGTCACGCAAGGCGACCGCTTTGGCTTGCGCATCGTCGAAGTGATCGGCCAGTCCGACGATGCCCCGCCCGAACCGCGCCGCAGCGCGCGCGGCACGGGGGCGCAATAATGCTGTGGTATATCGCCAAGCTGGTCGTGCTGCTGCCGCTGATCGGGCTGCTGGCGTGGGGCAGTCTGCGACTGGCCAAACGGCTCGAAGGCCGGCTGGCCCAGCCCGAGGGCACGGCAGGGTTGCGCATCATCGAAACGCGGATGCTGTCCCCCACCGTGCGGCTGGCGGTGATCGCGTTTCACGACCGCGAAATTCTGGTGTCGGCATCGAAACACGGGCTGGTGCGGCTGGCCGAAGCGCCCGCGCGCGAAAGGGCCGATGATGCGCGCTGACCGCCTGCTGCGCGCCTGCGCCATCGCCGGGGCCATGGTGGGCGGTGCGCTGCTGCTGACCGCTGCCGCCCATGCGCAAGGCGTGGCCCCCGCTGCGCCGCCCGCCGCGATCCCCGGCGCGCTCGACCGCGCGTTCGGCGAATTGTCGGGCGCGCAAAGCAAAGGCAGTCTGGCGTTGTCGCTGCAATTGCTGCTGATTATGGGATTGCTGACGATCCTGCCCAGCCTCGTGCTGATGATGACCAGCTTTACCCGCATCCTGATCGTGCTGTCGCTGCTGCGGCAGGCGCTCGGGCTGCAACAAAGCCCGCCCAACCCGGTGCTGATCGGGCTGTCGCTGTTCCTGTCGCTGTTCGTGATGGCCCCGACGCTCGACCGCGTAACCGCCACGGCAATCCAGCCCTATTCCGCCGGAACGATCACTGCCGAACAGGCTTTCGTCAACGGCGGGCGCGAATTCCACGCGTTCATGATCCGCCAGACGCGCGAGCACGATCTGCTGATGTTTGCCGATATGGCGCACGCGCCGCGCTTTGCCCGGCCCGATGATGTGCCGTTTTCGATCCTGCTGCCGGCGTTTGTCACCAGCGAGCTGAAAACCGCATTTCAGATCGGGTTCATGCTGTTTTTGCCGTTTCTGGTGATCGATATCGTGGTGTCATCGGTGCTGATGTCGCTGGGCATGATGATGATGAGCCCGACGGTGGTATCGCTGCCGTTCAAGCTGCTGCTGTTCGTGCTGGTCGATGGCTGGGCGCTGCTGATGGGCAGTCTGGCGGCGAGTTTTAGCTGATGGACGATACCGCCACGCTGCTGGCATTGGCTGACCGGATGCTGTGGACGGCGGCGCTTTGCGCGGTGCCGGTGCTGATCGCCAATCTCGCGGTCGGGCTGGTGGTCGGGGTGATCCAGGCGGCCACTTCGGTCAACGAACAGACGCTGACATTCGTGCCCAAGCTGGCGGTCACCGCGCTGGTCCTGGTGCTGCTGGGCGGGGCGATGCTGGGGCTGGCGGGCGATTTCCTCAAAGATGTGTTCGCGCAAATCGCGGTGACGGGCAAATGATCGGCCTCGATTTCGGCTTCGGGCCGCTTGAGGCCGAATTCTGGCGGCTGCTGTTCGTGATGACGCGGATCGGCGCGGCGCTGTTTGCGGTGCCGCTGTTCGGCGGCGGGGCAGTGCCGGGGCAAGTGCGCGTGATTATCGCAGGCGCGCTGGCGGTCTTGGTCTGCGCGTGGACGAATGTTGCCGCGCCGCCCGCGATCCTGTCGCTGGCGGGGATGGTGGTGCTGGCGGGTGAAGTGGTGATCGGGCTGGCGCTCGGGTTCGTGCTGCAAGTGGCGTTTGCCGCGCCGGTGATCGGGGCAGAGCTGATCGGCGCGGGGATGGGCATGTCGATTGCCGCCAGCGCCGATCCGCTCAACGGCGCGCATTCGCCGATGTTCGGGCAATATTTCAGCATCGTGCTGGCGCTGTTGTGGCTGGGGCTGGGCGCGCATCTCGACTGGATCAGCCTGCTGGTCGAAAGCTATCGCGCGTTTCCCCCCGGCGCGGTGTGGCTGACCCCGGCGCATCTCCACCCCATCACCGCGCTGGGTGGCGACATGTTTCTGGCCGGGCTGGCGATTGCGGTGCCGGTGGTGGTGCTGCTGCTGGTCGTCCAACTCGTGACCGGGATCATCGCGCGCTCTGCCCCGTCGCTCAATCTGTTCGCGCTGGGCTTGCCCGCCGGGGTGCTGGTCGGGATCGGCGCGCTGATCGTGTCAGCCCCGCTGATCGGGGACCGCATGGCCGATCTGGCGCACGGCGCGGTGGCTCAGGCCGCCACCCTGCTCGCACACTGAAAAATGGCTGAAAGCGCCGACGAAAAGACGTTTGCCCCCACTGCCAAGCGCAAGCGCGAGGCGATCGAGCGCGGCGATGTGCTGCGCTCGCGCGATCTGACCGTGGCGGTCGGCACGGCGGTGGGGGTCGGCTGGCTGATCGTGGCGGGGCCATGGGTGCTGCACACGCTCACACAAGCGATGCGCACCGGGCTCAAGTGGGATCGCGCGGGCCTTGACCGGTTCGAGCCGGGCACGGTGCTGCGCGACATGCTGGGTGCGGCGCTCGCCCCGGTGCTGGTGCTGGGCGGGCTGATCGTGGGGGCATCGCTGTTCGTGCAATTGGGGCTGGGCGATGGTGCGTTCGTGGCGAGCAACCTTGCGCCCAAAGCGTCGCGGCTTAACCCGGCCAGCGGGCTGGCGCGCATGTTCGGGGTGCAAGGGCTGATCGAAATCACCAAAGGCGTGGTCAAGCTGGGGCTGCTGGGCACGCTGTGCTATCTGTGGCTGCGGCCCCGGCTGGCGGGCTTGGTTGGGCTGGGCGCGGGGCAATTGCAAGGCCAGCTTGGCTATGCGTGGACCGCGATCACCACGCTGCTGGTGTGGCTGGCCGCCGGGCTGATGCTGATCGCGCTCAGCGATTATCCGATCCAGTGGCTACGCCGCCAGCAACGCTTGCGCATGACGCTGCAAGAGGTGCGCGATGAACACAAGGAAACCGACGGCAGCCCCGAAAACAAGGCCGCGATCCGCCGCCGCCAGCGCGCCATCGCCGCAGGATCGGCGCGCAAGGCGGTGCGCGAAGCCCAATTCGTGCTGACCAACCCCACGCATTTCGCCGTCGCGCTCAGCTATGACGCGCTTGCCGCCCCTGCCCCGGTGGTCACCGCCAAAGGACGCGGCGAAACCGCGCTGGCGATCCGCGAACTCGCCGCCGAACTCGGCCTTCCGGTGCTGGAATATCCGGCGCTGGCGCGCGCGGTCTATTACACCACGCGCGAACGCGAGATGATCCACGAAGACCTCTATGTCGCCATCGCCGCCGTGCTCGCCTTTGTGCTCAGCCTGAAACGCGGCGAAAGCCCCCCTGCCCCGCATGTCGACGTGCCGCTGGAGGTGCAATTCGACGCCGAAGGTAACCCCGCGATCATCGCGGGAACGGCGGAGATTCAATAGCCGCGTGCGCCATTGGCAATTCACTGCATTGTCACTCCCACCGCAAGACGTGATCAGATTGAATCGTGTTACGCTCCACAGTCTTTGTTTTCGCGTGATTTATCGCGAGCCACAGTACACCGAAGGATACAACCGGAGCACTTTTTTGCACGATACTCCGAGTTCCTCCCCCTTTGGGGGAGGTGGCAGCCCGCAGGGCTGACGGAGGGGGCGCACCATTGCGGACCTGCACCCCAC
>CAINGT010000110.1 GCA_903848655.1 uncultured Sphingomonadales bacterium
ACCGACGTCTCGCGAAGGACTTCGAGAGAACGATCGAAAGCGCCACCGCTTGGCTTTTCCTCGCATCCGTCCAACTGCTTACCCGAAAACTCGCAAGGATATGATCTATAACACTTTCGCGAGTTTCGAGTCAGACTCTTAAGTGCAGGAAATGGGAACTTCTCATTTTCGAACGTGGCAAGATTGATATTGGCTTGGGCACTGCCCTTACCTTTGGATTGCAGAAGCGCCTTCAGCGATTGTAGAAGATACTCCACGTATTTCGATGAGGTGTGAACCGGGTCAACGACCATTCCGATTACGCTGTCGGGAAAGCAACTGTCGAATCCGAGAATGCCAGTTTCTGCGATATTTGCGGCAATCGTTATGCAAATTGTCCCCTTGGGCCAAAGCTTGCTCTGCGCAAGGCCTAAAGCGCTATACGTCTGCGTGTATTCGTGAATGATGTGGTCGCAGTTCCGAACATCCCCCGTTTGGATGAAGGGATAAGGTCCGCCATAGAGCGCCTTGTCGTTGCGTGGGCGATGCTTCGATTTTCCTCGACCAAAATCGAGCGATGCTTCCTTGAGCGTCAACCGTTCCCAACCCTCATCCTGATTACCGAAGGCTGCCTGTAAAGCGCTCTCAAAAAGCGCGCGGGCGTTGGTCAGGTTTTTCTGTGCGTTTGCCGTCGCGGTGGCGATGCCTGCAAAGGCCTTGTCCAACACCGCAACAATCCGCCGCTGCTCGTCGAGCGGGGGGATGGGGATTTCAAAATCGAGAATGTCATTCACGTCTGCACGCGGCATCCTTGCGCCTGTGCAGGTGGCATCGATGGCCGCAACGACGGTCTCTTGGATAATCCAGTAGAAAAGAAAACTCTTATCTAAGGCAGGCATCGGCTGGAACGGGAAAATCTCCGTCGAACAATGCCCGTCAAAATCCGGCAGTAGCACTTTGTTCAAATATGGGCGCAACCGTCCATACAAAACGTGGTCAGGTGTAAATGCGAAGGTCAGGCTGTTAACCGCAATTGGCGACCTCATCCCCAAATGCCGACCCGTTCCGCTCTCAATGTCTTCCATGCCAACATAAGGCTTTGCGGACCCATCGTGCTTTCGCTTGTTGATTGTGCATACATCACCAAGTCGTTTAGCATTCCACCCAATCGTCACAGCAGCGCCCTGATCTCAGCCAGAATCCCCGCGCTCTCCGCATCCAGCGCAGCAATTTCCTCCAGTATGGCTTCGGGGCTGCGCAATGCCACCACTTCGCCCGCCTCGGGGTTTTTCACCGACAGATCAAAGCTGGCGGGATCGATTGCGCTGCGCTCCACGCTCCAGCTGTTGGCGCTGGTGGCAAAGCTGGCCTGCAAATCCACGAACTCGGCCAGATCGGCATCGTTCAGCGGGTTGGTCTTGCCCAAGTTGCGCCCGGGGTCGAGTTGGTAATACCATATACGCTTGGTCGGTTCGCCCTTTTCGAAGAACAGTACCACCGTCTTCACCCCCGCGCCCTGAAACGTGCCGCCGGGCATATCGAGCACGGTGTGGAGGTTGCATGATTCCAGCAATTCCTTGCGCAGCGCCACGCTGGCGTTGTCGCTGGTGGAGGACAGGAACGTGTTCTTGATTACCACCGCAGCGGTGCCCCCGGTGCGCAGCGATTTGATGAAGTGCTGCAAAAACAGGAACGCGGTTTCGCCGGTCTTGATCGGAAAGTTCTGCTGGATTTCGGGGCGTTCTTTCCCACCGAAGGGCGGGTTGGCCAGGATCACGTCATAGCGGTCTTTTTCCTGAATATCGTTCAGGTTTTCGCCCAGCGTGTTGGTGTGCAGTATGTTCGGCGCTTCGATCCCGTGCAGGATCATGTTCATGATCGCGATCACATACGCGAGCGACTTTTTCTCTTTGCCATAAAATGTGCGCGTTTGCAGCACTTCGCGGTCGCGCGTCGAATTGGCAAGCGGTTTCAGATAGTCGTGCGCTTCGCACAGAAAGCCCGCCGATCCCGCCGCGCCATCGTAGATTTTGTCTCCGATCTGCGGCTTTACCACTTTGATCATGGCGCGGATCAGCGGGCGCGGGGTGTAATATTCCCCGCCGTTGCGCCCGGCGTTGCCCATGTTCTTGATCTTGGCTTCATACAAGTGCGACAGCTCGTGCTTCTGGTCCTGGCTGCGGAACGAGAGGCCGTCGATCAGTTCCAGCGCATCGCGCAACGAATAGCCCGAATTGAAGCGGTTCTTGATCTCGCCAAAAATCTCGCCGATCTTGTATTCGATGGTATCGGGCGCGGGCGCGCGCTGCTTGAACCCCTGCAAATAGGGAAACAGCGTCTTGTCGACATAGTCGATCAGGTCTGGCCCCGTCAGCGCCGCGTTATGATCGAATTCGCCCTTCGCATTCTTTGGCGCGGCCCACTTGCTCCAGCGGTGCGCCGCATCGATAATCGGCGCATAAGGCTTGCCGCGCAACTCCGCCTCGATCTTGCGATCTTCTTCCAGTTCATCAAGATATTTCAGGAACAGGATCCAACTGGTCTGCTCGGTATAATCCAGTTCGGTGGTGCACCCCGCCTCTTTGCGCAGGACATCGTCGATATTTTTGAAAGTCTGTTCAAACATCGCGTCGGGATAGCAGGCAGGCGGGCCGAATGCCAAGGCCTGTCGGCACACCGTTTATCTGGAAGGCTGGAGCGGGTAGCGGGAATCGAACCCGCATCACTAGCTTGGAAGGCTAGGGCTTTACCACTAAGCTATACCCGCACGCCGCAGCGTTTGCCATCAGCCGCGTGGTGCCGTCAATCGTTTTGCGCGGCTGGCGGCATCGATGGTGTAAGAGAAATATTGGTCGGGGAGAGAGGATTCGAACCTCCGGCCCCTGCCTCCCGAAGACAGTGCTCTACCAGGCTGAGCTACTCCCCGACCGATGGCAGGCCGCAGGCGTTGACCGGCGGCTGCGCAAGGCAGGGGCGCGGTATAGGCAGCGGTGGGGGGGCTGGCAAGGGGGGAACGCAAAATGGGGCCGCGCCCGTGCGGGTCCACAGGAAAGCGTGGGTGCGGGCTTGGGCGGGACGGGGGTGGGGGCTATGGTCGGGCGATGGGCGAAGTGCATTATGAACAGCACTATCTTGATCTGATGCGCCGCATCTGGACGCAGGGCGATGCGCGTCTTGATCGGACCGGGGTGGGCACGCGGTCGGTATTCGGGGCCACGTTGCGGTTTGATCTGGGTGGGGGGGCGATGCCGTTGCTGACCACCAAGCGGGTCTATTGGAAAACGGCGACTCGCGAATTCCTGTGGTTTTTGACCGGGGACACCAATATCCGCGCGTTGTGCGCGCAAGGGGTGGAGATCTGGACCGATTGGCCCTTGGCGCGGTATCGGCGCGAAACCGGGCACGATGTGGACCGCGCGGCGTTTTCGCGGATGATCGTGGCCGATGCCGGGTTTGCCGCGCAATGGGGCGATCTGGGGCCGGTCTATGGCAAGCAATGGGTCGATTGGCCGGTCTATGATGCGGCGGATGACGGGCGCTTTGTGCGGCGCGCGCGCGGGATTAACCAGGTCGCCGATGTCGTGCAGTCGTTGCGCACCAATCCGGGCGGGCGGCGGCATATCGTCGAAGGGTGGAATGTGGCCGAACTCGATGCGATGGCGCTGCCGCCGTGTCACAAGACTTATCAGTTCCATGTCGCGGACGGGCGGTTGTCGGGATTGCTGTACCAGCGCAGTTGCGATGTCGTGCTGGGGCTGCCGTTCAATCTGTGGGGCGCGGCGCTGTTTATCCGGATGCTGGCGCAGCAGTGCGATCTGGAACCGGGCGAGCTGGTGTGGATGGGTGGGGATACCCATGCCTATCTGAACCACGCCGATCTGATCGCGGCGCAATTGGCGCGCCAGCCCGGCGGATCACCCCGGCTGGAAATCGTGCGCCGCCCGGACAGCCTGTTTGATTATACCATCGATGATTTTGTCGTGCACGATTATCACCCGCAATCGCACCTGGCTGCGCCGGTGGCGGTGTGATCGGATGCGGGGCATCGCGGTTTCACCCAGACGATAGAGCATGATGCGAAAAAGTGGGCACCGGTTTTTCGCAAAAAATCATGCGAAAACAAAGACTCTAGAGCGGAATGCGATTCAATCTAATCGCA
>CAINGT010000111.1 GCA_903848655.1 uncultured Sphingomonadales bacterium
CGGCTCGCAAAAAATCACGCGAAAACAAAGACTCTAGAGCGGAATGCGATTCAATCTAATCGCATTCCGCTATAGTGTCTGGTTTGAAGGTGCCACCCACCGCCCCGCACCCCCGGCCCAACCGACCATTTAAGGTACCCTGTGGGCGGCCCGCGCCGGGGGTGCGGGGCGGTGGGTGGCACAAAGTCACCGTCAGGCGACTTTCGAACCAGACTCTCACCCGGATTGCTTCGCCTTGTGCGCCGCCAGCAATTCGTCGAGTTCGGCTATCCGGTCGCGTTCGGGGGTGCCGCGCGGCAGACCTTTGAGGCGGCACGCCGCCCACAGGCTTTTGCGTTCGGATTCAAGCGCCTTGCGATAGAGATCAGCCATTGCGCTTGTCCTTGTGCCCTGTTTTGCCGCTGCGCGCGCGCCGCAGCGCCAGACTACCCGAATTGCTGGCATCTTCCACCGTCAACTTGCGCCAGCGGTCAAGCCGTTCGTGCGTCAGCGTGCCCGCATCGAGCGCGGCGCGGATCGCGCAGCCCGGCTCGGCACCATGGGTACAATTGCTGAACCGGCAATCGAGCGTCAGCGTCGCGATATCGTCGAACACATCGGCAAGGCCCGCGCCAGCTTCGACGATCTGGAATTCCCGCATTCCCGGCGTGTCGAGCAGCCAGCCGCCGCGCTCAAGCCGGTGCATCGACCGCGCGGTGGTGGTGTGTCGCCCTTTGCCATCATGATCGCGCACCGCTTGCGTTGCGATGCTGCCATCCCCGCGCATCGTGTTGACCAGCGTCGATTTGCCCACCCCCGATGATCCGAGCAGTGCTACCGTCTCGCCCGGTCCGCACAAGGCGGCGAGCCGCGCGCCATCTCGGGCATCGCGGGCATTGACCAATTCGACCCGCAAGCCCGGCTGCAGCGCGCGCGCAGCCGTGGCGAACTGTTCGGGTTGGTCAGCAAGATCGATTTTGGTCAAGACCACCACGGGGCGCACCCCAGCCTCGCGCGCGAGTACGAGATAGCGTTCGATCCGCGCCAGATTGAAATCCTGATTGCACGATGCGACGATCAACAGCGTATCAACATTGGCGGCGACCAGTTGCAGGCGGTTATCACCACCCGGCGCGCGGCGCTTGAACAGGCTGGCGCGATCAAGAATCCGCCAGCTTCCCGGATCGGCGCGATCAATCACCAGCCAGTCGCCAACCGTCGCGCGATCCTCCTCCCCCGCCGAATCGGCACGGTGCGAAGCGATCATCGCATCGATCCCCACCCCGGCGACCGCAATCATGCCGCGATGGACTGCCATCACGCGCACGGGCTGAAACCGGGCACTATCGACCCCGGCCAGTTGGGCCATAAAAAACGGACGCCAACCCAGCGCAGCCAGGGCAGGATCGATTGCGGGCGTGACCATCAGCGCAGGAATTTCAAGGTGTGGGCCAGATAACAACGCTGTGCGGCACGCTGCCCCAGTCGCGGTGGAGGAGGCCCCTACCCCACATTGCCCCGTCTGGCTATGCGCCTTGTCCTTGCATCACGGCTTGGGCGCGCGCGACGCCACCGCTTCGCCCAGCTTTTGCAACGCATCGCCAGTGGCAGTCATGCCGTGCCGCACGAGTTCCTGCGTCGCCTGACCCGTGCTCGTCAGCGCTGCGCCGACGTGCGACGCGGTCGCTTCCAGATACGTCACCGCTTCGGCCACTGCATGACGGGTCACCGTGTTTTGCGCCTCGATCGAATGGCGGACTGATTCGGCAATCGCCCGCGCCTCAGCCGGCACTGCCGTCAGATCGGCTGTAATCGCCGCGCCGCTGCGCGCAGCAGCAGCGGTCAATGCGCCATGCAAGTGCTTCACCGCAGTTTGCGCATGATCGAGCGCGTCAGCAACTGCCACTTTTGCGTCATCAGTCTTTGCCATGATCCATGCTCCTGTTCCCGACTGTCGGGGAGAGCGCAGGAGGTATGGCGCAAAGCGCGGCGATGGCAGGCGCGGAATCTACCCATGGGGGCGGTGTCGGGCGATGCGGTTATGGCGTTTCGCGTGTGTTTAGCCTTGCGCGGCATGGGGGTAGAGGCGGGTGGGAGCGCCTTGGGAATTCTGCCAGACCAGAGCCCCCAAGCCCCAACCCCAAGGCAATCGCATATGACGTCTGACACAAAGATACGAAGCACACTGACCGACAATTCGGCGTGAGTTACCCTAGGTCCTCCCCCCTTGGGGGAGGTGGCAGCCCGCAGGGCTGACGGAGGGGGCGCAACTTCCCGAAACCGCGCGATATTTTGCCCGTCGTACCCCGCGCTACGCGCTGCCACCTCCCCCCTTGGGCTACGGGATGCACACATCTTGCTCTGCACGCGGATGACCGCCCCAAAAAGCCCTCCCCCTGAAGGGGGAGGGTTGGGTGGGGGTGTGCTAACGTCAAGATATTGCACGTCATTTCGGACC
>CAINGT010000112.1 GCA_903848655.1 uncultured Sphingomonadales bacterium
CTTGAGCGTGATGCGAAAAAGTGGGAACCGGTTTTTACCTGCGGTGGCCTGCGGCTCGCAATAAATCACGCGAAAACAAAGACTCTTGAGCGAGCTGGCGGTTCAACGAACCGTCAGCTCGCTCTGGATTTATCAGCGCGTCAGCTTTTTGTAAGCGAGCGCGGTCGGGCGGTCGGCGGCATCGCCCAAGCGGCGGCGCTTGTCTTCTTCATAAGCGGCGAAGTTGCCTTCGAACCATTCGACATGGCTGTTGCCTTCGAACGCCAGGATATGCGTGGCCAGCCGGTCGAGGAAAAACCGGTCGTGGCTGATGACCACCGCGCAACCGGCAAAGTTTTCAATCGCTTCTTCAAGCGCGCCCAGCGTTTCAACGTCAAGATCGTTGGTCGGTTCGTCCAGCAGCAGCACATTGCCCCCGGCTTTGAGCATTTTGGCCATGTGCACGCGGTTGCGTTCGCCGCCCGACAGCTTGCCCACGTTCTTTTGCTGATCGGCACCTTTGAAGTTGAACGCGCCAACATAAGCGCGGGTCGATGTTTCGAAGCCGTTGACTTTCATGTAGTCGGCACCGTCAGAAATTTCCTGCCACACGTTCTTGGCGGGATCGAGCGCATCGCGGCTTTGATCGACATAGCCCAGCCGCACGGTCGAACCAATGTCGATTGACCCGGTGTCGGGGGCTTCTTTGCCCGTCAACAGCTTGAACAGTGTCGATTTGCCCGCACCGTTGGGGCCGATCACCCCGACAATGCCACCGGGCGGCAGCAGGAACGACAGGTCTTCGAACAGCAGCTTGTCGCCATAGGCTTTTGAGATGTTTTTGACCTCGATCACTTTGCCACCGAGCCGTTCGGGCACCTGGATCACGATCTGCGCTTTGCCGGGGCCGCGCGTGTTTTGGCTGGCGACGAGTTCCTCAAACTTTTTGATACGCGATTTGGATTTGGTCTGGCGGCCCTTTGGACCCTGCCGAATCCATTCGAGTTCGTCGTTGATCGCCTTTTGACGGCCAGATGCTTCGCGGTCTTCCTGTTCGAGCCGCTTGGATTTCTTTTCCAGATACGTCGAATAATTGCCTTCGTAGGGGAAATATTTGCCTCGGTCGATTTCGAGAATCCAGCCCACCACATTGTCGAGGAAATAGCGGTCGTGGGTAATCATCAGCACCGCGCCGGCATATTCCTTTAAATGGTTTTCCAGCCATTCGACCGATTCGGCGTCAAGGTGGTTGGTCGGCTCGTCGAGCAGCAGAATCGACGGCTTTTGGATCAGCAATTGAGTCAGCGCGATGCGGCGGCGTTCCCCGCCCGACAGGTTTTCGACCGACCAGTCCGACGGCGGGCAACGCAACGCTTCCATCGCGATTTCCAACTGGTTGTCTAGCGTCCAGCCATCGACCGCGTCAATCTTGCCCTGCAAGTCGCCCATTTCATCCATCAACGCATCAAAATCGGCGTCTTCGGGCGGATCGGCCATCAGGTTGGAAATTTCGTTGAAGCGGTCAACCAGATCGGCGGTTTCGCGCGCGCCATCTTTGACGTTTTCCAGCACGGTCTTGGTCGGATCGAGCTGCGGTTCCTGCGCCAGATAGCCGACGGTGATATGTTCGCCCGGCCACGCTTCGCCGGTATAGTCTTTGTCGATCCCGGCCATGATTTTCATCAGCGTCGATTTGCCCGCGCCGTTGGGGCCAACGATGCCGATTTTCGCGCCCTGATAGAATTGCAGGCTAATATCGTTCAGCACCGGCTTTTGCGCACCGGGAAAAGTCTTCGTCATGCTTTTCATGACGTAGGCATACTGCGCGGCCATGGTCGTCCTTTTAAGCGTAATAGGGATGGAGTGATCGAACCGCGCTCTACAAGCCGCGCGCATGGCCTGCAAGCGGGCTTCGGCGCGCCACCAATGCCGGCGAAAAGATCATCAAAGGACTGTGCGCGTGCGCCAGACGCGCTAGACTGGGGAGTATGACACCGCCCTATCACACCGCCTTGCTCGCCACCGCGCAGGACTTCGCCGCACCGGTCACCGCTTTGCGCCGCGCAATCCATGCCGAACCGGAACTGGGGCTGGCCAATCCGAAAACGCGCGACAAAGTGCGCGCCGCGCTGGCGCATCTGCCGCTCGACTGGCGCGAAGGCCCCTCGACCACCGGGCTGGTGGCGCGGCTGACCGGCACTGCCGATGGCCCGCCGCGCCGGGTGCTGTTGCGCGGCGATACCGATGCGCTGCCGATGGAGGAACAGACCGGGCTGGATTTTGCCAGCACGGTGCCGGGTGCGATGCACGCCTGCGGGCACGACACGCATACCGCGATGCTGGCGGGCGCGGCCATGGTGTTGAGCGCGCGCCGCGCCAGCTTTGCCGGTGAAGTCCTGTTCATGTTCCAGCCGGGCGAAGAAGGCTGGCACGGCGCGCGGTTCATGCTCGATGATGGCTTGCTCGACCCGCTGCCCGATGCGGCGTTTGCGCTGCACATTATGCCCGACAGCGCGCATGGGCTGGTGTCGGGGCGCGCAGGCGCGCTGCTGGCCTCGGCAGACCGGTTCGAGGTGATCGTGACCGGCGCGGGCGGCCATGCCTCGATGCCGCACCAGACGCTCGATCCGATGCCTGTGGCCTGCGAGATCGTTACCGCGATCCAGGCGATGGTCACGCGGCGCTTTTCGGTCGCTGACCCGGTGGTGGTAACGGTGGCGCAGATCGCGGCGGGGACGACGCACAATGTCATTCCCGATCATGCGATCTTGCGCGGCACCATGCGCGCGCTGTCCCCCGCCAACCGCGCCGCGCTGCGCCAGCGGCTTGAGATCTTGGCCGCCGGGATCGCCAGCGCGCATGGGTTGTGCGCCACCACCACGATCTTTGAAGGGTTTCCGGTGACGGTGTGCGATGCCCGTGCGGTCGATCTGGGCGAAGCGGTGACGGCGGATCTGGGCGAAGGCTTGCGCTTTCAACGCCTGTCGCACCCGATCATGGGGGCCGAAGATTTCGCCTATGTGCTCGACAAAGTGCCCGGCGCGATGTTTTTCTTGGGCGTGGCCGCGCCCGGCAGCGACGGACAGGGCTGTTGCGGCATTCATTCGCCGCGCATGGTGGTCGATGAATCCGCCTTGCCGCTGGGCACCGCACTGCTGGCAGGCTGTGCCACGCGGTTTCTCGCGCACGGCTTTGGTTGACTCGCGCCGCCGCGCGCCTATTTCGCGCGGGGACCGGTCAAGCGGGTTGACCCGGCGGAGAGAATGTTATGGCCACCACGCACCGCACACGGATGCTGATTTTGGGGTCCGGCCCGGCCGGGCTGACAGCGGCGATCTATGGCGCGCGCGCGGGGATGAACCCGATCGTCGTGCAAGGGCTGCAACCCGGCGGGCAATTGACCATCACCACCGATGTCGAAAACTATCCGGGCTTTCGCGACGTGATTCAAGGCCCGTGGCTGATGCAGGAAATGCAGGCCCAGGCCGAACATGTCGGCACGCGCATGGTGTGGGACACGATCACCCGCGTCGATCTTGGCCAATCGCCGTTCCGCGCGTTTGGCGATAGCGGCGATATTTATGAAGGCGATTGCGTGGTCATCGCTACCGGAGCGCAGGCGCGTTGGCTGGGGGTGCCGGGTGAAGCCGCGCTCGCGGGCAAAGGCGTTTCGGCTTGCGCCACGTGCGATGGCTTTTTCTATCGCGGCAAGACCGTGGTGGTGATCGGCGGCGGCAATACCGCAGTCGAAGAAGCGCTCTATCTGACCAACCACGCGCGCGAAGTGGTGCTGATCCACCGCCGCGACAGCTTGCGCGCTGAACGCATCCTGCAAGACCGGCTGGCCGCGCATCCCAAGATCAGCGTGCTGTGGAACAAGGCGGTCACCAGCTTTATCGGCGATACCGCGCTGACCGGGGTAGCGCTGGTCGATACGGTGACCGGCAGCACAAGTGAATTGCCCACCGATGGCGCGTTCGTTGCCATCGGCCATGCCCCGGCAACCGAACTGTTCCGCGACACGCTGGCGCTCGATGCTGGCGGCTATATCGTGGTTGCAGCGGGCACCCCCAAAACCGCGATCCCCGGCGTGTTTGCCTGCGGCGATGTCATGGATCATACGTATCGTCAGGCGGTCACCGCTGCGGGCACCGGCTGCATGGCCGCGCTCGATGCCGAACGCTATCTGGCAACGCGCGACTTTGCGGCGCTGAGCGAGGCAGCACAGTAACCACGCGCTTTCATAACAGGGACAAGTCATGGGCGACGGGTTTTACGGACTGAATGGTGATCCGTTCGCACCCATCGCTGCACGCGACCGGTATTTCGCCAGCCGCACGGCTACCGGGGTACGCGCGCAAATCAAGGGTGCGCTGGCGGCGGCACAAGGGTTTATCGTCGTGACCGGCGAGCAAGGCGTGGGCAAATCGCAGCTTGCCGCGCATCTGGCGGCAACCATCGACCGCGCACAGATGGTGGTGGCGCAGATCACCGTCGGGCCGCACGATGGCGATGCGCTGGTGCGGCTGGTGGCCGAAGGCTTTGGACTGATCGCCCCGGGCGCTGTCGATACCTTTGACCAAGCGGCGGCGCTGGGGGCCATCGAAGCGTTTGTGCGCGATCATGCGCGCAACGGGCAGCGGTGTGTGCTGATTATCGACGATGCGCAGCAGATGTCGGTCGCGGCGCTGGGGGAATTGTGCCTGATGGCACAATTCCGGCCCGATGCGCCTCCGCTGATGCAGGCGGTGCTGCTGGGCCAACCTGCACTGATCGCGGTGCTGGACACCCCTGCCTTCGCCCCCGTGCGTGACCGGATCAGCATGACGGTGGCACTTGCACCGTTCGACCCCGATGAAGTCGGCGCTTATATCGACCATCGGCTGACCCATGCGGGGTGGCAGGGTCATCCCGCGCTGGCCGACGGGGTTGTCGCGGCCTTGGCGATGGCGAGCGGGGGCGTGCCGCACCGCATCAACCGCCTGGCCAGCCGGGCGTTGCGGCGCGGCGCGGCACTGGCGGCGCGGGTGATCGAAACCGCGCTGGTCGATGATGTGATTGCCGACGTCGCCGATCTGGACCGCGAACTCGCGCGCCGCGATGCCGTGATCGCCACCTTGCACCAGCGGCTGGCAGAATTGGGCGACCGCGGGGTCAGCGCCGATCACCGCGCGCGTATCACCAGCCTCGAAGCGCGCAGCGCCGATCAGGACGAAGCGATGCGCCATATGCTGACAATGCTGATTGAATGGATCGAAGCTGAAAACAGCACCGCCAAATCGTCCGATAAAAGTCAATAGCACTATCGTCGATTGAATCTGATCAACCATCGCGCGCTATTTTCGACTGAACTTTCACAATGAGACTTAAGTTTAGGCGCGGATCTGACTGGTTACGATATCGAAACAAGCGTAACCAGATGTCAACCATTTCAGACTTACCACCCTGACTGTCGAAGACGGCATCAGGGAACCATGTCCAGACTCTTACGCTCTCCACTGTGGATCGCACTGCTGATCGCGCTCGCTGATGTGATCAGCGGGTTCGGTATCGGCGAACCATTCACGCAAGCTTACTGGAACACTGTCTATAAGGTTTGGCAACGTCCGGTGCCAAGGTCGTACCTGATCGTCAATACAGGAAACAATGGTGGTTTGGACGCCGTCACCGCCTCACGATTGCTTGATTGTATCAACAGCGGCAATCCTGCCCGCGTGTACATCGACACCTCGCTTAACCTCGGCCAAGATCAAAGCGCCAAGAATGCGGTGAAAAGGTCATTAAACAAATTTGGAAGCAAGGTCGTCTTTGTTAAAAGAATGGCTAATGATTTTTCTTCAAAAATAGAAAAATCAGATCTAAACTTTCCAATTATTATGAATAATTACCGAGTTGTTGCGTCAGCTTGGAGCATTAATTTCGCGGGATTTGCTGAAAGTTCTCCCTATAAAATTCAGATTGGCGGTCGCGAAATTGAGACATTTGCGGCCGATTTAGGCGGCGCACATTCTGGACGGCAATCCTTACTTTATCCTGATTTTTCGCTCGACCCAGCCACCATCCAGACTGTCGCGGCAAGCGCACTGCTGGAACGGAACGACGCAACGCCACAGTTGACAGGAAGAACGGTCGTTATTTCCGACCCGAACCCCGGCGAAATGATCAGTTACTTCGGTCATGGTGTCATCCATCCCGTCGCGTTGGACATTGCCGGAGCAGAAGCGCTGCACCGCCCCTTCGCCTTCAATCTCAGTGAACTGGCGATGGTGGCCGTGGTCTTTGCCTTGCTTTATGCGGGGCACCACCGCGCGCGGGGCAAGACAAAACGAATCGTTTATCTTGCAGTACCATTTGTACTGGTGTTGCTGCCGATTCTCCTGCGCGCCATCGGACTTTTGGCTGATCCCACTGCCGCGATGCTCTGCGCCGCGATTTTTGCCGCGATACGAATCTGGCAAAAACGTATTCGGCGGGCGCAACTCACCAGCGTGTCAGGGCTGCCCAACATCCACGCGCTGTCGAGCGGCGATTTGCCCAACGGGCGCGATGTCGTGGTCGTATCGATTGCCCGATTCGATGAAATCATGGCAACGCTGCCGCGCCATCTGCACAGCGAATATGCGCACCAGATCGCCCGGCGCATCACCGTCGGATGCGGCGCAAGGGATATTTTTCAATCCGATGGCGGGCATTTCGCGTGGGTTGAAGAAGCGCGCCCGCTCGATATGCAGCTCAGCCATCTCGAAGGGTTGCGCGCGCTGTTTTCATCCCCGCTGCATATCGGGTCTTATGTTTTTGATTCAAATGTCCATTTCGGGCTTGATCGCAACGAAGGGGTTGAAACCGGCGTCCGCGTCAATTCGGCGATGGCCAGTTCAAACGAGGCGCGTAACCATGGGCGCGGGATCGAACTGTTTGAGGCGCATCGCCTGGCGCAAGCGGCGTGGGAACTGGCGCTGCACGCCAATATCGACGATGGTTTGCGCAATGGCGATATCTGGCTGGCCTATCAGGCGCAGTGGGATATCGCCACCAACCGCATTTGCGGGGCCGAAGCGCTGATCCGCTGGAACCACCCGGTGCGCGGGCCGATTGCGCCCCATGCCTTTATCCTGCAAGCAGAACGCGCCGGGCGCATCGATGCCCTGACATATTGGGTCCTGGATGAAGCGGTCGGGGCCACACTGGCGCTCAACGCGCATGGCGATCACTTTCAAATGAGCATCAACTTGTCGGGCCAAATGGTCGATAAGCCCGAACTGGTCAATTCGTTCACCGAAATCGTCGCCCGGCACGGAGCCAACCCGCGGCTCATCACCATCGAAGTGACCGAAACGACCACGATGGGCAACCGCGCCATCGCGGTGAACAATCTGACGCAATTGCGCCAGATGGGGTTTCGCCTGTCGATCGACGATTTCGGCACGGGCGAAGCCAGCCTTGCCTATCTGGCCGATCTGCCCAGCGACGAGCTGAAAATCGACCGCTGTTTCGTGTCGCGAATCATCGACAGCGATCGCGAACGCGCGATTGTCGCCAGCACGATCCAGTTGGCGCATACATTGGGCCAGACCGTGGTGGCCGAAGGAATCGAAGATGCCGCCACGCTGGCGATGTTGCGCGATATGGGGTGCGATCTGGCCCAAGGGTTCCACTTGGGCCGCCCGCAACCGTTGACATCGTTCGAACGCGAATATGCCACCAAGCGGAAAAGCCAGTTTGGACTCGTTTAGATTTTGTTAACCATAGCGTTGCGCGTTATGCCATGAACTCCACCGTGGATGGAGGAAATAACATGGCTAAGAAAACTGCACCGGCTCGCTGGATCTGGAAATTGCTTTGCCGCTAAATCCAGCGCTTGGCTAATTTTCTCGCTATTTGCTTACATAGCGGGTGATTGCTTTATAATATTTGATTAGCTCGTCTTTTTCCTTTCTCTAACAGGTTAGGAAAATGGGTTGGGGTATTTTAGCAAGTGCGATGACTTCTAAGATGCTCCAACCCACCCCTTAAGGGGTCCAAACAAGTCTTTTCTTAAGCTTTTAGTTCTGCGAGGCGCGCAACGCTGATCCATTCGCTATAGAGCGTGATGCGAAAAAGTGGGAACCGGTTTTTCGCAATAAATCACGCGAAAACAAAGACTCTAGAGCGGGATGCGATTCAATCTAATCGCATCCCGCTCTAGAAGAATTATCGCATTATATTCGGCAGTTGAGCCGCATAGCGCGAATCACCCCGCCCCATGGCCCAACGCGCGATAGTCGTGTGACTGCATTTCGGTCAGGCGGCTGACGGTGCGGTCAAAGGCGAAGCGGCCTTCGTCATCGCCGCCACCGCTGCGATCATAGAGCGCGGCGGGACTGTCTTGCGCGGTGGCAAACAGCTTAACCCTGCGTTCGTACAGCGCGTCGATCAGCGTGATGAAACGCATTGTCTCATTGCGCAAATCGGGGCCGAGCCGGGGGATGCCGACGACGAACACGGTGTGATAAGTCCTTGCGATAGATAGATAATCGGCTGCACCCCGGGCTTGCCCGCACAGCTTTTTAAAGCTGAACACCGCCACCCCTTTCAACGCTTTGGGCACGTGCATGGTGCGTCCGCCACCCACGTCGAGTTCGGCCGAAGGGACATTCGCGCTGTCTTCGGGCGGGTAATCGGTCAGGCGAAAAAACGCCTCGCGCACTTTGGCGGTGGCAGCGGGGCCGCATGGGGAGTGCCAGCTCTCCAGCCCCTGCATCCGCGCGAATCGGTAATCGGTCGGCCCGTTCAGCCCCAGCACATCGCACCGTGCGCCGATCAGCGCGATGAACGGCAGAAAGTGTTCGCGGTTAAGCCCTTGTTTATACAGATCTTCGGGCGCGCGGTTTGACGTTGTTACGACCACCACGCCGTGCCGTTCGATCAGCGCGGTGAACAGGCGGCTCATAATCATGGCATCGGCGCTGTTGTTGACCACCATCTCGTCGAACGCCAGCACGCGCGCATTGGCAGCCAGCGCGGCAGCCACGGGTGCAATCGGATCGCCACTTGCGCTTTTGCGCGCCTGATGCAGCCGCTGGTGCACATCGAGCATGAATTCATGAAAATGCGCGCGGCGCTTTTCACCAATCGCCAGATTATTATGGAACAAATCCATCAACATAGATTTGCCGCGCCCAACGCCGCCCCACAAATAGACGCCGCGCGGGCGGGGTGGCGGTTTGCGCCCGGCGATTCGCGCGATCAACCCCGGCGCGGGGGCAGGCTGTTCCAGCATCGCTTGCAACGAATCGAGCAGCGCCGCCGCTGATGCCTGTTCCGAATCGGGCCGCAGCTCTCCGGCAGCGACAAGTTCGGCATAACGGTCGGCTACGCGCACCGAATCAGCGCCAGAGATGCTTCGAAACTGGAGTGATTTTCATCACGATGCTGATGGTTTGCGCACAGTGCCCTGATAGGCCGCCACGACTTCGCCCGCCTGTTCCACCGTGCCGCGCAGGAACACCAGCCGCCGCGTTTCGCGCAACACGTCGCACACCGCGTCCAGCGGAATGTCCAGCCGCCCGCCAGCGATGAACTGAGTCGAAAGGTCGAGCGTGACCGACCCTGCCGGATCGGCCCGCGTGACCAGCCGTATGGCGGCAAACAGCGAAATGTCGATCAGCGCCAGAATAACCCCGCCATGCACCGCTTCGAGCAAGTTGGCATGACGCCGTTCGGGAAACATCCGCAACCGCGCGCGTTGCGTCCCGTCGAGCGCCAGTTCGGGCCGGACCAGCATCCGGCCCATCGCCTGCGGATTGAACAATCCCGGATCGGCAAGGTTCCACGAATGCCAGCCGGGATGATCGGCGGCGGGTTCGTGGATAAAGCCAGGCGCGGCGGAGGTCATCGCGCCAATCAGATCGCGCGTTCGGCCTGAAGCTTTTTGATTTCACCGATGGCGCGCGCCGGAGACAGGCCCTTGGGGCAGACATTGGCGCAATTCATGATCGTGTGGCAGCGGTAGAGCCGGAACGGGTCTTCCAGTTCATCGAGCCGTTCGCCGGTCATTTCATCGCGGCTGTCGGCCAGCCAGCGATAGGCCTGCAACAAGATCGCCGGCCCCAGAAACTTGTCGGAATTCCACCAATAGCTGGGGCACGACGTCGAACAGCACGCGCACAGGATGCATTCGTACAAGCCATCAAGCTTTTCGCGCTGTTCGGGGCTTTGCAGCCGTTCCTTGCCCGAAGGCGTGGGCGATACCGTCTGCAACCACGGGCGGATCGACGCATATTGCGCGTAGAAATGGGTGAAATCAGGCACCAGATCCTTAATCACTGCCATATGCGGCAGCGGGGTAATGCGCACATCACCCTTCAGATCGGCAATCGCGGTGGTGCAGGCCAGCCCATTGCGGCCATTGATGTTCATCGCGCACGATCCGCAAATGCCTTCGCGGCACGACCGGCGGAAGGTCAGCGTCGGATCCGCCTCAGACTTCATCGCGATCAGGGCGTCGAGCACCATCGGCCCGCACCGGTCGAGATCGATATCGAACGTATCGTAGCGCGGGTTCTGCCCGCTGTCGGGATCATAGCGATAGACCGTGAATTTGCGCACCCGCTTTGCGCCGGGTGCCGCATGGTGGCGCGACTTGCCGGTGATCGCGGAATTCTTGGGAAGACTGAAAGTCGCCATGGTTCAACCTCTGGGAACTGCCACCTGCTGCTGCGGTGCCCGCCCGTCCTTTAGCGCAACCGCAGCATGGGGCAAGAGCCAGATCAGCCGATGCTGCCTGCCCACGAGGGCGCAGGCCAGCGCAATTCGGCAAGATAGGGCGTGATCGCGCGCGCCGCAGCGATTGCCGCAGGGTCGAGCGTGGCAAAGATCAGGTCGTCATCGCCGGTAACGCGCGCCGCCACCACGCCATCGGGGGCGACGATGGCCGACTGGCCATCAAAGCGATAGCCGTGTTCAACGCCAGCGCGATTGGCAAACGCCAGCCACACCCCGTTTTCCAGCGCGCGGACGCGAATCACCGCTTCGGCGATCAGCGGGAATTCGCTGCCGACCGCAGTCGGGGCCAACACCACGTGTGCACCGCGCAGCGCCAGATCGCGCACCGTTTCGGGAAATTCGGTGTCGTAACAGATCGACCCGCCGATCCGCCAACCATGCAGCGTGGCGAGCGGTGCGCGGTGTTCGCCCGCGCTGAACAAGCCACGTTCGTAATCGCCCCACAGATTGACTTTGCGGTAGTGCACCAGCGTTGCGCCATCCGGCCCGATCAGCCGCATCGCATTATAACGCCGCGCACCATCGCGTTCCGGATAGCCGAGCGCAATCGCCAGGCGATGCGCGTGCGCCAGCGCAGCGATGCGCGTCTGCCAAGGGCCATCGGCAGGTTCGGTCGCGGCGGCCACCGCCGCCGCGTCGAAATAGCCGCTCGTCCACAATTCGGGCAGCACCAGCAGATCGGTTCCGTCCAGCGCGCCCGCAGCGAGCAGCGCGGCCAGTCGGTCGATCATCGCGTCAGGCTGCCCGCACAACCCCGGTTGCTGCCACAGACCGATCCGCAAGGCGCGCGGGGGCCGGTCAGCCACCGCGCGCGCCTTGGCCGGTCATGCGCCGAAGGTGCGCTGCCACCAGCCGCGCCGGGGCGATGCGCCATCGTCGTCGCCAGCCTGATCGTCAGCATCGCTGCCAGCTTCGCCAGCGGGTTCATCGCCCACCACCGGTTCTGGCACGGCCACGGGCGCTTCATCCACCGCTTCGGCGGTGACCACGACAGCGTCAGCCTTTTTGCGCCGTCCGCGGGTCGGCTTGGGCGCGGGTTCTGCCGGTCCAGCTTCGGCGTCATCGACCACTGGGGCCTCTGGCGCGGTCTTGCGCGGACGGCCTCGCCGGGGCTTGGGTGCGGGTTCGGCTTCGTCTGGGGCGGCGGTATCGGGCACCGCTTCCGCCACGGGCACCGCGTCGGCTTCGGCCACAGCATCCGGCTCGGCTACCGGGGCTTTGCGGCGCGTGCGCTTGGGCTTGGCCGGCACTTCGGCTTCGGCAGGCTCTGCAACGGGTTCCACACCATCCGATTGAGCGTCGGTGATGGTGTCGTTGCCAGGCGTATCATCGCTTGCGCCATCTTCGACCGGGCTGCCATCGCGGTTGCGGCGACGGCGATTGCGGCGGCGGCGCTTGCGGCGGCCTTCGCTGGCGGCATCATCGCCGTGCCGCGCCTCGCCCGGCGTGTCACCGTCGCGATCATCATCGCCTTCGGCACCCTCGCCCGCATCGGCCTCGGTATCGTCGGTATCGTCGTCCTTGTCGTCATCGGCAGATGCTTCGCTGCCGCCTTCGCCATCTTCGCGCCGATCCCGGTTGCGACCACGCCGCCGCCGCCGCCGTTTGCGGTTCTTCGCGCCATCGGCACTGTCAGCCGTGTCGCGCGGTTCGCCGCGTTCGGGCCGCTCGATGGTGTCTTCTTCCTCGATGTCTTCGTCGATCTCGTCTTCGATCAGATCATCGAGCAGCGGTTCGGCCACGGGTTCAAAGCGCGGCACGAATTCGGGTTTTGGCCCACGCGAGGCGACGCGCATTTTCGCGCCTTCGTTTTCGCCTTCGGGGATCACTTCGACCGCAACGCCATAGCGCAGTTCGATCTCGGCGAGATCGGCGCGTTTGGCGTTGAGCACATAGATCGCCGCTTCCTGGCTGGCGAACAGCGTGATGATGCTGCCTTTGCCTTTGGCGGCTTCATCTTCGATCATGCGCAGCGCCGACAGCCCGGCGGACGATGCCGTGCGTACCAGCCCCGTGCCGTCGCAATGCGGGCAACCGCGCGTGGTCGCTTCCAACACCCCGGTGCGCAGCCGCTGGCGGCTCATTTCCATCAGCCCAAAGCCGGAAATCCGCCCAACCTGGATCCGCGCGCGATCATCCTTGAGCGCGTCTTTGATCGCCTTTTCGACTTTGCGCACATTCGCGCCATATTCCATGTCGATAAAGTCGATCACCACCAGCCCGGCCATATCGCGCAGCCGCAACTGCCGGGCGATTTCGCGCGCGGCTTCCAGATTGGTTGACAGCGCGGTCGCCTCGATCCCGTGTTCCTTGGTCGAACGGCCCGAGTTGATGTCGATCGACACCAGCGCTTCGGTCGGGTTGATGACCAGATAGCCGCCGCTGCGCAATTGCACGACCGGATCATACATCGCGGTCAACTGGTCTTCGGCGCCATAGCGCTGGAACAGCGGCACCGGATCGGCATATTGCCGCACCCGGCGCACATGGCTGGGCATCAGCAATTTCATGAAGTCGCGCGCGGCGCGATAGCCGCTATCGCCTTCGACCACGACTTCTTCGATGTCGCGGTTGTAGATATCGCGGATCGCGCGCTTTATCAGATCGCTGTCCGAATGGATCAGCGCGGGCGCGCTTGCCCGCATGGTGTTTTCGCGGATTTCGTCCCACAGCCGCGCCAGATAGTCGAAATCGCGCTTGATCTCGGTCTTGGTGCGTTGCAGCCCGGCGGTGCGCACGATGCAGCTCATCGTGCGGGGCAGTTCCAGTTCACCGATGATCGATTTCAGCCGCTTGCGGTCCGACGCCGAATTGATCTTGCGGCTGATCCCACCACCATGGCTGGAATTGGGCATCAGCACGCAATAGCGCCCGGCAAGGCTGAGATACGTCGTCAGCGCCGCGCCTTTGTTGCCGCGTTCTTCTTTGACCACTTGCACCAGCAGCACCTGGCGACGCTGGATCACATCCTGAATCTTGTAGCGGCGGCGCAAGGCCAGCCGCCGTGCGCGCAGATCATCGGCCTGTTTGGCCTGACCCCGGCTCTGGCGGCGGCGGCCCGGACCACGGCGCGAACGGCCATCATCGGCATCAGCATCGCCACCGGGCGCGTCCTCGCCCGTTTCGACATCATCGCCATCGCTGTCAAAGTCCTGATCGATCATCCCGCCTTCGATGGTCGATACCTGGTCTTTATCGCTGGTGTCGATTTCGGTCACGCCGTCGTCATAGCGGTCGCCGCCATCGAAGCCGTCTTCGCCGTAATCCTCGTCCGCGTCTTCATCGGCGGCGCGCAAGGCCGCTTCTTCTTCGGCGTGGCGCGCTTCTTCGGCCAGCAGCGCTTCGCGGTCTTCGCGCGGGATCTGGTAATAATCCGGGTGGATTTCGCTGAACGCCAAAAAGCCGTGGCGATTCCCACCAAAATCGACAAATGCCGCCTGTAGCGAAGGTTCGACCCGGGTTACTTTGGCGAGATAGATGTTGCCCTTGATCTGCTTGTGATCTGCAGATTCAAAGTCAAATTCTTCAATCCGGTTGCCTTTGAGCACCGCCACCCGGGTTTCTTCCGGGTGGCGCGCATCGATGAGCATGCGCGTAGTCATCAAGTATTCTCCAGCCGCGCGGCCACGGGACATATCCCGGGAACAGGGCGCGGTTCATTGCGAGGGCGCGAACGCTCGCCCGGCACAAGACAGTGCTGGCGCGGCGGTTCGCGAATGCGGGTGTGCCGATGGACCAGCCGGGCCGTGGCCCGAACTGCCGGTCTGTCGGCGGCGGTGGGTGTGCGTCTGCCCCAATCACGTTGCGCGGCATTGTGCGCGCAAACCGCAAGGAGCCACGGGGCGCATACCTGCAAAGAACCCGCGTGGGGTGCTTCTTCAGGCTGGCACTTCGGCTCGTCATCAGGGCTTCAACCTCTGGCGCGGGGTAGCGGGCGCGGTGCCCGGTTGTTCCCGCATTTTCAACCGGATCATTCTGCCGACGGCCTGCTCGTGCCGGGCCTTTCCGCGTGCGCTCCGAATCCGGGGCATCGTGCGGTTTGGCGCGACCGGGGCCGGTGCTGGATGACGCCGGTGGAGCGGTGCTAGCACTGCAATTGCCAACCGGCAATTAAAACAATCGCCCGACGATCCGCCGCTGCCTGGGTGGATTGCGCGCGGGCCGGGCTTGGCGCAAAGAGCGTCCCAATCGAAGTCGGGGACAGGATCACTGCGGGTGCCAGGCGCACAATCGACCAGAACCGGCGGGTGGGGCGCCCGGCTGCGGCGTGCCGCCGGGATTTGCGCCATTGTCGCCGGGTTTGTGGTGCCCGCCGGGGTATTGGGGGCATGGCTCTATTGGCAAGTGACCGGGCGCGGCATGGTTCCGGCTTATGTCATCCGGTTTGATTTGCCCACCGCCCAGCGCGCGCCCGACCTGCCGCTCATCGAAGGCCCAGCCGATGCCAGCCGTCCACTGGTGGTGATCGATGCCGGGCATGGCGGCCACGATCCGGGTGCGAGCGGGCCAGGCGGCGAGCAGGAAAAAGTCCTGACGCTGGCGCTGGCGCAGGTATTGCGCGATGCGCTGATCGCCAAGGGGCGCGTGCGTGTCGCGCTCACGCGCCACGATGACCGCTATTTGACGCTGCCCGACCGCGCTTCGATTGCGCGGCGGCTCCACGCCGATCTGTTCGTGTCGGTTCACGCCGATGCCGCCGAAAACCCCGCTGCCATCGGCGCTTCGGTCTATACGCTGTCGGATCGCGGATCGAGCGCGCTCGCCGATGCGGTGGCCGCGCGCGAAAACCATGTCGATCAGGTCAACGGCGTGGCGCTGGGCGGGCAGGATGACACCGTATCGCAAGTGCTGATCGATCTGTCGCAGGCGCGGATGCGCGCGCGCTCGCAAGCATTGGCCGGCCTCATCCGTCGCGAGGGCCAAGGCCATTTCCGCTTTCGCGAAGACCCGCTGCAACAGGCCGCATTCGTCGTGCTGAAATCGCTCGATCTGCCGTCGGTGCTGGTCGAAGCAGGCTATATCAGCAACCGCGAAGACGTACGGCTCATGCAATCACCGCAATGGCGCGCAGACTTTGCCCAGACTTTGGCGCGCGCAATCACGATCTTTCTGGCCACCCAGTCCGAGACCCCGCCCTGACGCGCCGCAGGAATTTTGCGCACGCCAGGCATTTTAGCAAAAAACCGGTTCCCGTTTTTTTGCGCGATGCTTTAGAGCCTGCGAGCGATGGCCGAAACTTCCCCACCCCCGCGTCTGCACTGGCGTGTGCTTGCCGCGCTCGCACGCGGCTGGGCGGCGCTGCGTGCGCGCCGCTGGTTGCGGCGGGCGATGGTGTGGCTGGTGGTGCTGGCGCTGGCTTATGCGGTCTTGTGGATCACGGTGTTGCGCGGCCTGCCCAGCGCCGAAGCCTTGCTGACGTATCAGCCGCCGCTGCCAACGATGGTGCGCGGCGGCGATGGCGCAATCGTATCGACTTATGCGCGCGAGCGACGGGTGCAATTGCGCTTCGTCGATTTTCCCCCGCCTTTGATCGGCGCGTTCCTGTCGGCAGAGGACAAATCGTTTTTCAGCCACAACGGCGTCGATCTGACCGGGTTGGCGGGGGCGGCGGTCGATTATGCCACCAAATTCGGCACGGGCGCGCGCGCGCGCGGTGGATCGACGATTACCCAGCAAGTCGCCAAAAACTTGCTGATCGGCAACGAATATTCGTTTGGGCGCAAGTTCAAGGAAATGATCCTCGCGCTGCGCATCGAATCGCTGCTGACCAAGCAACAGATTCTGGAGCTCTATCTCAACGAGATTCCGCTCGGGCGGCAAAGCTTTGGCGTGCAGGCGGCAGCGCGCGCCTATTTTGACAAAGACGTTGGCGATCTGGCGCTGCACGAATCCGCGTTTCTGGCGATCCTGCCCAAAGCGCCCGAAGACTATGGCCGCGCGCGTTCGGCGGACAAAGCACTGGCCCGGCGCAACTGGGTGCTCGATCAGATGGTCAAAAATGGCTATGTCAAACGCGCCGAAGCCGATGCCGCCAAAGCGCGCCCGCTCGGCCTCGTGCCGCGCCGGGCCGACAGTTTCACCGCCGATGCGGGCTATTTCCTTGAAGAAGTGCGGCGGCAACTGATTACCGAATTCGGCGAAAATGCCGAAGACGGGCCAAACAGCGTCTATGCCGGCGGGCTATGGGTGCGCACATCGCTCGACACGCGGGTGCAGACTGCGGCGCAAGACGCGCTGCGCGCCGGGTTGTTGCGCTATGCCGCCGGGCACGGCTGGCACGGCCCGATTGCCCATGTCGATCCTGCCAACTGGCAGGGACAATTGATCGCGAGCAACGTGTCGATCCGCTATCTCGACTGGCGCGTGGGAGTGATCCTTGATCGTGCGGGCAGCGGCGGGCGGATCGGGTTTGCCGATGGCAGCACGGGCGCGGTCTTGGGCCTCGCCGATGCGATCACGCCCGGCGATGTCGTCGCGGTCGCGCCATCGGGCACCGGCTGGGACCTGCGGATCATTCCCGAAGTCTCGGGCGGGATGGTGGTGCAAGACCCGCAAAATGGCCGGGTGCTGGCGATGCAAGGCGGGTTCGACGCGCGGCTCGGCGCGTTCAACCGCGCCACGCAAGCCATTCGCCAGCCCGGATCGACGATCAAGCCGTTCGTCTATGCCACTGCGCTCGACAATGGCATGACGCCGACTTCGATCGTGCTCGATGGCACATTTTGCGTCTATCAGGGGGCCGCGCTCGGGCAGAAATGCTTTCGCAACTTTGGCGATGAAGGCGGCGGCGGCACGCATACGTTGCGCTGGGGGCTGGAACAGTCGCGCAATCTGATGACCGTGCGGATCGCCAATGATACCGGCATGGAACGCGTGGTGCGCACGATCAAGGCGGTCGGCATCGGCGATTATCCGCCTTATCTGTCGATGGCGCTGGGCGCGGGCGATACGACCGTGGCGCGGCTGGTCAATGCTTATGGCGCGCTGGCCGATCATGGCCGCTTGCACGATCAGACGCTGATCGATTTCGTGCAGGACCGTCAGGGCAAAGTGATCTGGCGCGCCGACAAGCGATCATGCGATACGTGCAACGCGCCGCAATGGGATGGCCACGCGATGCCCAGGTTCAAGCCGACCGGGCGCCAAGCGCTTGATCCGCGCACCGCCTATCAGGTGGTGCACATGCTCGAAGGCGTGGTGGTGCGCGGCACCGCCGCCAGCTTGCGCGATCTCGATCTGCCGCTGTTCGGCAAGACCGGCACGACCAGCGGCCCGACCAATGTGTGGTTCGTCGGTGGATCACCGCGCCTGATCGCGGGCATTTATCTCGGCTATGATCAGCCGCGCAGCTTGGGCGGCTATGCGCAAGGCGGACGCATTGCCGCGCCGGTGTTCAAACAGTTTGTCCAAGCGACGCGCGACCGGTGGCGCGCGATCCCGTTCGCCGCGCCCGAAGGCGTGCGGCTGGCCAAGATCGACCGAGTCACCGGCAAACACGTGTTCGAAGGCACACCGGCTGACCGCGATCCCAAAGCGGCGGTAATCTGGGAAGCGTTCAAGCCCGACAGCGAACCGCGCCGCACCAGCCGCGATTTGCAAGGTTCAACGCGGCAGGTGGTACTCGATGCCGTGCGCCGCGCTTATGCCGCACGTTATGGGGCCGCCGCCGCACCAACCGATGCAGCAGGCGAGGAACCAGGCACAGTATTCTGAAAGGCTTGAGTGCAGGCGCAACTGTGGTAGTGTCAGCGGCATGAACCATCATCGCCTGTTCGCGGTCCTTGCCGCGCTAAGCCTCGCCGCCACGCCGTTCGCCGCGCAAGCCGCGCTGCCGGTCGGCGCTGCTGCCCCCGATTTCACCACGCAAGGCGCGCTCGCTGGAAAACCGTTGCCGGTGGCGCTCAAGGCGTTGCTCGCCAAAGGCACCGTGGTGCTCTATTTCTATCCCAAAGCCTTTACCCCCGGCTGCACGCTCGAAGCCCATGCCTTTGCCGAAGCGAGCGCCGATTTCGCCAAAGCCGGGGCCACCGTGATCGGCATGTCGAACGATACCATCGACGCGCTGCAAAAATTCTCGACGCTCGATTGCCGCGACAAATTCACCGTCGCCGCCGCCTCGCCCGATGTCATCAAAGCCTATGATGTCAATCTGATCGCCAATGGCACCGATACCGGGCTGGCGAACCGCACCAGCTATGTCATCACCCCCGATGGCCGTATCGCGCTGGCGCATACCGACATGGACTGGCACAGCCATGTCGATCAGACTTTGGCGCTGGTGCAAAAGCTGGCCAAAGAACACTGACGCAGCGCCCCACAAGCCGCTTTACAAGCACCACCGCTGCGCTAGGGCGCTTTCCGATCCGATTGCATCGGATCGCGCGCCCTAGATTCTTGGTTTGTCGCATTTTCCGAGTCGGCAGGTGTTTCCACCTGCCTTGAAAATGCTCACGAAACGGCGGCGCTTGATGTTTTGAGCACCCGCTGGCCCCGCGCCTGCCGGTGACAGCGACGGGACAGTGCCATGCGTGCCGAAGGGCAGGCCCATATAGACCGCATCACCAGCGCGCTGGCGCTCGTGCGCAAGTTTCTCGACTGGGACCGCGCGGTGCGTCGGCTCGACGAGCTGAATGCGCGTGTCGAAGACCCCCGCCTGTGGGATGATCCGCGCCAGGCCGAAGCGGTAATGCGCGAACGCGGACGGCTGGAAACATCCATCGGCGCGGTCAACCGCATCAGTCAGGAAATGGCCGACGCCATCGAATTCATCGATATGGGCGAAGCCGAAGGCGATGAAGCGATCATCGCCGAAGGGCTGGCAACGCTCGCCACGCTGGCCGCGCGCGCCGATGCCGACAAAGTGCAGGCGCTGCTCGCGGGCGAAGCCGATGCCAACAACGCCTTTATCGAAGTCCACGCCGGGGCGGGCGGAACCGAAAGCCAGGACTGGGCGGAAATGTTGCAGCGGATGTATTCGCGCTGGGCCGAACGCCACGGCTATAAAGTCGAAGTGGTCGATTACCACGCGGGTGAAGCCGCCGGGATCAAAAGCTGTACGCTGCTGGTCAAAGGCGAAAACGCGTATGGCTATGCCAAGACCGAAAGCGGCGTGCACCGGCTGGTGCGGATCAGCCCTTATGACAGTTCGGCGCGGCGGCACACGTCGTTCAGCTCGGTGTGGGTCTATCCCGAAATCGATGACAATATCGCCATCGAGATCAACCCCGCCGATCTGAAGATTGATACGTATCGCGCTTCGGGCGCGGGCGGGCAGCACGTCAACACCACCGATTCGGCGGTGCGCATCACCCATGTGCCCAGCGGGATCATCGTCGCCAGCCAGAACGACCGCAGCCAGCACAAGAACCGCGCCACCGCGATGGGCATGTTGCGCGCGCGGCTTTACGAAGCCGAACTTGCCAAGCGCGAAGCGGTGACGAGCAGCGAATATGCCGCCAAGACCGAGATCGGCTGGGGCCACCAGATCCGCTCTTACGTGCTGCAACCCTATCAGCAGGTCAAAGATCTGCGCACCGGGGTGGTTTCGACCAACCCGACCGACGTGCTCGACGGCGCGCTCGATCCCTATATGGCCGCCGCGCTGTCGCAGCGGGTGACTGGTGACAAAGTCACGGTCGAAGACGACGATTGACGCGGCGATCATCCGCTCATGTGGGCAATACCCTTTCGCTGCGGCGCATTTGCGCCTAATCTAAGCGCTTGTGGGTGACGGGCAAACTTGACGAACAGCCCGCATGACAAGAGCGCAGCAAGCGCGCCACTATCGAAGCTTGCGTCTGGTGAAAGTTTGGTATGTCTGTTTTCAAAGGCTTAAAGCCGATCCTCTATGGTGGACGCGAAGTCTGGCCGCTAATCGAAGGCGGCAAAGGTGTTGCTGCGACCAACCACGCCAGTTCGGGCGCGTGGGCGGCGGCGGGCGGGATCGGCACGGTCAGCGCGGTCAACGCCGATAGCTATGATGCGCAAGGGCACGTGGTGCCGCAAGTCTATCCGCAACCCAGCCGCCGCGAACGGCACGACCAATTGATCACATACGCCATCGACGGCGCGGTCGAACAAGTGCGCCGCGCTTATGATATTGCCAGCGGGCGCGGCGCGATCAACATCAATGTGCTGTGGGAAATGGGCGGCGCGCAAGCCGTGCTCGAAGGCGTGTTGGAGCGGACCCGCGGGCTGGTAACGGGCGTTACCTGCGGCGCGGGAATGCCCTATCGCCTGTCGGAAATCGCGGCGCGGTTCAATGTCAACTATCTGCCCATCGTGTCATCGGGCCGGGCGTTCCGCGCGCTGTGGAAACGCGCCTATCACAAAGTCGCGCATCTGATGGCGGCAGTCGTCTATGAAGACCCGTGGCTGGCGGGCGGGCACAACGGCCTGTCCAACGCCGAAGACCCGCGCAAACCCGAAGACCCCTATCCGCGCGTCAAATCGCTGCGCGCGACGATGCGCGCCGAAGGCGTGAGCGACAGCGTGCCGATCATTATGGCGGGCGGCGTGTGGTTTTTGCGCGAATGGAACGACTGGATCGACAATCCCGAACTCGGGGCCATCGCGTTCCAGTTCGGCACCCGCCCACTGCTGACCGAAGAAAGCCCGATTCCCCAAGGGTGGAAGGACCATTTGCGCAAACTTGCCCCTGGTGACGTGCTGCTCCACCGCTTTTCGCCGACCGGGTTCTATTCCTCGGCGGTGCGCAACCCGTTCCTGCGCAACCTTGAAGCACGCAGCGCGCGGCAGATTCCCTATTCGCGCGTCGCGGCGGGCGAACATACTGTGCAGCTTGATGTCGGGGTGCGCGGCAAGAATTTCTGGGTTACCCCGGCTGACCGGGATCATGCGCGCGGCTGGGCTGCCCAAGGGTTTAGCCATGCCTTGCGTACACCGGATGACACCGTGGTGTTCGTGACCGGTGAAGAGCGCGATACGATCCGCACCGATCAGGCCGATTGCATGGGCTGCTTGTCGCACTGCGGCTTTTCCGCGTGGAAAGACCACGACGACTGGTCAACCGGACGGCTGGCCGACCCACGCAGCTTTTGCATTCAAAAGACGCTGCAAGATATCGCGCATGGGGGCGATATCGATCAGAACCTGATGTTCGCGGGCCACGCCGCCTATCGCTTTGCGCAAGACCCGTTCTATTCGAACAACTTCACCCCGACGGTGAAACAACTGGTTGATCGCATCCTGACCGGCGACTGACCCGGCACCTGCTGAAAAGCCCCCGCCCCTTCAGGGGAGGGGGTTGGGGGTGGGGCTGGGGGATTTCGGCTTGGTGAGAGCGTGGGCGAATTGCAGTCCGCGCGCTAGAGCATGATGCGATAAGAAAGAATCGCATCATGCTCTAGGAGTCTTTGTTTTCGCATGATTTTTTGCGAAAAACCGGTGCCCACTTTTTCGCATCATGCTCTATC
>CAINGT010000113.1 GCA_903848655.1 uncultured Sphingomonadales bacterium
CTCTGATCAACGAGGTTGCCGCATGGCAAAACCATCGAAACACGCATCATGCCAAAGCCGATTGGCAGTTCACAACCGACGACGCTCGCATCAAACTCAAAAATCTCTACCCGTCATTCTGAACGACTCGCGCCACTAGAGTTTGCCGGCGGAACGTGGTGATTGCTGGGGTAAGGATGCACCATGCTATAACGGGTCCACGACTAAGGTCATCGCAGCACACCCAGGATTGTGATATGGACCGAGTGATGGACTCTCAAGATGAAACGCTGGATATTGCCGCACAACTGGTGCACGCGGCGGAATTGATGCAACGCGCGCTCACCTTGCTCGATCACGCGGGTGAGGCGCTTTCGGCCGTTTACTTGCAGCATGCGCTTGACACGCTGAACCTGCCCCCGCAGCCCGAGGGCAGCAGGCATTAGAGCGGAATGCGATTAGATTGAATCGCATCACGCTCTAGAGTCTTTGTTTTCGCGTGATTTATTGCGAGCCGCAGGCCACTGTAATAAAGTTATTATTCAGTTATAGCGCGGCTTCGAGGGCGGCACCGGCTCGTTCTCCCGCAACGGGTTCCAGCCGCAGCACGCCGTCGTCGATGGGATCGCTGGCCATCCACGCGCGGTCGCGCACATAATCCTGGTTCAGCCGCCAGCGCATATCGGCCGCGCTCTTGGGCAGCAACTGCCGCGCGCGCGCAATATAGCCGGACGAGAAATTGAACGGATCATCATCGGTCAGGCCATGATCGGCGGGCAGCAACGGGGTGGCGACCGCGACATCACGGGTCGCCATCAGGTTGATTAGGCGGCAGACATAATCGGCGATAATATCCGCGCGCAAAGTCCACGACGCATTCAGATAGCCGAACACTGCCGCCAGATTGGGCACGTTCGAAAACATGCAGGCTTTGTAATAATAGTGCTGTGACCAATCGATTGGCACTCCGTCGAGGCTGACCGCGATCTTGCCCGCCATCGTCAGCGCCAACCCGGTGGCAGTCACGATCACATCGGCATCGAGATGGCGGCCCGAAGCCAGTTGCACCCCGGTGGCATCGATGGTTTCGATCCGGTCGGTCACCACGCTGGCGCGCCCGGCGCGCACCGCCGCAAACAGATCGCCATCGGGCACGAGGCACAGCCGCTGATCCCATGGATCATAAGGCGGGGTGAAATCGGGCGCCGTGTAATGGCTGCCCAATTGCGCCTGCGTTTGCCGGGTCAGCCACGCGCGGACTTTGTGCGGGCTTTTGCGCGCGCGGCGGTACACCAGCGCCTGCATCTGGATATTCTTGAACCGCGTCAGCCGATAGGCCAGTTTATCGGGCAGGATGCGGCGCAACAGATTGGCGATGGCATCGCGCGCCGGGCGCGCAGCCATCCATGTCGGCGTGCGTTGCAGCATCGTGACATGCGCGGCGGTCTGCGCCATTGCCGGAACCACGGTTACCGCGGTCGCGCCCGATCCGATCACCACCACACGCTTGCCCGCATAATCGAGATCGCCGGGCCAGAACTGCGGATGGACGATGCGCCCGGCAAAGCTGGCTTTGCCCGGTATCGCCGCGTCATAAGGATCATCGTAATCGTAATAGCCCGATCCGAGATACAGGAACCGCGTCGCAATCTGGCCAAGGCCAGACGGAGTGCTGACTTCGATCCGCCACAGTCCGGCCGCGCTGTCCCAATCGGCGCTCAGCACTTGCGTGCCAAAGCGGATGTGCGGGCGAATGCCGCGCTGATCGACGATACGATCCAGATAATCGAGGATGGCCGGGCCATCGGCGATGGATTTTTCATGCCGCCACGGTTCGAACACAAACCCCAGCGTGTGCATGTCGCTATCCGACCGCACACCGGGATAGCGGAACAGATCCCACGTCCCGCCCAGCCGCTCGCGCCGTTCGAGCACGGCATAGCTGCGTCCCGGGCACAGCGCCTCCATATGCGCGGCCATGCCGATGCCCGAAATGCCCGCGCCGACGATCACCACATCGAGCGGTGCACCATCCGCGTCGTTTCGTGCCGCGCCCATCGAGCTCTCCCTTGGTTTAACCGAATCCTTAAAGCTTAGCGACAAAGCTGCTCCGATGCCAGAGCATGATCTTTTGCGAGCCGCAGTGCACCGCAGGTGAAAACCCGCACCCACTTTTTTGCATCACGCTTTGGAGTCTTCGTTGGCGCGTGATTTGGCGCAAAAAACCGGTACCCACTTTTTTGCATCACGCTTTGGAGTCTTCGTTGGCGCGTGATTTGGCGCAAAAAACCGGTACCCACTTTTTTGCATCACGCGCGGGTGATTACCCCGAACAAGTCGTGCGCATCAGCATCTTCGACCAAGACATCGACGAAATCGCCCGGCGCAAGGTGGTCAGGCACATTGCGCAGATGCACCGCGCCGTCGATTTCGGGCGCATCGGCCTGCGACCGACCGCTTGCGCCGATGTCACCGTCTTCGTCCGGATCGCCCACCTCGTCGATGATGACGCGCACGGTGCGGCCCACTTTGGCGGCAAGCTTGGCCGCGCTGATCGCGGCGCTATGCGCCATGATCCGGGCATAGCGCTCTTCCTTCACCGCTTCGGGCACCGGGTCGGGCAGCGCATTGGCCGCCGCGCCCGCCACCGGCTCGAACCGGAACGCGCCAACGCGATCAAGCTGCGCTTCATCCAGCCAATCGAGCAAATAGCGGAAATCGTCTTCGGTCTCGCCAGGAAAGCCGACGACAAAGCTCGACCGGATCGCAAGATCGGGGCAGATGTCGCGCCATTCGCGCAACCGTTCCAACACTTTGGCCTCATTCGCCGGGCGCTTCATCGCGCGCAGCACGGCCGGGCTGGCGTGCTGAAACGGGATATCGAGATAGGGCGTCAGCAGCCCTTGCGCCATCAGCGGGATGACCGCCGCGACGTGCGGATACGGATAGACATAATGCAGCCGTACCCACGGCACATGACCATCGGGGGTGCGCAGACCGCCGAGTTCGCGCGCCAGATCGGTCATATGCGTGCGCACCGGTTGGCCATGCCATGCGCGCGGCTCGTGCCGCACATCGACGCCATAGGCCGATGTGTCCTGACTGATAATCAGCAATTCGCGGGTGCCCGCAGCGACCAGCTTTTCCGCCTCGCGCAGCACCGCGTCGATCCGGCGGCTGACAAGGTCCCCGCGCAATTGCGGGATGATGCAGAACGCGCACGCGTGGTTGCAGCCTTCGGAAATCTTGACATAGCTGTAATGACGCGGGGTCAGTTTGACATCGCCGGGTGCGCTTTGCGGGATCAGATCGAAATAGGGCCCCAGCCCCGGCGGCGCGGCGGCGTGCACTGCATCGACGACATCTTCGTATTGCGCCGCGCCGGTCACCGCCAGCACACCCGGAAAGCGCGCGCGGATCGCATCGGCTTCGTTGCCCATGCACCCGGTCACGATCACGCGCCCGTTTTCTGCCATCGCCTCGCCAATGGCTTGAAGGCTTTCTTCCTTGGCCGAATCGAGAAAGCCGCAGGTATTGACCAGCACGACATCCGCGCCCGCGTAATCCCCGCTCATCGCATAGCCGTCGGCGCGCAGCCGCGTCAGAATGCGTTCGGAATCGACCAGCGCCTTCGGGCAGCCAAGGCTGACCATGCCGATTTTGCGCGTGCGCGGCGGTGCCGCCGGGGGGGATTGGGTTTGAGCCATCAGGCGGCGGCGCATAGCGGGTTTTTATCGTGGCGTCACGCTTGGGTGAATTGCTATCGGCGCTGCCGCGCTCTATGCGACAGAACCGCCAGTCTGGTGTTTTGTCCACGCTGGCGGGAGAGCAATCCATGGGTCCGGTAAACGGGTTGGCGGTGCTGGTCGCGGCGATGATCGCGCTGGTGGTGTCGATGGTGTGGTATGGCCCATTGCACGGTCGCGCCCGGCTGGAAGAACTGGGGCCCGGCGGGCTGGGCCACCGCATTGCGCCGCTGCGCACGCTGGCGATCAGCTTTGCCCTGCTGCTGCTGTCCTCCGCGATGATCGGGCACATGTTCGCGCGCGTCGGCGCGGCCACGCTGGCGGCCAAGCCGTGGCTCTATCTGATGATGTCAGGCGGGCTGGCGATTGCCTTCGTGATCCCGGCGATGTGGATCAATTATCTGAACTTGCGCATCAGTTTGCGACTGGCGCTGATCGACGCGGGGTTCTGGCTGAGCGCTTATCTCGCCATCGGGCTGACGTATTGGGGAATGGCGCACTGATATCGCGCCTTTGCAAGTGCGCCGGGGTCTGGCACAGCCCGGAAGATGACCGGATTGACCCATCTTGATAGCAAGGGCCAGGCGCGGATGGTCGATGTCGGGGGCAAAGCCGCCACGCATCGCGTCGCGATTGCCAGCGGACGCATCACCATGAGCGCCGCCGCGCGCGCAGCCATCGCCAGCGGCACCGTGGCAAAGGGCGATGTGTTCGCCACCGCGCGGATCGCCGGAATCATGGCCGCCAAACGTACCGCCGATCTGATCCCGCTGTGCCACCCGCTCGGGCTTGACAGCGTCGCGGTCGATTTCGCGCTCGATGATGCGGGCGTCACCGCCACCGCCACCGCCACGCTGACCGCGCGTACCGGGGTAGAGATGGAGGCGATGACTGCGGTGACGGTGGCGCTGCTGACGATTTACGATATGGCCAAAGCCATCGACAAAGCGATGGTGATTGACGCAGTGCGGCTGATCGAAAAACGCGGCGGCAAGTCGGGCATCTGGCGCGCCGAACCCGCCGCATGACCGCGCCGCTGGCTTTGGCCGAGGCGCAAGGCCGGCTGCTCGCCCTTGCCCCGCACGTGCCGGTCGAACTGCGCGCCAGCGCCGATGCGGCGGGCTATTTCCTCGCCGCGCCGATCTCCGCACGGCGCACCCAGCCCGCCGCTGCGCTATCGGCGATGGATGGGTTCGCCATGCGCGCTGCCGATCTGCCGGGGCCATGGCGGGTGATCGGCGAAAGCGCGGCGGGCCACCCGTTTACGGGCACGGTCAGCGCCGGAGACGCGGTGGCGATCAGCACGGGCGCGGTGCTGCCGCCGGGCGCGGACATGGTGCTGCTGCGCGAAGACAGCCGCGCTGACGCCACGACGCTCACGCTGACGGGAACCCCACCCGATCCACTGGCGCGCCATATCCGCCCGCGCGGGATGGATTTCGCCGATCACGACCTGCTGTTGCCCGCCGGAGCGCGGATCGATGCCGCCGCAATCGGCCTTGCGCTTGCGGCGGGGCATGACCACGTGCCGGTGCGCCGCGCGGTCCGATTGGCGGTGATCGACAGCGGCGATGAACTGGCCGCACCCGGCACCGCCATCGCCGCGCACCAGATCCCCGCCAGCAACGGGCCGATGCTCGCCGCACTGGCGGCAGGCCTGCCTGCGCATGTGCGGCGGATCGGCCCGGTCGCAGACCGGATCGATGCACTGATCGCCGCGTTCGACACCGCCGCCGATGCCGATGTCATCGTGACCAGCGGCGGGGCGTCGGTCGGCGATCATGACCTGATCCGCCCGGCGCTCGCCGCCATGGGTGTCACCCTCGATTTTTGGCGCGTGGCGATCAAACCGGGCAAGCCGCTGCTGGTGGCGCGGCGCGGGGCGCAAGTCATCCTCGGCCTGCCCGGCAATCCGGCATCGGCATGGGTTACCGGATTTCTGTTCCTGCTGCCACTGCTGCGCGCAGCGCTGGGCGCGGCCGCGCCGCTGCCGCGCGCGATCAGTGTGCCGCTGGCAACGCCGATGGCCAAAGGCGGCGGGCGCATGGAATTTCTGCGCGCGCACTGGGATGGCGCGCACGTGGCGCTTGACCGGTTGCAGGATTCAGGCGCGCTGTCTCCGCTCGCGCGCAGCAATGCATTGGTGGTGCGACCCGCCGGTGCCCCCCCTGCCCCGGCCGGAACTGCGGTGCCGGTCTATCTCACGAATTTTGCGTAACTCCCGCAAATTGCTTGACCTGTTCCGTTTGGTTGCCTAATCGTTCCGCATTCGTTCACGAACCGGGCCGGTTCCGGCGGGAGATCAGGTGATGCTGACGCGCAAACAGCACGAGCTTTTGACTTTCATCCAGACCCGTCTGGATGAAGCAGGCATTTCCCCTTCGTTCGAAGAAATGAAAGAGGCGCTCGATCTCAAGTCAAAGTCGGGCGTGCACCGGCTGATTTCCGCGCTTGAAGAACGCGGCTTCATCCGTCGCCTTGCCAACCGCGCGCGCGCGCTCGAAGTGATCCGCGAACCCGGCACCCAGGACAAGCTGTCCCGCCCCGCCGCACGGCCGCAACGCGTGGCAACGCCGCAACCCGCAAACGATGTGATCGAAATCCCCCTGCATGGCCGCATTGCCGCCGGCGCGCCAATCGAAGCGCTCGAAGGTGCCACCATGCTGCCCGTGCCCGCCGCGCTGCTTGGCCCCGGCGAACACTATGCGCTGGAAGTATCGGGCGATTCGATGGTCGAAGCGGGCATTCTCGATGGCGACTATGCGCTGATCCGCCGCACCGAAGTGGCGCGTGATGGCGAAATCGTGGTGGCGCTGGTGCGCGGCGAAGAAGCCACACTGAAATACTTGCACCGTGAAAAAGGCCTAATCCGCCTCGACCCCGCCAACGCTGCCTATGATCCGCAGTTTTACGCCCCCGCCGATGTGCAAGTCCAGGGCCGACTGGCCGGACTGTTGCGGCGGTATCACTGACGCGACATTTTAAGGAACCCCGGAACACGTCAATTTCGCAGGAATTCATCCTTCCACCCGGCGGTCGCGCGCTGGAGTGGGAAAGCCCCTCCCTTCAGGGCAGGGCTATTGCATAGGAAGTCTGACCCAAAGATCAGGAGCACGCTGACCGTCCATTCGGCGTAAGCGACCCCAGGTCCTCCCCCACTGGGGGAGGTGGCAGCCCGCAGGGCTGACGGAGGGGGCGCAACTTCTCGAAATCGCACTATATTCTGCCCATCGCACGCCGCGCTTCGCGCTGCCACCTCCCCCAAAGGGCTACGGGATGCACACAACTTTTGGACAAGATTTTTTTACAATTAAATCAGCACCATAAGGTTGCAAAATGCCGTCGGATGGAGCGGTGATGAAAGC